>CALFAM010000129.1 GCA_937948815.1 uncultured bacterium
CGGCGGTGGGGGCACCGCGGCTGGGGGAGGGGCTGCCGGCTCGGCAGTCGCCAAATCGGTCTGCGGGCTGGTCGTGGGTGCCTCGTCGCCGGGCGGTTCAGCCGTGATCGCTGCATCCGGAGGTGGCGTTTCGGTGCTCTCCTGGGCCTGGCTGGGCTCGTTCGGGTTTCCGGCCTCGGCCTCGAGCCCGGAAGTATCACGCGCAGCACCATCGCTACCCGGCACGTGGGGAGCATCCTGCTCAGCAACTTGGATTTCCGCGGTAGGCGGCGCGCCGCTTCGTGTCAGCCAGACCGCGGCGGCCGCCGCGACGGCGAGGATGAGAGCGACCAGCAGGCCGATCGGCAGGCTGGAGCGTTTGGCCTGCCGCGCCTGGGTTTGGCGTGACCGGGAGACTCCGGCCATGGGCGCCTGGATGGTCTCGCTGATTCGCTGCGCTCGCAGGGCGACCTCGGCCACGCTCGTCTGTGCAGCGGGCTCGATCACCGGCGAGCCCGCAACAACTTCGGGCGAGGGCAGGTCGAAGGGGACGGTTCCCGCCTCGTCCAGGTCGTCAACGGCGGCCTCTCCGCCGCCGAGGTTTCGCTGGATGGATTCGAGCGCACGCGCCAGGCTGCCACCGTTGGCTGGTCGGTCGTCTGCGTCCTTGCGCAGGCACCGCATCACCAGCTCGGTGAGCTTGGGCGGACAGTGTGCCACCGAGGCGACCAGCTCGCGGGGCTTCTCATTGAGAATTTGGTAGAGGACCGCTGAGATCTGCTCGCCTGCGAAGGGGCGACGATAGGTCAGCAGCTCATAGGCGAGCACGCCAAAGGAGAAGACGTCGGTGCGCGGGTCCGCCGAATGGCCACGAATCTGCTCCGGCGCCAGGTAGGCGGCGGTACCCACGGTCATGCCGGTCTTGGTGAGGTTGGTGTCCTCTTGCAAGAACTTGGCAATGCCGAAGTCCATGATCTTGGCCGTGCCGTCCTCGAGAATGCGGACGTTCCCGGGCTTGATGTCGCGATGGATGATGCCTTGCTCGTGGGCATGCGCGAGACCGAGGGCGATCTGGTGCAGCAGGTCGAGCTTGGTGGCCAGCGCGATCGTGTCGCCGCGTTTGACCATCCGGTCGAGGTCTTCACCCGTGAGGTATTCCTGCACCAGGTACGGCATCTCGTCTTCGAAGCCGAAATCGAAGACGGTGACGATATTCCTGTGCTGTGCGCGGCCCGCGATCTCCGCTTCCTGGAAAAAGCGGCTGCGCAGCTCGGAATCTCTTGCCGTGCAAGTCTTGATCGCGACATGGCGCTTGATCAGCGGATCGAAGCCTTTGTAGACCTCACTGAAACCGCCCGCGCCGATTTTCTCGACGATCTGGTACTTGCCGACCGTGTCCATTGAATGTGCCCCGGAGAGTCGGCGGATGCTACCACGCACGGCCAACGGGCTGAGCCCGTTTCCGTGCGTCGGCCCGTTCCCTTCGGTTGGCAAGCATGGCGAGCGTAGACGGCTCGAGCTACTCTTGGTCGATGCGCCGCGCGTGGTCGATTCGCTGGGCGAGAACGGTGGCCTTCTCGAAGTCACCGTATCGTTCGATGGCGAAGGCCAGTGCCTGGGCGGCCATGTCCGGTTGGCGCGCGGCGATCAAGCTCTCGATACTGGCGATCGCTTCTGAAGTGCGCTCGTCCCGCTTGCCTCCGGCACTGCGCTGGCGCGCGGTGGCTGCCGCCTGAAGCACTGACGTGCGACCCGGGGCGAGCTCTTCTGCGGTCTCGGCAAGATGCTCCGCGAGATCGGGGTCGAGTCGAGCGTCGGCTTCGAGGCCGCGGAGGGTGACGGCAAGGTGATGGGCTTGACGCAGGGCACCGTGACGAACATCGACGACGGCACTGCGCAACCGTTCGATGAGGGAGCGCGCCAACCCGGATGCTGGCTGGAAGTCGTTGAACAGGCGCGTGGCAAAGGCCAAGGCTCTCGCCGCCTCGATGAGCTTGCCCTCGTTGACCAAGATCTGGATGCCTTCGGCAGCCTGCGCCTGGCGATCGTCATCGTCGTCGGCCGGTGCTGGCTGATTCGCCGACCGCTCGTCGGCCGACGTGCCATGAAGAGCGTCTTCGATCGAGGGATCCTCGTCGGCCGAAGGGGCAAGGGTGCCGGATTCTTCGGCGGAAGTGACCCCGAGAATCAGGCCGTGGTCGACTGCAAGCCGGCACACGTCCTCGTCTTCCGGAGCAATCTCGAGCGCTTCTTCGAGCAACAGCTTCGCGCGATCTTCGCGACCGTTGGCGAAGAGCTTCTCGATTCGGGCGATCAGCGCTGGGGCGGCTCGGGTTTCGACCCGCGTCGCCGGGCGTTCCGGCGCGTGCCAGGAATCGCGCATGGATTCGAGATCGGCCAGCAGCTCGACGCCAGATTGGTACCGTTCCTCAGGTTCCTTGGCCAGGCAGCGGTCGATGATCGTGCCGAGGCCATCAGGGCACTCCTCGCATCGATCCGCCAGGCGGGGCGCCGATTCGGACAGCACGCGCTCGATCACCACCGGAATCTGGTCGCCTTCGAAGGCGCGTTGGAACGTCATCAGCTCGAAGGCGAGCGCCCCGAATGCAAAGACGTCGGCGCTGGGCAGGGCGGGCTGACCGCGCATGCGCTCGGGTGCCAGGTAGGCGACCGTGCCGATGGTCATCCCGACGTCTGTCAGGCCGGACTGGCTGCCGTAGACCTTGGCGGTGCCGAAGTCGAGAATCTTGGCTCGGCCGTTGTCGAGCACGCGAACGTTGGCCGGCTTGATGTCGCGGTGGACCACGCCCTGGCGGTGGGCATAGGCCATACCATCCGCAATCTGGAGAAGAATGTCGAGCTTCTCTTCCAAGACCTCCGGCTCGCGCCGGCGGATGAGCTGCGCCAGGTCGGCACCCGGTAGGTATTCCTCGACCAGGAACGGCGTTCGCTGGTCGACGCCGAACTCGAAGATGGCGGTGATGTTGCGGTGAGAGAGGCGGCCGGCGATCTCGGCTTCATGGTAGAAGCGGGCGCGGGTTTCTTCGTCGCGAAAGGAGCAGACCTTGATCGCGACCACGCGCTTGATGTCGGGGTCGTAGCCTTTGAACACGACGGACGAGCCGCCGGAACCGATCGTGTCGAGAATTTGGTACTTGCCGATGGTTTCCATGAATACCCAGCTCTCATCCCCTGCCGGCCAGCAGACGGGAGTGTATCCCAGGGCTCGCTGATGCGGGCACGATTGGACCTAGGACTGCTAGCATCGACCCGCTATGACGAACTTGAGTTCCTGGGCCCGTGGCCTGCAATGCAGTGTGGGCGATGACACCGCGCCGGTCGACCAACTCGCGACGCTTTCGCCCCGCGACGCGCCGTGGTTGGTCGACTACGATCTCGCAGGGCGCGATGGCGCGGCCTGGCAGACGTCACTCGGTCATCGGCCCTGGACCCTCTGGCGCTACCGCGAGCTGCTGCCGATGGCCGATTTCGACAATCGGGTCGATCTCGGGGAAGGCGGCACCCCGATAGTCACCCTGCGGCGCAGCGCACCGGATGGTATTCGGCTGTTGCTCAAGGAAGAAGCGGGCAATCCGTCGGGCTCGTTCAAGGACCGTGGTTTGTCGTTGGCAGTCAATCGGGCGCGCGAGCTCGGCGTCCCGGGCGTGCAGCTGGCAAGCGCCGGCAACGCCGCGCTGTCTCTGTGTGCCTATGCTGCAGCCTCGGGCTTGCCAGCGCGCGTCGCCCTGCCGGAAGACACCCCGGCGGTGGTGGCCTCCCGTTGCCAGGCCTACGGCGCCGAGGTGCTCTTTTCGCCGGGTACGCTGGTCGACGCGGCAGGACGCCTGGCCGAGCGAGACGACGGCTACTTCACGGTCTCGACCTTCCGCGAGCCCTACCGGGTCGAAGGCAAGAAGACCATGGGGCTGGAGCTTGCCGAGCAGCTCGATTGGCAGCTGCCGGATTGGATTGTCTATCCCACGGGTGGCGGCACCGGCATCGTCGGCATGCATCGCGCATTCGACCAGCTCGAGCGGCTGGGGTGCGTCACCGGCAAGCGCCCGCGTTTCTGCGTCGTCCAGATGGCCGGCTGCGCGCCGATGGTGCGCGCTTTCGAGCAGGATGAGCCCCATGCCAAGCCGTGGGAAGGAGCGCGTACCGAAGTGTGGGGCCTACGGGTCCCGAAGTCCCTTGGTGATCGCCTGGTGCTCGAAGCGCTCTACGCGACCGGCGGCTCCGCCGTCGCCATCGACGAGGCGCGCATCGCGCCGACCCTTGCCCGGCTCAGCGCCCAGGAAGGACGCTTGTTCGGCCCGGAAGGCGCTGCGTGCATGGCGGCGGTCGACGATTTGGTGGCGCGCGGCACGATCCGCGCGGGCGAGACCGTGGTCGTCTTCCAAACCGGCCATCCCGCCAACTACGGTCTCGACTAGCCCCGCATCGCAGGCGTGCCGGATGAATCCAGCCCAGATGCCGCACGCGCGGGCGATGCCTGTTCGGCGTTTCTGGCTCGTTTCGGTAGCGACCTGCCCGCCCGTGCCGCGGTCGCCTTGGTTGTCGCGCATGGCCGAATCCTCGCGTCGGGGGGATGGGGAACGCACGCCCCGGACGATGGTCGAGTGCCAACCCTCGACAGCCAATTCGACCTCGCCTCGCTGACCAAGCCGATCGTCGCAACGCTGGCGCTGCGTCTGGATCGCTGCGGCGCATTGTCGTCCCGGGCTCGGATCGGCGACCTGGTTGTGGATGTCCATCCTGATCTGGCCCGGGTTCAGGTCGGAACCTTGCTTCGCCACCGCGCTGGCCTGGCCGCCTGGACGCCGCTGATGGTGCGCTGCCGGACGCCTTCC
This sequence comes from uncultured bacterium, assembly GCA_937948815.1. GTDB lineage: Bacteria > Acidobacteriota > Thermoanaerobaculia > Multivoradales > J023 > J023. Next base: position 4,830 of record CALFAM010000129.1, read on the forward strand.
GAGGTTCTTGCGCTGCTGCTCAGCGGCGGTCGTTCCCAGGAGGGCGTTGCGCTGCTCGGGACGCGCCCTGGAACCTATAGCGACCTCGGCTACATCCTCTGGGGCCTGCTCGCCGAGCGTGCGCTCGACGGTTCCCTGGCAGACCTGGTCGCGGAACACGTGACCCGTCCGCTCGGCATGTCGTCGACCGGACCGTCGCCAGGGGTCGGAGACCATGTCGTAGCTTGCCGGCTCGACAATGGCGCGGAAGTTCGGCTCGCCGCGGCACAGGGTCATCGACTCGAAACCGAGACCGTGTGGCGCCGGGGCATGGTGCAAGACGGCAATGCACGCTTCATGGGTGGGCTCGGCGGGCACGCGGGTCTGTTCGGCTCGGCTCGCGACCTTCTGAAGTTGGCGGAGGCTTGGCGCGAACCGGAATCATTCTTGGGGCAGGATCGTGCGAGGCGGGCGCTCGCAGGGCGGGGCCCCTTTGCCCTCGGTTGGGCGCGGCGGCGGGTGCGGGGCAGTGCGGGGCCGGCGCTGTCAGCCGCCGCCTTGGGACATGTCGGATTCACTGGCGGAAGCGTGTGGATGGACCCGTCGACGGGTCGGACGTTGATCCTGTTGGCTCATCGACGCCATTCGAGCAGCGATGTGAACCGGCAGCGCCGACGCTTTCATGCTTGGGCTTCGGCGCTACCGTAGGCCACGCGAAGAACCCGGCCTGCCGACGTGATGAGGTCGACCCCATCACGCCGATCGATCAGGTCGAGCCGGCCGGGCGCGAGGGCCAGGATCGGTACTCGTCACGTTCGGGCGTCAGTTGCGGCAGTCCCGGCGGCAAAGGCGCACGCTGTCTTGACAGTCGGAAACGCAGGCCAGGTCGTTCGGGATGCATTCTTGGAGGCAAGAGTCGAATTCGAGGAGGCAGGAAACACTGCACGACCCGACCCGAGTC
>CALFAM010000130.1 GCA_937948815.1 uncultured bacterium
ACGCTTGGGCAAGGCGGCTTCGACACCGAGCCGAGAGCGACCCAGTCTCCTGGAGACGCTACGGCCATCGCCCGCGCGGCGGCGCAAGAAGGTGTCGATGCGGTCTTTGCCCTGGGCGGCGACGGAACATTGCGCGAAGCGGCGACCGGGTTGATCGGTAGCGAGGTCGCGCTCGGCTTCCTGCCGACCGGTACGGCCAACGTCATGATCTACGCGCTCGGACTATCGGCGCGTGCAGAGCGTGTCGCCGCGCGCGCCGATAGTCTCGTACCGGTTCGCGTCGACGTCGGGCGGTGGAACGACGAGCCGTTCTTGATGATGGCGTCGGTCGGGATGGATGCCGCAGCGCTGACCTGCGTGCGGCCGGCGCTCAAACGCCGATTCGGCAAGCTCGGCGTCGGCATCGCCGGCCTCGAGGCTTGGTGGCGCTATGGCTACCCGCAGATGCGTGTCGAGGTGGCGAGCCGGACGATCGAAGCGAGTCTGGTCGTGGCCAGCAACATCGCGTTCTACGGTGGCTCCTTCCGCATTGCTCCCGAGGCTCGCCTCGACGACGGCAAGCTCGACCTCGTGGCGTTTCGTGGCCGAGGCCGGCTCGCCACGCTGGGCTTCGCACGGGATCTGGCCTTGGGACGGCACCTCGGCCGCGCCGACACCGAATACCTGACGACCGATACCCTGCGCATCATCCCGCCGCTGTCGACAGTCGGGCAGATCGATGGTGATGCGCGCACACTCGCGGGGCCGGTCGACATCGGCGTCGACAAGGGCGCGTTGCGCATTCTCGCGGACCCATCGGTCGTCGGTCGATGACCCCTACCGGCGCGCGCCGTCCTTCGCGGGCTACCGCCGCCAGAAGGCCGGGATGACGAGCGCGGCGATGGCGTAGACCTCGAGGCGGCCTAGCCACATCAGGACCACCATGACCAGCTTCTGCCAGCCGCTGAAGAAGGCGAAGTTGGCGGTCGGACCGACACCATCGAGGCCCGGGCCAATGTTGCCGAGGGTAGCGATCGCGGCCGTGGCCGAGGTCTTCAAGCCGGTTCCGCCAATGGTCAACAGCACGGTTCCCACCGCCCAGATCGTGACGTAGAGCACGAAAAAGCCGACGACACTGCGCACGACGCCCTCGGGCACGGCTTTGCGGCCGATGAAAATCGGCACGATCGCATTCGGCGAGAAGATCAACCGTGCTTCGCGCAAGGCCGCCTTGAAGCCCATCACCATGCGGATGATCTTCGGGCCGCCCGCAGTCGAGCCCGCACAGCCACCCAGGAACATCAGAATCACCAGAAGGACCCGCGACACACTCGGCCACTGGTCGTAGTCGGCCGTGGCGTAGCCGGTGGTGGTGATCAGCGATGCCACCTGGAAGGCAGCATCGAGGATCACCTGGCCCGTGCCACGATCACCGAATCGGCCGCTAGCCAGCAGGTCCCAGCTGATCCAGGCCGTGAAGACGATGATCACGCTGATGTAGAGACGGAACTCGGGATCCGTCCACAGCCGCCGGCCACGGTCGCGGCGGAGGCCGTAGTAGAGCGAAAAGTTGACGCCGGCAATCACCATGAAGACGATGATCAGCGCTTCGACCAGTGGCGATTCAAAGGCTGCGATCGACGCATCGTGGGCCGAGAAGCCACCGGTCGAGAGGGTCGAGAACGCATGGGTGATGGCGTCGTACGGGGTCAAGCCGGCGAGCAGAAGCAGGACCACGAGCGCGCCGGTGAGCCCCAGGTAGATCCGCCAGAGCGCCTTCGCCGTATCCGCGACACGCGGATGCAGCGTTTCTGCCGTGGGCCCCGGCACCTCGAGCTTGTAGACGAAGCGGGCACCGGGACCGAGCTCGGGGAGCAAGGCGACGAAAAGTACGACGATGCCCATCCCGCCGAGCCATTGGGTGAAGCTGCGCCAGAACAGAATGCCTCGGCTGGCTGCCTCGATGTTGGTCATGATCGAGGCGCCGGTCGTGGTGAATCCTGACGCGGACTCGAACAACGCATCGACCGGTGAGTGGACGGTGCCCGTAAACAGGTAGGGCAATGCTCCGGACACCGATGCCAGCGCCCACCCTGCCACCACGATCAAGATGCCCTCACGCCGGTACAGCGCGCCTGCTCCGCGCCCAAGGTAGAGAAAGAGCAGGCCGAGCAGACCAGTGAGCGCAGCCGTGCTGGCGAAGGCCATCGATCCCTGGGTCTCCCGATACCAGAGGGTAACCAGCTCGGGAAGAAGCTCGGCTGCGGCCAGTATCAGCAGCATTCGACCGAGAAAGCGTAGGACGGATCGTAGGTTCAAGAACGTGCCCCGGGCGTGGCGCGAGGGTTCGGCACATGGCCTGTCTGAGCGGTGCTTTCAGCCTAACAACAAAGCGATGATAGTTCGAGCCTTCAGACGTCCCGCCCCCTTGACAGCAGGCTCCGCATTGGTATCATGATCAATCGGGACCGATTTCGTCCAGATTTCGCACGGCCAATTCGGCGTCCCAAGAGCTCAGGACACATTCGACATGCTACGCATGACCAAGCAAGCCGACTACGGCGTGGTTCTGATGACCCGCATGGCAACTGACCGTGAGCGCCGCTTCTCGGCTCCCGACCTCTCTGCCGAGACGGATATTCCCTTGCCGATGGTCAGCAAGATCCTCAAGCTTCTGGCCAAGGAAGGTCTGCTCGCCTCGCACCGAGGCGTCAAGGGCGGATACTGCCTGGCACACGCACCGCATGCCATCACCGTGGCATCGATGATCGAGGCTCTCGATGGCCCGATCGCGTTTACTGAGTGCATCGAGGATGCTCCGGGATCCTGCAGCCAAGAAGACGTCTGCGGGGTCAAGGAGAACTGGCAGAAGATCAACCAGGCGGTTCGCGGGGCGCTCGAAGAGATCACCCTCGCCGACCTCGCCTTGCCTTTGGTCCAACCTCTCGTACAGCTTGGCGGACGCCCCGCCGAGCTCCAGCCTTGACGGCTCCACGCCTCGCCCTTGTAACCAGACGGAGACGGGTATGAGTACCAGTACCGAGACCCTCGAGCGTTTCGCCAACCGCGAGTACGAGTTTGGTTTCGTCACCGATATCGAACAAGAGACGATTCCGCCCGGCCTCGACGAGAACACGGTCCGCTTGATTTCGGCCAAGAAGAACGAGCCGGAGTGGATGCTGGAGTGGCGGCTCAAAGCCTTCCAGGTGTGGAAAGAGATGAGCGAGCCCACCTGGGCCATGGTCAAGTACACACCCGTCGACTACCAGGCCATCACGTACTACGCGGCTCCCAAGTCCGACGACGATCGCCCCAAAAGCCTCGACGAGGTGGACCCCGAGTTGCTGGCCACCTACGAGAAGCTCGGCATTCCTCTGCGTGAGCAGGAGATGCTCGCGGGCGTCGCGGTCGACGCTGTATTCGACAGTGTCTCGGTGGCCACGACATTCAAAGGCAAGCTCGCCGAGCTGGGCATCATCTTCTGCTCGATGTCCGAGGCGATTCAGGAACATCCCGAGCTGGTCAAGCAGTACCTCGGCTCGGTGGTTCCTCGGCGCGACAACTTCTTTGCCGCGCTGAACGCCGCAGTCTTCTCCGACGGCTCTTTCGTCTACATCCCGAAGGGCGTGCGCTGTCCCATGGAGCTCTCGACGTACTTCCGGATCAACGCCATGAACACTGGCCAATTCGAGCGCACCCTGATCGTCGCTGACGAAGGTTCGTACGTCTCGTACCTCGAAGGCTGCACCGCGCCGATGCGGGACGAGAACCAGCTACACGCCGCCGTGGTCGAGTTGGTGGCGCTCGACGATGCGCAGATCAAGTATTCGACCGTCCAGAACTGGTACCCCGGTGACAAGAACGGCAAGGGCGGCATCTACAACTTCGTGACCAAGCGCGGTTTGTGCGCCGGTCACCGCAGCAAGATCTCCTGGACCCAGGTAGAGACCGGCTCGGCGATCACGTGGAAGTACCCGAGCTGCATTCTCAAGGGAGACGGCTCGGTCGGTGAGTTCTATTCCGTGGCGCTGACCAACAACCACCAGCAGGCCGACACGGGAACCAAGATGATCCACGTCGGCCGGGATACGTCCTCGACCATCGTCTCCAAGGGCATTTCCGCCGGCGTCGGACAGAACACCTACCGCGGCGAGGTCAAGATCTTGGCGAGCGCCGAGAACGCGCGGAACTTCTCGCAGTGTGATTCGATGCTGCTCGGCGACCGCTGCGGCGCGCACACCTTCCCGTACATCGACGTCCAAAGCCCGACGGCACGCATGGAGCACGAGGCCACGACGTCGAAGATCGGTGAAGACCAGATCTTCTACTGCAACTCCCGCGGGATCGAAACCGAGGATGCGGTGTCGATGATCGTCAATGGCTTCTGCAAGGAGGTCTTCCGCGAGCTGCCCATGGAGTTCGCGGTCGAAGCGCAGAAGTTGCTCGAAGTGTCCCTCGAAGGCTCCGTCGGCTAGTGGGTCGCGGCGGCAGGAGCGATCTGCCGCGTTGCCTGGCCTCGACGATGCTCTGCATCGCCTGCGTCCAGGCGCCTTACAGCTCATCCCATGGCGCTCGCAACCCACGCGTCTAGCAGAACAAGAATGACGAGGCTTCGCTTGCGGAGCCCTGAAAGATAGAGAACGAAGTCATGCTGAAGATCGAGAATCTGCACGTCGAAGTCGAGGACAAGGCGATCCTCAAGGGGATCGACCTCGAGGTCAAACCCGGCGAGGTCCACGCAATCATGGGACCCAATGGCTCGGGCAAGAGCACCTTGGCCCAGGTGCTGGCCGGCCGCGAGGACTATGAGATCACCAAGGGCTCGGTCGCGTTCGGCGGGGAGGACCTACTCGACATGGCGCCCGAGGAGCGAGCGCGCGAGGGTCTCTTCTTGGCCTTTCAGTACCCGGTCGAGATCCCGGGGGTTTCCAACACCTACTTCCTCAAGGCAGCCCTCAACGCGGTGCGCAAGCATCGTGGAGAGGACGAGATCGACGCCGTGGACTTCCTCAAGCTGGCGCGCGAGAAGATGAAGCTCGTCGAGATGGACGAGAAGCTTCTTGGTCGGCCGGTCAACGACGGCTTCTCCGGCGGCGAAAAGAAGCGTAACGAGATCTTCCACATGGCCGTGCTCGATCCCAAGGTTGCCGTGCTCGACGAGACGGACTCCGGTCTCGACATCGATGCCCTGCGAATCGTCTCGGACGGCGTCAATGCCATGCGCAACGAGAACCGCTCCTTCGTGGTGATCACCCACTACCAGCGGCTGCTCGACTACATTGTCCCCGACGTCGTGCACGTGTTGCTCGACGGACGGATCGTCCAGACCGGGGGCAAGGAGCTGGCCACCGAGCTCGAAGAGAAGGGCTATTCCTGGCTCGAGAATGACGTCGCCGCCGCGGCGACGGCCTAGGTGCTTGCCATGGACGCCGTTCGCGACTCCACCAGCGCCCATCTCGCAGGCTACGAAAGCTTCGCGCGCCAGCTCGGCAACCAGCCAGAGCACGTCGTCAACCTGCGCAAGAGCGGGCTCGATCGCTTCTGTGACCTAGGCTTCCCGACCACACGCCAGGAAGCCTGGCGCAAGACCAACGTTCGGCGCATCGCGCAAGGTACGTTCGACCGCACGACGGGTGTCGAAGGTGTCGATCGCGCGCGTGTCGAGCCGTTCGCCGTGCCGGGCTGCACAGAGCTGGTCTTGGTCGGCGGCCGCCGCGCCGAGGCCCTCGAGCGGTCCGCCGCGACCCTTCCCGAGGGAGCCGTGGTCTCGAGCCTGGCGGAAGCCATCGAATCCCACCCGGAGGTGATCGAAGCGCATCTCGGACGCTATGCACCGATCGACGAGCACCCGTTCGCGGCGCTCAACCAAGCCTGGCTCGAAGATGGCGCGTTCGTCTACATCCCACGCGGAGTGGTCGTCGAGGCACCGATTCACGTCATGCTGATCGGCCACCAACCGGGAGAGGCACCGTCGGTGTGCTACCCGCGCAATCTGATCGTGGCGGAAGAGAACAGCCAGGTCACGGTAATCGAGACCTACGCCGGCCACACCGGCCAGCACTACTTCACCTGCCCGGTCACCGAGATCGCAGCGGCGCAGAATGCGATCGTCGACCACTACAAGCTGCAGGAAGAGTCCACCGACGCCTTCCACATGGCGATGCAGAAGAGCCATCAGGCGCGCTCGAGCTATGTCTTCTCGCACTCGCTTTCGCACGGTGGTGCGCTGGTGCGCAACGACATCCGGGCGATGCTGGCCGGCGAGGGCATCGAGTGCACGCTCAATGGCCTCTACCTCGGCCGCGGCACTCAGCACGTCGATCACCACATGTTCGTCGATCACGCCTTCCCGAACTGCCACAGCTACGAGCTCTACAAGGGCGTTCTCGAAGAACACGCGCGGGCCGTCTTCAACGGCACCATCCATGTCCACCAGGACGCCCAAAAGACCGACGCCAAGCAGTCGAACCGCAATTTGCTGCTGTCGAAGAACGCGATGGTGTCATCGAACCCGCAGCTGATCATCTTTGCGGACGACGTTCGCTGCACCCATGGCTCGACCACGGGTCACCTGGAAGACGAAGCCATTTTCTATCTGCGCTCGCGGGGCATCAGCGAGGAAGCAGCCAAGAGCTTGCTGACCTACGCCTTCGCCGCCGAGGTTCTCCAAGAGATCCGTCTCGATGCGATTCGAACGGGCTTCGAGGAGTTCTTGTTCACGCGCCTGCCCAAGGGCGACGTGGTACGCCAGGCCGTGTAGGCAGCCGCGGGTCGCGTGACGCCCGGTTTCCAGGCGCTCTGAGCCGGGCGTGCGGCCTACTCATCGGGCCGACGATTCAATCGAGGGGGAAAGAATGGAATCAGTGACCCTGCCGCCCATCCACGAGGATCGGTCCGCGCTGGATCTCGCGGCGATCCGCGCTGACTTCCCCGGCCTGAACCAATTGGTTCACGGCAAGCCCTTGGTGTTTCTCGACAGCGCGGCTTCCGCACAAAAGCCGCGTGCGGTGATCGACGCACTATCGGACGCGTACACCAAGAACTATGCCAACGTGCACCGAGGCGTTCACACGCTGTCGCAGAATGCGACCACGGCCTACGAGAACGCCCGCGCTGTGGGAGCGCGGTTTCTCGGTGCATCGAGCGCGGACGAGATGGTCTTCGTACGCGGTGCGACCGAGGCGATCAACCTGGTCGCGCAGAGCTTCTTGGCGCCCCGACTGACCGCGGGGGACGAAGTCTTGGTGACCCGCATGGAGCACCATTCGAACATCGTTCCCTGGCAGATGGTGTGCGAGGCGCTGGGCGCGCGCGTGGTTCCCGCGCCAATCGACGATCACGGTGCGCTCGATCTCGACGCCTTCGAGCAGCGACTCGGACCGCGTACCAAGATGGTCTCTGTGGTGCATGTTTCGAACGCGCTCGGCACGGTCAACCCGGTTGCCGAGATCGTCCGCATGGCGCGAGAGCGCGGCATCCCCACGATGATCGACGGGGCCCAGGCCGCACCTCACACCGCCATCGACGTCCAGGCATTGGGTTGCGACTTCTACACCATCTCGGGTCACAAGGTCTTCGGGCCGACGGGCATCGGACTGCTCTACGGACGCCGCGAGCGACTCGCCGACATGGCGCCCTACCAAGGTGGTGGCGAGATGATCCAGTCGGTCTCGTTCGAAGGCAGCTCCTGGGCGCCGCCACCCTCGCGGTTCGAGGCTGGCACGCCCCATATCGTTGGCGCGATTGGGCTGGGCGCCGCGCTCGAGTACGTGTCCGCGATCGGCCTCGACCGCATTGCCGCCCACGAGCACGACCTGCTCCACTATGCCGAGGAGAGACTGTCGACCCTGCCACAGGTCCGACTGATCGGCACCGCCCCTGGCAAGGCGGCTGTCGTGTCGTTCGTGGTGGAGGGTATCCACGCCCACGATATCGGAACCATTCTCGATGCCGAAGGGGTCGCTGTTCGCGCGGGCCATCACTGCGCCCAGCCGGCGATCGAGCACTTCGGTCTGGCCGCGACAGCGCGAGCCTCGTTCGCGCTCTACAACACCCGATCTGAAGTCGACGGCCTCGTGGATGCGATCGGTGGCGCACTGGAGATTTTCGGCGTATGAGCGATCTTCGCGAGCTCTATCAGCAGGTCATCCTGGACCACTACCGTTCGCCCCGAAACTGCGGCGCCCTCGACGACGCTACGAGCCATGCAGACGGCCACAATCCGCTTTGTGGAGACCGCGTTCGGGTACAGCTCCGGGTAAGCGCGGGAACCATCGAAGCTGCCCGCTTCGAGGGCGCTGGGTGTGCGATTTCGACCGCGTCTGCATCGTTGATGACCGAGGCGGTCAAAGGCAAGACGGTCGCCGAGGCCCGCGCGATCTTCGCGTCGTTTCGGTCGCTGCTGATGGGCGGCGAACCGGCCGAGCCTCCCGCCAGCCTGGGCAAGCTCGAGGTGCTCGGCGGCGTCCGCGAGTTTCCCGTACGGGTCAAGTGCGCCACCCTCGCCTGGCATACCCTCGAGGCGGCACTCGGGGCCAGCGGAGATGGCGCTTCCGCCTCAGCACCCGACACCACGGCCAACAGCGCGCCGGTCACGACCGAGTAGGTGCAAGCGTGAAGCAGCGCGCCAAACGGCCTGATGAAAGAGAGGATTGAACCGTGAGCGACGATACCCCTGATCTCAAAGCTCGCATCGTCGAGGCCCTCAAGACGGTGTACGACCCGGAGATCCCGGTCGACATCTACGAGCTCGGCCTGATCTACGACATCGCGATCGACGAAGCGTCTCAGGTCAAGTGCACGATGACGCTGACTTCCCCGGGTTGCCCCGTCGCGGGTACACTCCCAGGAGAGATCGAAGCCAAAATCGCTGGCGTGCCCGGAGTAGACGGTGCGTCGGTCGAGGTTGTTTGGGATCCGGTTTGGAATCCCAGCATGATGTCTGAAGCCGCCAAGCTCGAGCTCGGGATGATGTAACGATGACGAATTCGCGCTTTCGAAATGATGGCTTGGTGCACGACCGAACAGGAGAACTGTCGATGAACCGATTGAAATGGCTTGCCCTGATGCTGCTCCCCATGGGACTCGTAGCCTGTGGCGGTGGCCAAACAGAAGAAGTTGCGCAGGAACCGGCGGCGCCGGAACCGGCTCCGGTCGCGGTCGAGCCAGGCGGCAGTACTGGCGAGACGGGCCAGGCAATCGCCCGTTTGGTCGGCGCTGCAGGGACCGAGATCCGCGGCGAAGTGGCCTTCGAGCCGGCGCCAGGGGGCGGTGTTCATATCTCGGCATTCGTCTCCGGCCTCGAAGGCGCGGGCGAGCACGGTTTCCACATTCACGAGACCGGCGACTGCAGCTCGCCAGACTTCAAGTCGGCCGGCGGCCATTTCAACCCGGTTGGCACCATTCATGGCGGCCCCGATGATGAAGAGCGGCACGCTGGCGATCTCGGCAACATCTCGATTGGCGACAACGGCTCGGGTGAGCTCCATGCGATAACGACGCTGCTGTCTCTCGATCCGAACGAGGCGAACTCGGTGATTGGTAAGGGCGTAATTCTCCACGCCGGCACGGACGACCTGGAGTCCCAGCCCACGGGCGCGGCCGGCGGACGGATCGCTTGCGGCGTGGTCGAGGCTCACAGCCTCTAGCCCCCCACCAGCGGTCAGCGAGAGGGGCGGCCTTCGGGCCGTCCCTTCGTGTATGGATCTGGCAAGATTCTTCCGATCCGCGGCCATCGCCTCGATTTCGCCACAGTCTTTCGCCATATTTGGGGCTCGATAGGAGCCACCCCTCCCACACGCCGTCCCTGATAGATTGGTGCATCCCATGACAAGGTCCGAGCTCAAGATTCCTTCCGCACCGCCGGCCGTCGTCGACAGCGTCGAGGCGCTGATTGGCAACACCCCGATGATTCGAATGACGCGGGTCGAGCCTGGCGAACGCGCCGAGCTCTTCGCGAAGCTGGAGCTCCTGACACCGGGAGGCAGCGTCAAAGATCGGCTCGGCCGAGGTTTGATCGACTGGGCACGGCAGGAAGGCCATCTGCAGGCCGGCGGCACCATCGTCGAGCCCACGGCTGGCAACACCGGGATCGGCTTGGCCCTGGTCGGCGCACAGCAGGGCTACCGGGTCATTCTCTGTGTGCCGAGCCACTTCTCGATCGAGAAGCAGAAGCTCATGGAGGCCCTCGGCGGGACGGTGATTCGCACACCGAGCGAGCAAGGAATGAAGGGCGCGATCGCGAAAGCTCACGAGATCGCTGCCGAGATTCCGGGGGCGTACGTGACCCAACAGTTCGAGAATCCCGGCAACCCGGGCATTCACTACGAGACGACGGGTCCCGAGATCTGGCAGCAGATGGAAGGGCGGGTTGACGCGGTTGTGATCGGTGTCGGATCGGGCGGCACGTTTAGCGGTGTCTCACGCTACATTCGAGAGCGAAATCCGGACTGCATCAATGTCGCTGTCGAACCCAACGGCTCGATCCTGCAAGGAGGAGAGCCAGGACCGCATGCCGTCGAAGGTATCGGTGTTTCGTTTTTTCCCAAGGTGCTGGACCGCGATCTCATCGACGAGGTGATCATGGTCCACGACGACGATGCGTTGGCGACCGCACGCCTGGTGGCGAGAACCGAGGGTTTGCTCATCGGTGGCTCGTCCGGCGCCAATTGCTTCGCTGCGCTTCAGGTTGCACGACAGCTGGGCCCTGGTAAGCGGGTCGTCACCGTGTTTCCCGATAGCGCCGAGCGTTACATCTCCAAGGGCCACCTGGACCCTTGATGCTCCCCAGCCGCTGCGCCACCCGCGCGGTGGCCAGAAGAGGCCCCAACATGAAGATCAATCCCACAGACTGTGGCTTCGGCACGCGAGCCGTACATGTCGGAAACGACTCCAGCGAGCGCCCCGAAGATGGCACTGGCGCCGTGACGGTTCCCATCTACCAAACCTCGACCTACGAGCAACCGTCGCTCGATGGCACGCCAACCTTCGAGTACGCACGGGTTCAAAACCCGACCCGTGCCGCGCTCGAGCGCAACGTGGCGGCGCTTGAAGGGGGCGATTCAGGCTACGCCTTCGCTTCGGGCATGTCGGCCATCTCGACCCTGATGACCGTGCTGAGCCCAGGCGACGAGGTCGTCGTCTCACGGGACGTCTACGGCGGCACCCGGCGCCTCTTCGAGCAGGTTCTGGCGCGGAATGGGCTGGTTTTCCACTGGATCGATACGACCCAGGCCTCGACCGTCGCCAAGGTCCTGACCGAGCGCCCCGCGGTCCGGATGATCTACGTCGAGACGCCTTCGAATCCGATGATGGAAATCTCGGACATCGCTGCGCTGGCTGAGATCGCCCATCGCCACGACGCGCTGCTCGCGGTGGACAACACTTTCCTGTCCCCGTTTCTTCAGCGACCGCTGGAGTTGGGCGCAGACGTCGTTCTTCACTCGACAACCAAGTTCATGGGTGGTCACAGCGACGCGCTCGGCGGTGTGCTGATCGCCAGCCGGTCTGCCTACCAAGGTGCCGTGGCCGCGCTGCCCGGCATCCAAGAAGGCGATCTCGGTGCTCATTTCGCCTACTTGCAGAAATGTGCCGGCGCAGTCGCCGCCCCATTCGAGGCGTTCTTGACCCTGCGAGGCTTGCGCACCCTCGAGGTACGCATGGCGCGTCACGAGGAGAACGGTCGGCGACTGGCGGGCTACCTGGTCGGCCGGACGGACGCCTTGATTCGGCGCGTCCTTTATCCCGGCCTGGAAAGCCATCCCGGCCATGCCGTCCAGCGGCGCCAGGCCTCCGGATTCGGCTCGATGATTTCCTTCGACCTCGGGACGCCGCAAGCTGCGCACGCCTTCTTGGAAGGTCTCGAGGTCTTTGCCTTGGCAGAAAGCCTGGGGGGCGTCGAGAGCCTGGCCTCATTGCCGGCACGCATGACCCACGCATCGGTGGCACCCCAGGAACGTGAACGGCTGGGCATCACGGAGAGCCTGGTTCGCCTTTCAGTGGGAATCGAGACCTACGAAGACCTCGAAAGGGACGTGGCGCAAGCGCTCGACAAGGCGGCCGAGGCGGATCCGACGTCGCAGCTCGTGACCCCGGAGCGCATCGCCTGCTGAGACGATCGACCGGGCGGAGCAAGACGTGAAGGTCCGGTCACTCGGGCTGGATGGACACGGCGCTGGTTTTGTTCGCCGATTCGCGGAAGAGGCAGGACGGCGTGCGGCGAAGGCTTCTAGAGACCGTCGAGTTCGGGGAGATCTTCCTCTTCCTCGAAGGCTGCGGCCTTGTCGAGGCTCCCTTCGACCCAGTTGAGGAAATTGGCGTCGCCTCGCCCGATGTTGAAAGCGAGGATTTCCGGTAGCTCGTAGCTGTGAAGCTCTTGGATCGTGCGCGAAACGGCATCGAATTCTGCCTCCATCGTCTTGATGATGAGCAGATACTCACTGTCGCGGCAGATCTTTCCCTTCCAGCGGTAGATCGAGCGAACGCCGGAGATCATGTTCACACATGCAGCATGACGCCGGCCGACGAGCTCGCGACCGATGAGGTTTCCCTCGTTTTCGTCTCCAACAGTCGTGACGACAACGATCGCGCTCATAGCCGGGACGATACTTCACTGCTGAGCTAGGGTCAACGCGGGCCAGGCTTGGTACAGTACCGCGCGATGAAGAGCACCACAGCAGCGACGAGCGGTTCGAAGAATGCGGACGCCGCGATGACGGAAGAACGGAAGTCCGGATTCCGCGAGTATCTCGAGGCTCTGCTGATCGCCGCGATCTTTCTGGGCTTCTCGAACACGTTCCTGATCAAGACGTTCTACATTCCGAGCAGCTCGATGGAGAACACCTTGCTGATCGGCGATCGGCTTTTCGTCAATCGCTTTATCTACGGTCCGGCCCTCACCCTATTTGGCAAGAGCATCTTGCCACTTCGGGATATCGAACGTGGTGACGTGGTGATCTTCCGCTCACCCAAGAGCCCGGAGACCGACCTGGTGAAGCGCTGCATCGGGCAGCCAGGCGATACGGTTCGGGTCGCGGATAAGCGTCTCTACGTCAACGACGAGCTGGTCGATGACGAGAGCTATGCGATTCACAGCGATCCACGCGTGTTTCCGAACCGCCGCTTCATCACGCCACAGGTGCGAGCACGCGATAACTTCGGTCCGTTCCAGGTTCCCGAGGGGCACTACTTCTTTCTCGGCGACAACCGCGACCAATCGTACGACTCACGCTATTGGGGTGCGGTGCCCCGTCACATGATCAAGGGTCGGGCGCTGCTCATCTATTGGTCTTTCAGTGGCGAGACGCCGGACGGCGAGTGGCATGGTACCCGCCACAAGGTTGGCCAGCTCTTCCGAACGCTCGTTGGATTCCCGACCAAGACTCGCTGGGACCGCACATTCCATCTCGTCCGCTGACGTTGGCCAGCGAGCACGGCTCCCCGTTCGCAATGACGGACGGACGCGGGACCGGTCGAAGGTGGTTTTGGCTCAAGGCCTACGCCGAAGCCCTGCTGATCGCGGTCCTGCTAGCGTTGTTCGCGAGAACGTTCTTTCTTCAGGGCTTCCGGATCCCCTCTGCTTCGATGGCCGGCGGCCTCCTGGCAGGCGACCATATTCTCGTCAACAAGTTCATCTTCCGCACCCCCCACGAAGACCGGCTCTTCGCCGGGCTCTTGCCACGGCGAACCATCGAGCGTGGTGATGTGGTGGTGTTTCATCTCCCGACCGATCGCACGCGGGATTTCGTCAAGCGCTGCGTAGGTCTCCCGGGCGACATCATCGCCATCTCCGATGGAAGGTTGTCGATCAACGAGCGAGTGGTGGATGAAAGTGCCTATCGCAGCGCCAGTCCACGAGCGGCGAGCAGCCCAATGTCGATTGGACCGCTGAAGGTGCCGCCGGATCACTTCTACTGCTTGGGGGACAATCGCGAGGAATCGTACGACTCTCGCTTCTGGGGGCCGGTACCGGCCGAGAATATCGTCGGCCGGGCATGGCTGATCTATTGGTCGGTCGAGCAACCGCAGGTGGCCGCGAGGCGCGATAGACTTGCCAGCGCTGTCGCCAGCGTCATGGATTCGCTTGCCTCGGTACGCCTCGGCCGGTGCCTTCGCTTGGTTCGTTGAAGCCGGCGCTCGAGCTGGAATCGGATGGTGGACAGCTTGGCCGAAACTCAATCATCGAATGCGAGGAGAAGTGGGATGGGTACACCCCGATTGCAGCGGCGTTCCGAGCGTGGAGAAGGTCGTGCAGGATGCGTGCTGTGGAGCCTCTTCCTGACAGCCGTCGTTATCGTCGCCGTGAAGGTCGTGCCGGTTCAGATGTCCGTCATGAAGCTCAAGGACCAGATGGAAGAAGCCGCACAGCTTCGGTGGAAGGACTCGAATCGAAAGCTCGAGCGTTTCATCATCGACCGTGCTGCGGAGCTCGAGCTTCCGGTCGGCGCGAAGGACGTGGTCGTCAAGAAGGGAGGCGGCCGGGTCAAGATGGACGTCAACTTCATTGTGCCACTTGATTTCTATGTCTTCCAGAAGGATTGGAACATCGAGATCGAGATGACGCGCGAGATCTACCAGTTCTAGCCGAGGGCCGGCTCAAGACGAGAGAGAGCGAATCTCCCGTGTCGCGACCTTCGAACGGATCGACTGATTCGGTTGCCGCTGACCGGGTTTCTGCTGCTGAGGCTTCTGCTGGACGGGGACCTGCTGGCCGAGACTTCTCGCGTCAGCAGAGCGATCTGCTGGGCGATGAGGGTCGCCGATCAGCGAATCGGTGGGACATTGTCGCGGCCGGCGCATTGCCCGGGGTACTGGGAGGCACGCATCTCGCGGGCTTGTTGTTCTTCCTGAACCCCCATCTACCCTTCTCTGCCGCCACAGTAACGCGTGCGGTTCTGTACTACGCATGCCTTCTCGGCGTGGTCAGCCTTGCGCTTCATCTGCCGCTGACTTGGAGGAGCCGCCATCGGGCTCGCCGGCTGCTCCCTTGGAGCTTGACCCTGGTCTTGATTGCGACCGGTGTCGGCGCCTTCGTCCACGCCTCCCGCTTCGCGTTTTTCCTGCCACCCGGCATGAATCTTCGCCTGGTCAAGCTCGGTGTTCTGGTAACCGCCAGCGGCATGGTCGCCTTCTACACGGCGTTGATTCATCGCATTCAGCGTCGTCCGTATGGTCGGGGTAGTCGGGCTCTCCTGGCGGGTCTCGCGCTGCTATCCGCGTACGCCGCCTTCGAACGTCGAGACGCGTTTCGCCCACGGCCGGGGCTAACCCCCCGAGCGACGCTGGTCGAGTCGGAGACGCGCCCCAATCTCGTGGTCGTGGGCATCGATACCGGAACCCTCGACGCTATTCTCCCCTTGGCAGAAGTCGAGAGGCTTCCCTTTCTCTCCCGCATGCGGAGCGAGGGCGCCTACGCCCGTTTGCGATCACTGCGGCCCTCCATGCGCGGTGCGCTCTGGGCTGCGATCGCAACCGGGACGTTCCCCTACAAGCATCGTTTTCTCGGCGAGAACGAGTTCCGCGCGCCCTTCTCGGACGATGGACTGCGGCTTTTGCCGCTTGGGATTCGCTTTGATGCCTGGGGAACCCGCGGGAGCCGGCCGATCCGAGACGAAACGGTCATCCATCGGCTTACGCTGCCCAGGATTTTGGGGCGCCTAGGCTTGAAGGTGGCAACCGTTGGCTGGCCGGGGGAGATACCTCCAGCGCCGGAAATGTCGATTCACCTGCCCGAGGGCTTCTTCACGGGGAAGGAGGGGCCCGCAGGCCAGGTGATGCCCGACGATCTTGCGGAGCGGGCGCGCCTCTTCGAGCCCAGTCGGGAAGAGGTCGATCCCGATGTGCTCAGCAGATTCGGTGCTGACCCGCCGGAGGCAGTCATTCGCAGCCTGCGGTCGGATCTCTGGCGATCTGGACTGAGTCGGTTCTTACTGGAGCAGGACCCGTCCATCGATGCCCTTTTCTTGGTCTTGCCGGGCCTCGAGACCGTGTCACGCCTTCATTTCGGCGGTCACGGAGCCGTGCAATTTCATGGCGCCCAAAGCGAGCGCGAGACACGGTCAGCACAGCTGGTAGGTGCTTACTATGAGGTGCTCGACTCCACGCTTGCTGACCTTTGGGAAATGATTCCTGAGCCGAAACTGATGATGGTTGTTTCGTCCTATGGAGTTGATGAGCCATCTAGACGACGCCGGCTTCTGGGCCGTGTGATCGGCCAGCCGGCGCTGCACGGACGGACCGAAACCGGCCCGGATGGCTTGGTCATGATGCTGGGCGAGGGAATTCGCCCCGAGATGATCTCGGGGCCCGCGTCGCTCGTCGACATCGCGCCGACGCTTCTCTATGGGCTGGGCTTCCCTGTCTCGAATGACATGGACGGCGTCGTGCTGACACGAGCGTTCGACCCCGTCTTCCTGACGCGGCACGCGCTCAGCTTCGTGCCTTCCTACGAGACGTTGGCGGATCGCTAGGCGGTAGCCGCGTCTGTTTGGGCGCTCGGTGCCAGTAGGCGCCGAACGCTAGCTGGCCGAGAGTGGCATCTTCGTGACCTTCTTCGATGCCTGCGCGCTTGGCTGCTCCATGCTGCACTGCCCTTCGAAGAAGGCCCCATCCTCGATCGACAGCGAAGGTGTGCTCAGGTCTGCGTAGACCTTTCCAACCGCTGTGATTTCGAGGCGCTCTTTCGCTTGAATGCTCCCTCGCACGGTTCCCGAGACATAGACCCGACGGGCCTTGATCTCAGCGTCGACCTCTCCCCCATCGCCTACTATTAAGTCGCCAGCTGCATCGATCTTTCCTTTGAAGTGCCCGTCGATGCGGAATGTGTCTTCAAACGAAAGATCACCGGACATCCGGCTCCCTGCGTCGAGAAATCCGTTGAGATCGCCCTGTGCGGACGATGTGGTCTTGAACATCAGGGTTCCCCTTTGGCCTGGGTGAGGTGATCGAAGAGTCGGATGAGCTCGTCTTCGGTGTGAAACTTGATGAGGATGTCGCCGCCACGGCGTTTCCGTCGGATCTCGACATGGGTTTGCAAAGAACGGGTCAGCTTCTCCATGGCCACACGTGTGTGGACATCAGCTTCCGGCAATTCCTTCTTCGCTTTCGGCGCGGTCCGTGGCTCGGTGGCGAGCTTCTCGAGCTCTCGCGCGGTGAGACCTTCCGCGATTGCACGCTCGGCTAACTCGAGCTGATGAGTGGTGTTCCCCAGCGCCAAGAGTGGCCGTGCTTGGCCCGCGGTCAAACGGCCATCGCGCAACATGTCTCGAATCGCCGGCGGCAGCCGGAGAAGGCGGAGTGCATTGGCCACGGACGGGCGACTCTTCCCGACGCGCTTACCAATGGCTTCTTGCGACAGGCCGAACTTCTCTGCAAGTTGCTCGTAGGCTTCCGCTTCTTCGATGACATCCAGATCTGCACGCTGGATGTTCTCGACGAGCGCGAGCTCGAGAAGCTCTTGATCGCCTGCGACTTCGCGGACGAGGACCGGTACCTGCGTCAGTCCGGCTGCTTGCGCAGCGCGCCAGCGGCGCTCGCCAGCGATGATCGAGAATTTGCCCTGGCCGTCCGCCGTGACGACCAATGGTTGAAGGATGCCTTGGGCTTGAATGGATTCCGCGAGGTCCGCGATTCCCTTGCCGTCGAAGTGTGTTCGTGGCTGAAAGCGGTTGGGCTTGAGATCTGAGATCGGCAAGTCTCGAAGCGCGGAGGTCGCTTCAGCTGCTGGCTGGGGCGCGGGTTGTTCACCGAGCAGCGCATCCAGACCGCGCCCGAGGCCGCGGCGGCGTGCGTTCATGCTGAAGTCCTCCGCGCCTTGTCGGCGTAACGGGCCAGCAACTCACGGGCGACGGCAAGGTAGGCCAGCGATCCTCGACTCTTGATGTCGTACTGCAGGATGGGCATGCCATGACTGGGCGCTTCGGCGAGCCGAATGTTGCGCGGTACGACCGTGTCAAAGACCTTGTCCGCAAAATGCCGGCGGGCTTCGGCGGCGACGTCACGGGAAAGATTGGTCCGATCGTCGTACATGGTCAGGAGTACGCCCGCGATCTCCAGGTCCGGGTTCATTCGTGCCTGGACGCGTCGGACGGTTGCGACGAGCTCACTGATGCCTTCGAGCGCAAAGTACTCGCTCTGCAGTGGAACGACCACTCCCTCTGAGGCGACCAATGCCGAGACGGTCAAGTGACCCAAGGAAGGCGGACAGTCGAGCAGAATGTAGTCGAAGCTGTCCCGGACCGGTCCCAAGGCCTTGTCAAGGCGCTTCTCCCAACCTTCGATGCCGACGAACTCGACCTCGATTCCGACCAACTCGCGGTCGGCTGGCAGAACGCTGACGCCTGCGAAGGAAGTGGGCAGGATGGCATCCACGACAGCCGCTTCGCCCGCCATCACGTGGTAGAGGTGGGGCGTGCGCGCCATCAGGCCAAATCCGCGGCTCGCGTTGCCTTGCGGATCGCAGTCTACGATCAACACACGCTTCTCATAAGCACCGAGTGCCGCAGCCAGATTGATGGTGGTCGTCGTCTTGCCGACACCACCTTTCTGGTTTGCGACCACCAGGGTGATTGCCGGGCGACTCGGCTGTTCTTCCGCTGTGGGCTGCGAAGGGGGGCTGGATTCCGTTTCCGCAATGGTGCTTGGCATCCGGGTGCTGATCCTCGACGGCGTTTGGTTTCCTACTTGATTCTTGTACGAAGCGTCAGGCCGACTCTTCTCAGACCGCGTGCTGCGATGGTTGATCGCCTTCCCGACCGGTGGCGCGATCATCGGAGGCGACAGCCTCGATCAGGTGCCTCCGTTCGCCACCCACCAACTTCCTTCGTTTCCGTTCCCTCAGCGGCATGGGCAGCTCCACGCCTTCCCCGTGCCAGAGTAGAAAACGACTGGTTCGATCGTGCTCGATGAGCGGCTCGAGTAGATCTCTATCCAGGCGTACCGCTCGCGATGTGATGACATCGATTCGGGCTGGTATTTCTCCCGGCAGAGGGAGCCCGATCCTAGCATTGAGCACCTGGGTCGAGAAAGGCCTGGTTGGCTCGGTGTGGCAAGCGATGCTCTGATCGCGGGCTGCCCTGATCGCGGCGTGAAGAAAGTTGCACTTCCTTTCTCTCGATTCGACCAAGATCACCTGGATCTCGGGTCTTGCCAACGCGATGATGAGAGCTGGGAAGCCAGCCCCTGATCCAATATCGAGCACGGTCTCACCATCGTCGATCCAGTCGGATCCGGCCAGCGATTCCACATAGTGACGTTGGATCACTTCATCGACGGTGCCCGGACCGATGAGGGAAAGGCGGCGATTCCATTTTTGGAGCGTTCGATAGTGCGCATACAGGCGCTTCTCCGCACATTCAGACAAGTGAGGAGAGATCCTGTCGCGAAGCGCCTTGGCAAAGGCGGCTCGTTCGAGTGCTGGCAGCGTTCGGGCCATGGGTAGTGGTTAAAGCTGAGGGGACTCTGGGGACGCTTTGCCGCGAGCGGCGAGCGGTGTTGCCAGAGCATACCCTGGGGCCGGTTCGAACAGGGGGGCCGGTGCGTACAGTGGGGCCGGTTTGCACAGTGGGGCCAGTGCGTACAGTGGGGCCAGTGCGTACAGTGGGGCCGGTGCGTACGGAGGGGCCTGAACCAACGACCTGGACAGATCCAAGCGGAACTCTGGGCTCGCTTCTTCCGTTGAGGGAGTCGTTCTGTCCATGTTGGCGCTGGTTTTCAGAGCGGACGCGTCTCAGCCGGGTCCGCGGAGTGCGTGGCGTGTGGCTGTCGAGCGTCTGGTTATTCGCTGCAAAGCTGGCGTTAGTTTGAGCGGTGCTCGAGCGCGGGCCGGTCGAAGGCTCAGCGGTGGAAGGTTCGGCGCTCGGACGCTCGGCACTCGGACGCTCGGCACTCGAACGCTCAACGGCCGATCACAGGTGTGACCGGCCGTTTCAGGTGTTTCACGTGAAACACCCTGTTCACCATCAGCTCGACGTCAAGTCAACGCAGCTCAACGCTACGCTGGCGACACGCGGACCCGCTTGGTGAAGCCATCACCTTCGCTCTGCGTCTCAACCCGGGAATCGTCGGCGAGCGTTACATGAATCAGTCGGCGATCTCCCGGTGTCATGGGCTCCAGTAGACGAGACTCGCCCGAGGCATCCACCTCGTCCGCGATGCCCTCCGCAAAGCTCATCATCTCGTCTTCATGTTTCGCCTGGAAGCCATCGCAATCCACGCGAACCTGCATCGAGTTGCCGTGTCGACTCCGAATCAGGCGCGGTAGCAGGTGCTCGATCGCCCGCATCACGTAGCCATCCTCCGCCACGATGCGCTCGCTGTCCTCGCCCGACAGATCGATGCTCAGGCTCTCATCATCCTCCTGACGAATCTCCCACTGAAGGTCGAACAGAAGAAAGTCCGCGATCTCACCCAAGGCATCGTCCGCCGCGTCCAACGGATCGTCCATCAGAGGCTGAACGGGTTGGGCCTGCGCCTCCCGCGGCGCCTCTTCACGCCCTCGATCGTCACGCCGTCGATCGTCCTGACGTCCAGATCCACGACGACCCTCCTGCCGACCGTCACCGCCAGCCCGCGTGCCTTCACCACGGCCAGCCAGACCACCCGCCTCGTCATCCGTGTGCCGCGGCGAGCGATCCGACTCGCCTCCCCTACGCTTGTTCTGACCCTCGCCGCTCTTCTCCACTTCCTGTGGCCGAGAAGAGCCAGCGTCTGCCGCTCGAGCCTGCCCTCGCGGCTTCTCGTCCGCACGCTCCGGACGCTGAGCGCCTCCAACGTTGCTTGCTGGCGGCTTCGAAGCCTCACCCAGCGGAACGGTGACACCGGCAAGCTTCGGCTGCCAAGGCTGCTCCTCACCCTCCGGGAGAAAAGGCGACTCCGGGTCGACCTCGATGGCGACCTTCCGTCGAAGGTTGAGAACGCCATGGCGTCGCTCGCGCTCTGCATACGCGATTCGCTCCGGCTCCGTTTCGAAATGCCGTGCGGCTGCCAGGACAGCCTGCTCCAAACTTGCGCCGCTGAAGAACCTACGTGCCATGGTGCTCGTCGTCTCCTCTTACGATTTCGTCTGTCGTTTGCCACGACTCGACGATTTCCCGGATCCTGCACCACCGCTAGCCTTCACAGCTGCCGGTTTCGCGTCTTGACCGCGGGAACGGTAGTAGAACCACTGCTGGATCATGGTCAACACGTTGTTGGTTGTCCAGTACAAAACCAGACCCGCAGGGAAAGTAATTGAAACTGCGCTAAAGACGATCGGCATCATCTGAATGATTCTGCGCTGCATCGGATCCGGCGGAGCCGGAGTCACCTTCTGAAGCAACAGCGCCGTGACCAACATCAATGCCGGCAGAACCAGCCAGGGATCCGGTGCCGATAGATCCTGGACCCAACCCAACCACGGTGCGTTGCGAAGCTCAACTGCCGACTGAAGCAGCTTGAAGAAGGCAAAAAATACCGGAATCTGAATCAGCATCGGCACGCACCCACCTGCGGGATTCACGCCTTCCTTCCGGTACAGACCAAGCAACTCCTCGTTCATCTGATGCTGCGCTTCGCGATTCGGCCGACCGTGCTTGTCTTTGAGCTTGGATCGGAACTTGTTCCGAATCGCTTGGATCTTCGGCGAGAGCTCTTGCATCCGCGCCATCGATTTCTGGCCCTTGTGGGTCAAGGGGAAGAAGATCAGCTTGATCACCAACGTCATGATCACGATCGCCCACCCATAGTTGGGAAGTCGTTCGTAGATCCATTCCAACCCATAGTAGAGGGGACGGGCCAGAAAGCCGAAAAAGCCCCAGCGCACGGTCTCTTGCAGGCCGTACGGCAAGTCAGCCAACTGCTGATAGCGCTTCGCTCCCAGGAAGCTAACGACCTCCAGAGAGTCACCGCTCGGCCTGATCAACAGCTCTTGATCCGCAATCAGCTCTTCTTCGCCAGCCTGGGCCGCCTCATCCACCGAGAGGAAACGCCGCTCGTCTACAGCGACCTCGGCACGCTCCCGAACGGGCCGAATCGTCACGCCCACGGAGCCCGAGCCGGGAACGACAGCAATGAGGAAATAGTTGTCCTCGAGCGTCACCCACTCCAGGCCCTGAGCCGGAAGAACGGTGTCCTCGCGCTGCTTGTCAGGACCGATCGTCTCGACATCCCCGGCCAAACGGTAGCCCGACTTCGGCTGGCGAAATCGATCCTCGCTCTGCTCTGCAGTGAGGTCTCGAATACCGGGTCCCACCGCGAGCTGCCAATCGCCGAGGCCGCTCACGTCCACGCCGACGTCGATCAAACCACTGGGCTTGAGCGTGAAGCGCTTCGTCGCGCCCATGCCGTCAGCGCGGTACGAAAATGACAATGAAACCGAGCCGTTGCCAATCTCCGTCCGCTCGACCGCAAACAGCGCATCTCCAAAGAGCGTCTGCCCGGCCCCATCCACAAGCGCGAACGGATACCCGTCCGCGTTTCCCCGTGCGCGAACCAACTCGAGCGGCGCGCCGTTCTCGTCAAGCTCGTGCTTGAGAAGAAAGGACGTCATCCACGCCCCTTCGTTACTGAACTCCGCACGGTAGCGATCGGTATCGACAACGACCGACTCTTGGATCGAAGCAGCGACGTCCGGAGCTGCCGTTTCGCCTTCCACTTCGACCCCGGCCGCCTCACCAGTCGAGCCTGCAGCCGCGGAGCTCTCGACCCCTGATGCCCGAGCCGACGCATCACTGCCGGCCAGATCACTGCCGGCCAGATCACTGCTGCCGAGCGCGCTATCGCCCGACGCTTCAAGTCCAGTGGCAGGTGTCTGTGGTTGCACAGCCACAGGTGGCTGCACGAAGCGTCCCCACAGAATCACCAAGCCCAGCGAAATGAAGGCGGCCAAGAAAAGCCGACGATTGTCCACGGTGTCAGGTACCTTTTGAGAGTCGTTCGAGGTCTACGGAAGATCCACGCCGCCGGGATGCATCGGCTGGCAACGGAGTAGCCGTCCGATCGACTTGATACTCCCCCGCACCAAACCACATTCACCGAGCGCCAACATGGCGTACTCAGAGCAAGAGGGCGTAAAGCGGCATGCTCGGGGCAAGCACGGCGACACGAACCGTTTGTAGAGACGAAGAAGGAGCCTGGCGAGGCTGGTCATCGAGGTGATGCAACCAGTCGATCGAGATGTCCCAGAACCTCGCGGCGGAACGACTCAAAGGACGTCGTTCCAGCTTCGCGGCTCAGGTGAAAGACAACGTCCACCGCCGGAAGGCGCTCCCGATCCGAATACCGACGAACGATCTCGCGAACCCACCGCTTCAAGCGATGCCGCACCACCGACTTACCAACCTTCCGGCTCGCTGTCGTTCCGAACCGAGGGCAAGACTCTTCGTTGGGGTGGATATAGACCGTCGCCTGCTTTCCATACCGCCGACGACCCCGTCGATAGCAACGCACGAAGTCTTGTCGGCGGCACATCCGGTCACTCGCCCGCCAGCGCTCGCTCGAGTCTGTCCTGATCAAGCGGACAGACGCTTGCGGCCCTTGCGACGGCGCCGGGCCAGCACGGCACGTCCTTGTGCGGTCTTCATCCGGCTGCGAAAGCCATGCTTCTTCTTGCGGCGACGATTGTTCGGCTGAAACGTACGCTTCACGGTGATCGACCTTCTGTCGGAAGTTTGAGACGTGGCCGCTCATCGACCACCAGATTCGTTCTTCGTTGACCTCTTGTCCGAGGCGAGCGTGCGGAAAATACATGTCCGCGCTCGTTCGCCATACGGCCGTACGCACGCAAACCGCGCGCACGACGGACGGACCGCCGATCATACGCCTTCATAGATCGAGCCGTCAAGAAAGCCCCGAATTCGACAACGCTGGCTCCAGGGCACTTCGTCGTCTCAGGATCCCGACACCCCCTTCTACTCGGCAGATTTCCGCAGTCACGCTCCACGGGAAGGCCCTCTTTTCGAGGAAAATCAACAACCTGCCGACCCCTGATACAGACTTTTCCGCAGATCAGCCCTTAAACTAACAATCGAACCATATACAAGCTATTCCAACATCTTTGACGCAGCAAAAATACCATTACAACCCTTCCTCACGCTTGCCCGAATCCTATTGCCGAAGAAACCCGACCACGCCCCCTACACCATCTCCCCGCCAGCAAACCGATCAAGGCTCGTGGCACCGAAACCTCGTTGCGAGAGCAGAGCAAAGCAGCGATGTGTGTCACATCGCAAACGCCTCTCAGGCCGTGCCAACGGGAACGCTTCTCGGGATTTCAGGACCAGCGCGAGCGGTGACCGGGTCTTGGACTCGCTCTTCCAGATCGAATCATGGCGGAGAGGGTGGGATTCGAACCCACGGACCGCTCGCGCGGTCAACGGTTTTCGAGACCGCCCCGTTCGACCACTCCGGCACCTCTCCAAAGACTCTCGTACGTCCGAGCGGCTGGACTACTACCGTGCCACTGGACGCAGGCTCTGCTGTCGATCAGCGAGAACCATTCAGCTCTTCGATCTGGATCTTGCTCGTCAAGCCGGAGTCATATGGCGGAGAGAGAGGGATTCGAACCCTCGGTAGGAGTTGTGCCCCTACACACGCTTTCCAGGCGTGCACCTTCAGCCACTCGGTCACCTCTCCGCGAGCTTGTCTCTTTCGACGTGAAGATCCGGGCGGAATCCACACGACGAAAGCTCGTGCGAACACCACTCCGGCGAGCTTTCCTCACCCGGTCTGCTGCCACGAGCACACGGCTCAACGAGCGAACTTTCAAGGAGCGATGCGCCTGGGCTGCCGGACTAAGTGGAACGGCGCCGCAAGGCGGCAAAGAAATCGAGCAGAATCTGCCTGCTCTCAGCTTGCATGATACCGCGTCTTACCGTCAAGCGGTGATTGAGACGAATATCCTCTGCCAAATTTCCCAGCGAGCCACAGAAGCCCGCCTTTGGATCGGCGGTTCCATAGACCAACGTCTCGACGCGGCTGTTCACAAGGGCACCTGCGCACATGCAGCACGGCTCGAGCGTCACGTAGAGCGTACACCCAATGAGTCGCCAGCTCCCGACCCTACCCGCCGCATCCCGAATCGCCAGCACCTCAGCGTGCGCGAGAGGATCCTGATCCAGCTCGCGGCGATTGTAGCCGCGTCCGATCGTTTCGCCATCGCGAACCACCACCGCGCCAACTGGCACATCCCCATGTGCTCCGGCCTGAGCAGCCAGCATCAACGCTTGCCGCATGAACCCTTCGTCAGCCTTCTGCTGAGCCGAGGTGTCGTCCATCAAC
Source organism: uncultured bacterium (assembly GCA_937948815.1). Taxonomy (GTDB): domain Bacteria; phylum Acidobacteriota; class Thermoanaerobaculia; order Multivoradales; family J023; genus J023. The sequence goes on from CALFAM010000130.1 coordinate 25,231, forward strand.
TCTCCTAGCGCGTACCCGAGACCAAGCGGCCGGCGGCCGCGAGCGATCCTACTCCAACGAAGACCTGGCCTCACCGCTTTACAGACTGACCCGGACCGCGTAGCATCAGCGGGCCCGCTGTTCGACGAAGGGTTCGGGTCCTGTGCATCGGTCGACTCCGAACCTCGTCAGGCCCGGAAGGGAGCAGCGATAAGGTGTTTGGGCGAGTGCCGCAGATTCGCCGGAGCCCTTCATCGAGCCGCGGGCCAACCGACTTCCGTTCAGCTCGACTGTCGATCGAGCCACACGGATAGTTGGCCACATCTCGGCAATCCACGGCGGCCCCGACAACCCACGGAACCCACTCGCTATGAGCTACCAGGTTCTGGCACGCAAGTGGCGTCCTCAGGACTTCACGGCGCTCGTCGGCCAAGCGCCGATCGTTACCGCCCTGCGCAACGCCCTGGCCGAGGATCGCATCGCTCAGGCCTACATCTTCTCGGGCATTCGTGGCGTCGGAAAGACGACGACTGCGCGCGTCCTCGCCAAAGCCCTCAACTGCGAGACGCGACGCGCCCAACAGGGGACCGATCCCTGCAACACTTGTCCCTCGTGCGAGCAGATCACCGCCGGTCACGATCTCGATGTCATCGAGGTCGACGCCGCGACGTATTCCAAGGTCGAGCAAGTACGCGAGCTCACCGAGAGCCTACGCTACGCCCCAGCCGGTGACCGCTACAAGGTCGTGGTGCTCGATGAGGTCCACCGCCTCTCGCGCCAAGCATTCGACGCTCTGTTGAAGATCGTCGAAGAACCGCCAGCCCACCTTGTCTTCATCTTTGCAACGACCGAGCTAGACGCCGTTCCTCCAACGATTCTCTCCCGCTGCCAGCAGTTCCAGTTCCGACGGGTTCCTGCTCGCGAGCTGAGCGCCTATCTCCGAACACTCTCGGAACGCGAGTCGATCACCGCCAGCGATGGCACCCTGCGGCTCATCGCACGAGCCGGTGAAGGGAGCGTCCGTGACGCCGTCGCGCTTCTCGATCAACTCGCCACCTTCGGGGCCGGCACCATTCACGACGAGGATGCTGCCCGCCTCGTCGGAGGCCTCGACCACAGCCTCCTCCATCGCCTCTTGACCGCAATCATCGACGGAGATCCCCGGGACATTCGCGCGTCCATTGCCGAGATCGACTCCGTGGGAATCGATCCCTCCGGGGTCTATGGTCATTTTGTCGCCTACGTTCGAGATGGCCTCCACCTCGCGCTCGGTGGCAACGACGAAGGCATTGATCTCGTCGCCGATGAGTCCGCAGTGCTTCGCGAGCTCGCGCGCAAAGCTGGATACGAAAATCTGCTGCGCCTGCTCAACCTCCTCCTCGCGAGCGAAGACACCATCCGCCGCTCGGAGCTAGGCGGGCTCGCGCTCGAGATCACATTTCTCCGCGCCGCCGAGCTCCCCAAGCTCACGGCGATCGAGAGCCTGCTTCGTGGCGGCTCCGGTTCGCTTCCACCCACTGAACCCTCGAGCCCACCTACCCACACCCAGCGGCGCCAAAACGAAGCCCGTACTCCCGCACCACCTGAGCGCCGCGTCGGGCAAACCGCATCACGTCCGCCGCGCGCTGCAACCGCTCAGGGGAGCGACGAGAGCGAGATCCCGCTCCCCGCGGCGCCCGATGCACCACCCGCGACCGACACGCCGGGCGGGGCCACCGCACGGCAGCCCACCGAACGAATCTCTACGGGCCCCGCGGACCTGCCGTCGAACCGCCGACCCTCCGGTGGTACCGATCCCGTCGCCCAGGTGCTGGAGCGCGTTGCCGACCGCCGTCCTCCGCTGGCAGGAAATCTGCGGCACGCCCAAGACCTACACATCGACGCCGACCGATTCGTCGTCGTCTTGGCGCAGGGCGACGCCATGCTCAAGAGCGCTCTCGCGCGGGACACCAACGCCAACGCGCTCACCGAGGCCGTTCGCGACGTCTTGGGCCCGGGCGCGAGCTGGCAAATCGAGCAGGGAAAGGCGGTCGCCAAACCATCTGCCGCACGGACCACTGGGACCAATCCTCGCGCCGCGGACGAAAAACAGCCGACGGTCCGCGCCGTGCTCGAAATCTTCAATGGCAGCAAAGTCGAACGTCGAGAGCCAACCAAAGACGACGACGCAAAGGCCGCGACCACCGAAGCCGACGCCCCACCAGGCACCGCCGCAGGACAAACGACGCCTCATCAATCGACAGCGGGACCACCGACAGAGGGCCAGCCGGCACCAACCTCGGAGACGAGCTGAGTCGAAGGACACGGAGAACGGATCATGAACATGCGCAAGCTCCTCCAACAAGCCGAGGAAATGCAGAACAAGATGCAGCGCGAGCTTGCTGACTCGATCGTCGAAGCCTCTGCCGGTGGCGGCATGGTGACCGTGAAAATGAACGGCCATCGCCACTTGATCGAGGTCAAGATCGATCCCGAAGCCGTGGATCCCGAAGATATGGGCTTGATCGAAGACCTGGTGATTGCCGCCGTGAACGACGCCGCGCACAAGATCGAAGAACACTTGCGCGGCCGCCTCGGAAATATCGCCGCGACCATGCCGACCCTCTTCTAGTTCACCATGGGCGACCCGCTTGCCGAGCTCGTCGGCGAATTTGCGCGGCTGCCGGGAATCGGCCCCAAGACCGCCACGCGGCTCGCCCACCACGTTCTGCGGCGGCGCCGTGAAGATGCCCAGCGCCTCGCGCAGGCACTCCTCGACGTCAAGGACAAGCTGGTCTACTGCCAACGCTGCAATGCGATTACCGCCGTGCAGCCTTGTGAGCGCTGCGCCGATCCGCAACGAGACAACCGCCGCATTTGTGTCGTCGAGGAGCCCTTCAATATCGCGCCCATCGATCGGACGGGTGAGTACGACGGCCTTTACCATGTCCTGCTCGGCGCCCTCTCTCCGCAGCGGGGCATCGGGCCCGATCAGTTGGCCATCGCCGGGCTGCTGAAACGCCTCGAAGGCGTCGAAGAGATCATCATCGCGACCAACCCGAATGTGGAAGGCGAAGCAACCGCGCTGTATCTCGCCCGCCTACTCAAGCCACGCGGCCTTGCCGTCAGTCGGCTTGCTTTCGGAATGCCGGTCGGCGGCGACATCGAGTTCACGGACGAAGTCACCCTCGGTCGATCCTTCGCCGGTCGGCGCCCTCTCTGAGCCCGTGCGTTACGAAAACGGCGTGGTCAACCGTGATGAGACCGGCCGCGATGAGCTTGGCGACGGCGACCGCCTTCCGAATATCCGCGTTCCGCCTCCCGGCCCGGAAAGCCGGCGACACGCGGAGCAACTCGCACGCTGGGAAGCTCCCGGTATCAACACCCTCAATGCCGATGGCGTTACCTGCGTTTGGCAGTCAGCCCGCGGCGCGAACGTGCTCGATGCAGACGGCAATCGCTTCATCGACTTGACAGCCGGTTTTGGTGTTGCCGGTGTCGGACATCGTCATCCGACAGTCACGCGCGCCATCGCCGCGCAAAGCGCGCAACTTCTGCACGGACTCGGTGATGCAGCGTCTCATCCTCTCCGGGCACCCCTCGCGCGAGCCCTCTGTCGCCACGTGCCGATCGACGATCCTCAGGTCTACTGGGCCGTGAGCGGTGCCGACGCCATCGAGCTCGCCATCAAGACGAGCCTTCTCGCCACCGGTCGCCACAACATCGCGGTCTTCGATCCCAGCTACCACGGTATGACGCTCGGTGCACTCGCTGCCTCTTCGCGCCCCCGCTTTCGTCAGCCTTCGAGCCCCCATCTTCATTCCCATATCCGACGGGCTCCCTACGGCTGTGCACCAGACCAGGTCGAAGCCTTGCTCGAAGATCGCACCGTAGCCGCAGTTCTGGTCGAGCCGACCATTGGCCGAGAGGGTGTCCGCCTGCCGCCGCCCGGCTGGCTTCCGGCCTTGGCATCGCGCTGCAGGCAGTTCGGCAGCCTGTTGATCGTCGATGAAATCTTCACCGGTCTCGGCCGCACCGGAAAGTGGTTCGACATCGATCACGAGCGGGTGACGCCGGATCTGCTCTGCTGCGGCAAGGCGCTCGCGGGCGGTCTACCGATCGGCGCCGTGGTCGGCAGCCGGGCCCTGATGGCGGCGTGGAAAAGCCCAGGCGAAGCACGACATACCGCAACATTCGTCGCCCACCCTCTGGCCTGCGCCACGGCGCTTGCGACCCTCGAGGTTCTCGAGCAGGAGCAGATCCCGGCGCGTGCCGCTCGCATGGGCCCGCTCGTCGCTGATCGAATCCATCCATGGCCGGAGCGGTTTCCCTCCCTTGCGGCCATCCACGGTCGAGGCTTGCTCTGGGGCCTGGTCACCCGAGAACCCGCGCAGGCACGCCAACTGGCCCACCGCGCCTATCACCAGGGCCTACTCATGCTGGCCGGTGGTGCCGAGGGCAACGTCGTCCAACTGGTTCCGCCGCTGGTCATCACCGAGCGCCAACTCCATACCGCACTGACGATCATCGAGTCGATTCTCGAAAACGACTTCGATACCGGAGACTTGCCATGAGCCGGACGCCTCACGACACCATGAAAGTGGCGTTCATCGGCAGCCACGGCGTGGGAAAGACCACACTCTGCTATGGCCTCGCGGCGCGCCTCAAGGCTCGGGACATCGTGCTTCAGCTCGTTGAAGAGGTGGCTCGCCGCAGCCCACTTCCGATCAACAAAGAAACCACCATCGCTGCCCAGACGTGGATTCTGCACACGCAAATCGCTGACGAGTTGGTTGCAGCCAGCCGACATGAGCTGGTCATCTGCGACCGCAGCGCACTCGACAACTACGTCTATCTCCTGCTCGCGGCCGGCAAGCAACCGATGCTCGAAGGCCTGATCAACGGATGGATGGGAACCTACAACCTGCTGATCCACGTACCGATTCTCGACGAGCTCCGTCCCGACGGGCTGCGCTCCACCGATCCCGCCTTCCAGCGCGAGGTCGACGAGCGCCTGATCCACGAGGTCGAAGCGCGAGGCCTGGACAACCTCGTTCTCGATGGTATCGACCGGAGCCAGTGGCTTGACGAAGTCGAAGCCGCGGTCCTCGATCTCATTCGACCTGCTCAACTCGAGCTGCTGTAGCAGCAGCATCACCAAACCTCAGGCCAGACGAGATACAATCAATCCCCCGTGGAGTACGCCGATCGCCTCCTCCATTTCGAGGTTCTCTCGCATCTGAGCGACCAGCAGATCCAATCGATCGCTGACCGCACGGCTGAGATCACCTATCCGCAAGACGCCACCATCTTCGAGGAAGGCGATAACAGCCGTGAGGCTTATCTCGTTTCTGAAGGTGCGGTAAAGATCGAGCGGCGAACGCCCTATGGTGCCTTCACCCTGGCTGAGCTCGGCCCTGGGGAGCTCTTCGGCGAATCCAGCTTTCTCGACGGCAAAGCCCGCTCCGGACGGGGACAAATGATCGAGGCTGGCCGCCTCGTCCCCCTCAGTCCCGTCGCGCTCGAACCACTCCTCTCGCAGGACAAGCGGCTGACGATGGCCCTCTATTGGGCCTTCTGGAAGAGCCTCTCCAAGAAGCTCCGGTCGACCAACGATCAGCTTACGCAGTTCTTCTCGCGGGGCGCCGCGTCATCGGCCCCGAACGCGGGCCAGCGCCCCATGGGAGACGCCGTCCACATCGCACTCGAAGCCAAACGATCCCTCTTCCTCGAGCAGAAACTCTCGCCCATGGAGATCAACTTCTTGGCCTCGTTGTCGAAGGCCCAGAAGCTCAGCGCGGGTGAGAACCTGTTTTGCGAAGGGATGCCCGGTGATCACATGTATGTGGTGCTCGAAGGCCGGGTGTTGATCAGCAAGCAGATTCCAGGCGCGGGCGAAGAAGCACTCGCCATCCTCGAACGCGGTGACTACTTCGGCGAGATGGCGCTCATCGACCGCCAACCACGCTCAGCCGATGCCCGCGCCCACGAAGGGGCGGCCGTCGTTCTCGGTATCTCACGAGAAGTACTCGAAGGCATCCTCGACATCCAGCGCGTGTCCTCCCTCCGCTTGCTCCACATGCTCTGTATGCTGATTACCAAGAGACTGCGTGAAATCGACGACAAGCTCATTGGTTGGTACATCTTCGACGCCGGGAGCGGCGAGTCTCTCGACGCGCCGGAAGGCGGTCCCCGCCTGCCCGACTCGCCTCAGCGCTGATCCAACCTCCGCGCAGACGTCGCAAATTCGAACGCGATCCAGCGCTCAAGAAGGCCAAGCGTGTGCTACGCTTCCTCACCGCTCCGAAGGTCGCTCTGCCTCAGGCGTGCCCGTTCCAGAGCCCCATCTAGCAAGCCAATCGCGTGGACGTTTTCCACAATCTGTGGAAAACTTGTGGAAAAACTGCGCCTTCGATCGAGATGATGACCAACGACTCTCCCTGGACCGGAATCAAGCAGCACCTCCAGACCCACCTCGATCCCGACGAGTTCGCAACCTGGTTCGCCCCACTCCAAGTCGCCTCGGTCAACAGCCGAAGACTCGTCCTCTCCGCCCCAGACGAGCAGTTCGTCCACACCATCGAGCAGAGCTACCGACCGGCAGTCGATCGGGCTGTCGAAGCCCTGGCCCGCGAGGGTAACCTCGAAGTTCTCTTCCGCGCGGGAGACCCAGCGTCTCCTACGACTGACCCGGCCGAGCCGCCGCCCGCGCCTTCGACCTTCGATCGCCGCTACCGCTTCGCCAACTTCGTCGTCGGCAGCTCAAACCAGTTCGCCCACGCCGCGGCACAGGCCGTGGCCGACAGCCCGTCGAACAGCTACAACCCGCTGTTCATCTATGGCGGCGTCGGCTTGGGAAAGACGCACCTCATGCAAGCCATCGGCGGGCGAATCCAGGGCCGAAACCCTGGCTACCGGGTGATGTACCTGCCCGCCGAACAGTTCGTCAATGAGTTGATCAATTCGATTCGATTCGACCGCATGCCAGCGTTCCGAGACCGCTATCGGACCATCGACGTGCTGCTCATCGACGACATCCAATTCATCGCCAACAAAGAGCGGACCCAGGAAGAGTTTTTCCACACCTTCAACACGCTCTACACGAGTCAGAAGCAGATCATCCTCTCCTCGGACTCGTCGCCCCGCAACATTCCGACCCTCGAAGAGCGCCTCCGCAGCCGATTCGAGTGGGGCTTGATCGCCGACATCCAGCCTCCTGAGCTGGAAACCAAGATTGCGATCCTGCGGCGCAAGGCCGAGCTCGACGGCGTCGACATTCCCGACGACGTCGCGCTCTTCATCGCCGAGCAGGTCCGCTCCAACATTCGCGAGCTCGAAGGCTTGATCAATCGCGTGGTCGCCTTCGGTTCGCTGACCGGCAACCCCATCACCTTGGCCCTCGCCAAGGAGACCCTTCGCGACGTCCTGCCGCCAGAGGGTGCACGGGTCTCGGCCCCCGAGATCATCAAGTTCGTCGCCCGGCACTATGGCCTCAAGGTCAGCCAGATCAAGAGTCGCAACAATTCAAAGCAGATCGCCTTCCCCCGCCAAGTCGCCATGTACCTCTGCAAGAAGCTGACTCGCTTGTCCTTCCCGGAAATCGGCCGCAACTTCACGGACAAGCATCACTCCACGGTCATGTACTCGGTGGACAAGATCGAGAAGGAACGGCGCGCCGATCCCGATTTCGATCGCTCCATACAGGGCTTCATCGACCACTTCAGCTAGGGCGAGCCGCGCCATTTTCTCGCCGTAGCGGCTGTTGAAAAGCCTGTGGACTCGCGCCCTCAAAACCTGCGGACCACCTGTTGAGATGCAGAGAAGAACGATGACTGATCCGACCCCAACCGGACTCGCACCCCACTTCTCCACCATTCGTCCACAGCATCTCCGCAGTATCTACTGACGTGAATCCGCAGCCACCTCCGCAAGCTCGTACACGACTTCACGCTGGGTTTATCGGCACAAAACGGAATTTCCACACCATCCACAGCCCCTACTCTGACCGGCTATTACGGTTTGATTCTGTGTGATACCTTCCCTTCTCCTAAGGAGATTCAATCGATGAAAGTCCGACTCAATCGACTAGAGCTGCTCGGCGAGCTCGTCCCCATGCAGGGCATCGTCGAGCGCCGGACCACGATTCCTGTGCTCTCACACATCCTTCTCCGAGCGGGTGATAACCGCCTGGAGATGGCCGCCACCGATCTCGAAGTCTCACTGACCTCCTGGTGCGCCGCTGAAATCGAAGGCGACGGCGCCATCGCGCTCCAGGCCAAGAAGCTGCTCGAGATCGTTCGCGCCTGCGACGGCGACGAGCTGACCTTCGAAAGCGATGACGAAGGCGCGATCTCGATCCGCGCTGGACGCTCGCGGTTCAAGATTCGTGGCCTGCCTGCCGAAGACTTCCCGACCCTGCCAGCCATTCAGGAAGGCGAGCTCATCGCCCTTCCCTTCCCGATCTTCAAGGCCATGGCAGCCAAGATCTTCTTCGCCATCTCGAGCGAAGAGTCTCGCTTCCAGCTTTCGGGCGCGCTGCTCAAGCAAAATGACGGCGTCTTGGTCTTGGTCGCGACGGACGGGCATCGCCTTGCCTTGGTGGAATCCGGCGTCGACGATCTCGAGGCCGGTGACGGCGTGCTGGTGCCGCGCAAGGCACTGATGGAGCTGATGCGCTTCGAAGATGACGGCGACCTCGAGTTCCGTCGCGGCGAGCACCATCTCTCGTTCCTTGTTGGGCGGCGTCGCCTGATCTGCCGTGTCCTCGAGGGCACGTTCCCGGACTACGAGCGCGTCATCTCGCGGGACAACGACAAGCACATCGTGCTCGATCGCCAGCAGTTGCAGAGCGTGATCCAACGCGTCAGCTTGCTCACCGGCGACCGTTCGCGTGCCGTTCGCCTCGAGCTCCAGACCGGCAGCCTGGTTCTCTCCGCGGCCAATCCGGATCTGGGTGAGGCCAAGGAAGACATCGCCTGCGAGTTCGAAGGCGAGACGTTCTCAGTGGGTGTCAATCCTGACTACCTGCGAGATTTTCTCGGTGCTGTCGGTACCGACCAGGTCCGTCTCGAGCTCAAGGACGAGAACTCGCAGATCGTCGCCTACCCGATCGAAGGGCAGGACGAGCGCTACGTCTGCGTCGTCATGCCGATCCGCATCTAGCCTGCCGCGCGGTCTATCGACACGAACTGCCGGCGCCGAGCCTCCGAGATCCATCCCTTCTCCCGCGGACACTCCGAAGCTTTGCTCGCCAGCATCGAGGTCCGCGGGTTTCGGAACCTGAACGCGCAGACCTGGACGCCGGCCAGCGGGCATCATCTGCTGCTTGGCTCCAACGGCGCCGGCAAGACCAGCCTTCTCGAAGCCATCTACCTGCTGGCGACCACACGCAGCTTTCGGACCGCCCAGCTCGCCGATTGCTGTCAGCGAGGTGCCTCGGCGTTCGAGCTCGACGGCGTCGCCAAGCGCGAACGCCGCACGGAGCTGACGTTGCGCTGGCAGCGCGGCACGGGCACGGCACGTGAGCGGCGGGTCGACGGGAATCAGACCTCCTTGGCCGCGCATCTCGAGGTGTTGCCGATCCTCGCTTGGACCACGGTCGACAGCGAGTTGCTCACCGGTCCCCCGGCCATTCGCCGTCGCCTTCTCGATCGCGGCATCGTCGCCCGCAAGCCAGCCACGATCACCCTGCTCGCCCGGTACCGACAGGCCCTCTCGGCAAAGAAGAAGCTCCTCACCGATGGAGTATCGCCGCGTTCTGTGCAGCTGGCCACCTGGAACGAGCTGTTGGCGCGCGAATCGGTCGCGTTGGTCCGCGCTCGCCACGACTACGCCGCCGAGTTGAGCACCGCGCTCGCCGCCGCCATCGACTCCTGTGATCTCGACCTTCCACCCCTCGAGATCGCCTACCGGCCGAGCCTGGAGAAGGCCCTGGACGGGGTGACGGCAGCGACCCGTCAGCTGACGGAGATGGCCACCCGAGAGTGTGCCGGTCAGCGCGCCCTCGTTGGACCGCATCGCGACGATCTCAAGGTGTCCTGGCAAGGTCGCACCGTCCGCCGAATGGCCTCCGCGGGTGAACGTAAGGTGCTCGGTCTCCTGCTGCTCGCCGCCCAGGTTCGCGTCCTCGCGGGCGCGGGGCGCGCGCCGGTCGTCATGATCGACGATGCCGATGCTGAGCTCGATCGCCAGCGGCTGGGGCGGGTCTGGGCTGCGTTTGCTTCCGTCGGGCAGCTCTTCGCGAGCTCGAATCGGCCCGATGTCTGGCGCGAAATCGGCTTCGCGCAACGGTGGCAAATCGACGCCGGCGCCATCGCACGAGAAACCGCGTAGGACAGCGCGCCCCGGGACCGGCTCCGCGCTCGCGATCTCTTTTGTTTTCAAGAACTAAGTAGCCCCTGTCGGACTAGATTCAGAGGCTCGATGTTGCTACAATAGAGCATGCGTCGTGAATCCTTGCGGGAGTCGTTCATCGTCCTTGGACGAGGCGCCCTGTGCAGAGATTTGGCGACCAGAGACCCACGCTGCCATCCGCTCTTCGTCGCATTCCTACCACCTCGTTTGGTGCGGGCCAGCAGGCCCGATCGGAGCGGCGATGCGAGGCAGCGCAACCATGATCACGGAGAGCCAGCGTGCCAGATCACACCGACCTTCCGGTCGACGACGTCGCGCAGGAAGCCGCCGGCTCGTCAGTAGACGAGATCCGTGCCGCCTCTGATGCCAGCGTGTCCTCTCGAGACGCCTCCGATCCTGATAGCTCTGAGGCGACCTACACCGCCGATGACATCAAGGTCCTCAAGGGCCTCGAAGCCGTTCGCAAACGGCCGGGGATGTACATCGGCGACACGGATGACGCATCTGGTCTGCATCACATGGTCTTCGAGCTCGTCGACAACGCGATCGACGAGGCGCAGGCGGGTTTTTGTAGTCGTGCCGATGTGACGATCCACGTCGACAATTCCGTGACCGTGGCAGATGACGGTCGCGGGATTCCGGTCGACTTTCACGCCGGCGAGGGGCGTTCCGCGGCCGAGGTCATCATGACCGAGCTGCACTCGGGCGGTAAGTTCGACAACAATGTCTACAAGGTCTCTGGCGGTCTACACGGCGTCGGCGTCTCGGTGGTCAATGCGCTGTCGGAAACTCTCGAGCTCAACATCCATCGCGACGGCAAGAACTGGTTCCAGACCTACCATCGCGGGGTGCCCGAGGAATCGATCCGGGCGCTCGGCGACTCCGAAGAGACCGGCACGAGGGTTCGCTTCGTTCCCGACGCCGAAATCTTCACGGTGCTCGAGTTCAGCTACGAAACGCTCGCCAAGCGGCTTCGCGAGCAAGCCTTCCTCAACCGCGGCGTCCACATTCGGCTCACGGACGAACGCACGGAGCAAGAGGTCGACTTCCACTACGAAGGTGGCATCCGGAGCTTCGTCGAGCATTTGGCGCGCACCAAGACCGCGCTTCACCCCAAGCCGATCTATCTCGAAGGTGTTCGCGACGACGGCACCGGCGCCGAGACCATCGAGATCGCGATGCAGTGGACCGATGGTTACCAAGAGCGTGTGCACTGTTTCACCAACACCATCAACAACCGCGATGGTGGTACCCATCTGGCGGGCTTCCGAGCAGCCCTGACGCGAAGCATCAACAACTATGTAACCCGCAACGGTCTGAACAAGAACCTGAAGGAGAACCTGACCGGAGACGATATCCGTGAAGGTCTCACCGCAGTCGTTTCGGTGCGCATCCAGGATCCCAAGTTCTCGAGCCAGACCAAGGACAAGCTGGTCTCCTCGGAGGTCAAGGGCTGGATCGAGCAGGTGCTGGGCGAGCAGCTCGCCATCTTCCTGGAAGAGAACCCCAAGGAAGCGCGTCGCATCGTCGACAAGTGCATCGATGCCGCGCGGGCACGCGAGGCAGCACGACGGGCCCGAGAGCTTACCCGCCGCAAGGGCGTGCTCGATGCCTCCAACCTGCCCGGCAAGCTGGCGGACTGTAGTGAGCGGGATCCCGAGCGGGCCGAGCTGTTCATGGTCGAGGGTGATTCCGCCGGTGGCTCGGCCAAGCAAGGCCGAGACCGCAAGTTCCAGGCCATCTTGCCGCTACGCGGAAAGATCCTCAACGTCGAGAAGGCCCGATTCGACAAGATGCTCTCGTCCGAAGAGATCAAGACGATCATCACCGCGCTCGGAACGAGCATTGGAAAGGAAGACTTCGATGTCTCCCGCCTGCGCTACCACAAGCTGATCATCATGTGCGATGCCGACGTCGATGGCTCGCACATCCGGACGCTCATCCTTACGTTCTTCTTCCGCCAGATGGCAGAAATCATCGAGCGCGGTCACCTCTATATCGCGCAACCGCCGCTCTACAAGGTCACCGAAGGAAAGCGAGCGATCTACCTCAAAGACGATGTGGCCTACCGACGTCACCTGGTGGAGCGAATACGTGATCGGTTCGAGCTGCAGATCGGAGATCAGACCACGGACGGCCAAGGTACCGGCACGAATGGTTCGGGTACGATCGGAGCCGGACACTCGCTGGTCGGTGACGATCTCGGCCGCTTCATCGAACGGGTCGAGATCTTTCGTGAATACCTCTCCCGGCTGACAGCACGAGGAATGCCGGAGACCGCGCTTCAGATCGCGCTCCGCGACGGCTTGAAGAGCCGGGAGCATCTGCGCGATCTCGACCGCATGGCGGGTCTCGTCAAGGAGCTGGAAGCAGCTGGCTTCCGCAACGTTCGCATCGAAGAAGACGAGGAGCACACCACTTCGTCGATCCACTTCGTCAGCCGACGTGACGGCGTCGATCGAG
>CALFAM010000131.1 GCA_937948815.1 uncultured bacterium
CCACCTTCGCGACCGCTTCGAAGACCTCCGACGCATGCTGCTCTAACAATCGTCCATTCACCTTCGGTGCACCCAAGCGGATGAAGAGAGGGCTGGCATCGATCGAGGATGGCCAGGCGCACGAACGGCCGGGTCACCCCGGCCGTTCGCTTCAGTCCCGCAGAGCGAACAATGCGCCTACGGAGGGAACGGCCCCTCGAAGGCGATGTTGCGCACGGCGACCTTCCAGACCTCGACGCCGTTCAGCAGATCCATGGAGCGCAAGGAGAGCTCGGTCCGCTCGTACGGACGGGCGGCGTCGCCGGTGGCGCGCACTTGCGGACGCGCTTCGACGATGACCTGATCCTTGACCACCAGGAACGGTGCGGCAGACACGCTGCTGGCAAAGCCACCCAGGGCCTGGCCGGACGCGCGACCGTAGACCTGCCAGTCATGGCGGGCCATCGGATCGTTGGCCGGATTCGGACGGCTGGCCAGGACGTGCTGACCATCGCTGGACAGGAACTGACGACCCTCGACGCCCGCCAGGCGATCGCCGCCGCGCAGCTCACGAAGCCCCGCGACACCGACAACTGCGTTCTTGTCGACTGGCGCGTTCGTCATCGCACCCGTGGCGACATCGAAACGGGCAGCACCTTCGGTGGTGCGGACCGGCGAGCGGCGCTCGGTCGGTCCCGCGGTCGCACCGACGGTCGGCGCGACCGTGGCCTCTTCGTCGGGCGCAACGGCCCGCGGCAGCACTTCGACGGCCTTCCACTGGATCAAGACGCCATCACCAGCCGGCACGGCCTGGACCTTCAAGCTGCTGCGCCAGCCATCATCGATCCCGCCGCGCACGCCCTTCGGCAGCGGCAGCGTGGCTTCGGTCGTGGCAGCGCCACGGGCGGCCGGGTCGAGCGTGACGACCTTTAGCCCCGCGCCTGGCGCGACATCGGCCTGCGCCACCAACTGCCCCTTGACCAGCGCCAGCGGACGGGAAGCGGCTTCGCTCGTCCATAGGACCGAGCCGAGCTTCAAATCGACGGCTTCGATACCACCGCCGGGCCGCATGACGTAAGCCACCGACTTCTCGGCATCGATCACAACACCGTCGCGCAAGGCCAAACCATTGTTGGCCAGCGCTGGTGCCGCGAGCAAGCTGGAGACCAGCGCGAGGCACGCACCAGCCATGATGAGACGCACGTATCCTGAAGTGTACTTGCGTACAGGAAAATTCATGTTTGTCCCCCTCGGGGATTCCCGCCAACGCCTTCTTCGACCGATAGTGCCCCCTCGTCGTCTTGACAATAAGAGTATACAGCGAGTAGATTTCCTTCGGGATCGATTGTCGGAGCGGGGACCAATCTTGGCAAGTACGCACTTGCCCATCTTTCACGTGAAGAATGGTCCATTGGTGTCAAGCACATCCGTGTTTCGACGTCGATGCCGCAAACACCGGGCTTTCTGGCACGAAAGCGCTCGCCAGCCTGCCCGAGACGTCGGTATCGCGACTTGTTCGCGATACCGAAACCAACAACGTGTCGACGCTCGACCGCGTCTCAACCCGTCGTCTCGCAAGCCATCGTCCGATCACTGATCGAACCGATCATTGATCACATTTTTGCAGGTGCCTTCGTGCATCTGCTGATCGCTGCTTTACACGAGGTGACACGTTGAGCTTCAACATCATCCGTTCTAACCAATCAGCCCCGCGTACGCGCGCGCTCGGTATCGCGCTCGCGGCTTCGCTGATGACAGCACCGCTCGCCGCGGTCGGCGGCTTCTGGGTGACCCAGGGTCCCGCACCGATCACCGGCGCTCAAGTCGAGAACGTCGTACCCGGCAACGAGGCCGTGGGTGCCATTCACACGGTCATCGCTCATCCGACCAACCCGGACGTCTTGTTCGCGGGTGGCGTCAACGGCGGTATCTGGCGGACCACCAACGCCACGGACTCCCAGCCGAACTGGCGCCGGCTGACCGACCGGCTCCCCTCTCAGTCGATCGGCGCCCTGTCTTTCGACCCCACGGATCGTTTTAACCGCACGCTGTGGGCCGGCATTGGCCGCTTCTCCAGCTTTGGTCGTTCCGGTATGCCGCGCATCGGCCTGCTCCGCTCGCGCAGCGGTGGTTTCTTCTGGCGCGTGATCGACGGCGGTGGCACACTGGTCGGCAAGAACATCTCCGGCATCGCCCCCCGCGGCCGCACGATCGTCGTCTCGGTCGACAACGCGGACAACTTCGTGTTTGCCGAGATCGGCATCTGGCGCTCGACGGATGGCGGCGCCAGCTTCACGCAGATCGCGATGGGCGACGGCAGCGCGACCGGCCTGCCCGGCGGCGTCACCTCTGATCTGGTCGGCGACCCCAACAACAACGACCGGCTGTTCACCAGCGTGGTCTTCGCAGACGGCGTCGGCGGCAGCAACGGCATCTACCGTTCCGACGACACCGGTGCGACCTGGACGAAGGTCAGCGACGCAGCGATCGACTCCCTGCTGATCAGCGGCACGACGTCCAACGTCGAGTTCTCGGTCGGCGAGCACAACAACGTCTACGCGGCGATCGCCAATGCCGGCCGCCTTGCGGGCCTCTTCCGCTCGGGCGACGGCGGTGACACCTGGGCCGCACTCGACCTTCCGCAAACGATCGAAGACGGTGGCTTCGCGTTCGGCATCCACCCGGGTGGCCAGGCGTCGATCCACATGTCGCTGGCCGCGGATCCCGGCAACGAGAACCTGCTCTACATCGCGGGCGACCGTCAGCCGTTCTTCGGTGAGGGCTCGGGCAACCCAGTGCCGTTCTTCCCCAACTCGATCGGCGCGGCCAACTTCAGCGGCCGCCTCTTCCGGGTCGACGCTTCGCTGCCCGCGGGAAGCCAGGCCACGCACCTGACGCACTCCAACACCGATTCGAACAGCTCGCCGCACGCCGACTCGCGGGAGATGACCTTCGACGCCGCGGGTCGCCTGATCGAGACCGATGACGGTGGCATCTACGCGCGCCTGACGCCGCAGCTCAACACCGGTGATTGGATCTCGCTGAACGGTGACATTGAGACCAACGAGACCCACGACAACGCCTACGACACCCTCTCGGACGTCACGGTCATCGGTACTCAGGACAACGGCACGGACTTCCAGGCCACGTCCGGCAGCCTCGAGTGGAACCAGTTCATCAGCGGTGACGGCGGCGATACGCAGGTCGACAACCAAACCATCGCTGATCAGTCGATTCGCTACACCAGCGCCCAGGTCATCCAGGCGCTGAACCGCTCGTTCTGGGACGCCACGAACACGTTCCTCGGCTTCCAGTTCCTCGCCCTCACGCCCCTCGATGGTGGCGCCCCGGTGCAGGGACAGTTCTCGACGCCGATCGAGCTGAACGCGGTCGACAAGACCCGCCTGGTCATCGCGGGCGCCAACTCGCTCTACGAGTCGCTCGACCAGGGTGACACCGTGCGCGAGATCGCGCCTGGTCTGGTCGGCAACGGCACGTTCAGTGAGCCGCTGTCCTACGGTGGTGCCGGCAACCCCGACATCATCTACGTCGGCTCCGGCGATAGCGTCTTCATCCGCACCGGCCCGGATCCGGCCCCAGTCGCCCAGTCGCTCACCTTCCCGGGCACTGGCTCGGGTCAATTCGTGCGCGACATCGTGATCGACCCGAGTGACGCCAACCACGCGTTCGTCGTCAGCTCGACCAACGTCTTCGAGACCGCGGACGCGGGCGCCACCTGGACCGACATCACCGGCGACATCGTCACCGGCGCCGACGCCGTGACGCCGTTCCGTTCCATCGAGTACATCCCGAACGGCTTCATCTTCCAGGACGTCCTGGTCGTTGGTGGCACCAACGGTGTGTTCTCCTCGCGCTCCGGCCAGGGTTTCGACAACTGGCGCCCGTACGGCTTCTTCTTGCCGAACGTTCCGGTCTTCGACCTCGACTACGATGCCGAAGACAAGCTGCTCTGGGCCGGTACCCTCGGCCGCGGCAACTGGAAGAACCGCTCGTTCTTCAATATCGGCGAGGCCGAGGACGA
The DNA here is from genome assembly GCA_937948815.1 of uncultured bacterium. GTDB lineage: Bacteria > Acidobacteriota > Thermoanaerobaculia > Multivoradales > J023 > J023. Next base: position 4,022 of record CALFAM010000131.1, read on the forward strand.
CAAGGACCGCTAGCGTCCTCGTTCGCTGATCGGTTGCAAACGGCCCCTGCTCCGGCAGGGGCCGTTTTCGTTGGGCAACAAGGAGCCGCTGCCCTGGTAAGATGACCGTCCGACGAACGGCATCTCACGTGCCGAATTCCGCCCGTTCGTCCGCTCGCCCACGATTGCTGTCCCTACCGAGGAATCCGCATGAGCCGCTCGATCGACATTCGCGTCCCCGACATTGGTGACTTCGACGACGTCAGCGTGATCGAAGTCTTGGTTGCCCAGGGTGACGTCATCACCGTGGATCAGTCCTTGATCACGTTGGAAAGCGACAAGGCTTCGATGGAAGTCCCCGCGACCGCCGCGGGCGTCTTGAAGGAGCTCAAGGTCGCCGTCGGCGACAGCATCAAGCAGGGCGACGTGATCGCGGTGCTCGAAGCAGCGGAGGACGCCGCCGAAATGCCGGCAGCCGCTACAGCTCCTGCGCCGCCGGCCCCAGCGCCGGCACAGCCGCGAGCAGCACAGCATTCAGCGCCGGAAGGCTCGGCACCGGGCGACGTGGCATCAGGCGATGCGGAAGCAGGCGATGCTGACATCGTGACCGAAGTGGTCGTCATCGGATCGGGGCCCGGCGGCTATACGGCGGCCTTCCGGGCGGCAGACCTCGGGAAGAAGGTCACCCTGGTGGAGCGCTACCCCACCCTCGGTGGCGTCTGTCTCAACGTCGGCTGCATACCGTCCAAGGCCCTCCTGCACAGTGCCAAGGTGATCGACGATGCCGCCCATCTCCAGGATCATGGTGTCGCCTTCGGCGCCCCCACCATCGACCGCGACAAGCTGCGTGGTTGGAAGGATCAGGTCGTCGGGCAGCTGGTTGGCGGCATCGCAGGCATGGCCAAGCGCCGGAAGGTCGAGGTTGTCCAAGGCGAAGGGCACTTCTCATCGCCCCACCGCCTGCGCGTGACCCAGGAAGACGGCAGCACACGCACCATCGCCTTCGAGCACGCGATCATCGCCGTCGGCTCTCGGGTGGTTCAGCTCCCCGGCCTGCCCGACGACCCACGCATCATCGACTCGACCGGCGCCCTCGAGTTGCCGGAGGCCAACCGCCTGCTGGTGATCGGCGGCGGCATCATCGGCCTGGAGATGGCCACCGTCTACCATGCCCTCGGCTCGGAGGTGACCGTCGTCGAGCTGATGGATCAGCTCATCCCGGGCTGCGACGCCGACATCGTGCGTCTGCTCCACAAGCACATCAAGTCTCGCTATGCGGCGATTCACCTCGGCACCAAGGTCACCCGGGTCGACGCGACGGATGACGGCATCGTCGTCCAGTTCGAAGGCAAGCACGAGGGCGCAGCGACCTTCGACCGGGTTCTGGTGGCGGTCGGCCGGCGCCCGAACGGTGACCGCGTCGACGCCGCGGCTGCTGGGGTGTCGGTGACCGATCGCGGCTTCATCGAGGTCGACAAGCAGCAGCGAACGAATGTCCCGCACATTTTTGCGATCGGTGATGTCACGGGCAATCCGATGCTCGCCCACAAGGCGACCCACGAGGCCAAGGTCGCTGCCGAAGTGGCCGCGGGCGAGAAGCGATTCTTCGATGCCCGGGTCATTCCCTCGGTCGCCTACACGGACCCGGAGGTCGCGTGGGTGGGGCTTACCGAGATCGAAGCCAAGGCCAAGGGCATTGCCTACGAGACCGGTTCCTTCCCCTGGGCGGCCAGCGGCCGGGCGCTGTCGTTGGGCCGAGGCGAAGGCAAGACCAAGATGCTCTTCGACCCCGAGAGCCGGCGGGTGCTCGGGGCCGCTATGGTCGGCACCCAGGCTGGTGACCTGGTTGCGGAAGCCGCGCTCGCGATCGAGATGGGCGCGGATGTCGCAGACATCGCGCTGACCGTCCACCCCCATCCGACCCTGTCGGAGACCGTGGCCTTTGCCGCCGAGGCATTCGAAGGTACCTTGACGGATCTCTACCCCGCCAAGCGCAAGTAGCCGCCGGCCGGATACTTCCGGCTGCGCCATTCCACACTTCGCCCTGACCTCCTCGACGAGGAAGTCAGGCACCGCGTTGCTCGCCGAGCCAGCTATGATCGAGAGAAGATCGATTCTCGTTCATGAACAGTACGGCTCAAGAGGCAACATGAAAAAAATTCCTGAAGCAATCATCGTACGCCACGTGCTGGGCTTGGCCGCAGCGTTTGCTCTCGTCGCCAACACGGCATTCGCGGAGGCTCCGGCACTCTATTCTCTCGGTCATGAAACCACGCCAACGTCGCTGGCCGCCCAGCGAGTGGATCGCATCGTCCTGCATACCGCACCGCTCGAGGCTTCGGCAGCGACCCTCGCATTGCCACTACCCGACGGCCAGATCGCGTACGCCCGGCGCGATTCCGTCGAACAGCGCGGCTCCGAAAGCCTCACCTGGCGCGGCATGGTCGACGATGGCGGTCGCGTGACTCTCACCTTGCGCAACGGGATCGTCGCTGGCCGCGCCGAGATGCCGGACGGCCCCTACGAAATCGCAACCTCTCCGGCAGGCCCGCTCTTGGTCAAGCTGGCAATGAACGGATTCCCCTCATGTGGCAATACGCTGCCCGAATCGAACACTTTGCCCACGGCGTTCCAGCCTGCTCTTCCTGGACTCGGGCTCGACAGAATCGACGGGGATCCAGCCGACCAGATCGAGGTGATGATTCTTTACACACCGCTCGCACGGGATGGCGCTGGCGGCGTCGCGCAGATCGAAGCCACGGCCCAGGCCGCGGTCGACGTAGCCAACACCGCGTTCGCCGACAGCAACATGACCCCACGCTTCAGCTTGGTCCACACCGAGCTGATCGACTACCAAGCCACGGGCTTCATCATCAACGATCGCAACTTCCTCATGTTCGATCCTGGTACCGCAGCGCTGCGCAACCAACAGCAAGCAGATATGGTGAGTATGTTCATCGAGTCTGGTGATCGCTGCGGCGTCGCATTCTCGATGGGGGCAGGCGACGACCCCGCGGCGGTCGCGGCTGCTTTTGGCCCGTTCGCCTTTCAGGTAACGGTGCGGGACTGCGCCGTCGGCAGCTTCACCTATGCGCACGAGCAGGGCCATCTCTTGGGCTTCCAGCACAATCCAGGAAACGGCCCGCTTCCCGAGAATGCCCTCTTCGCGCATGCCTTCGCGCACCAGGCCACCGGAGTCGCGCGCACGGTCATGTCCACAGAGTCCGAGTGCTGTGATCGGGTCGGCCAATTCTCGAATCCCGACGTCGACTTCTTGCCTCCTGCCGCGGTCGGCCATCCAACGGGGATCGTCGATTCACGCGATAACGCGCGGGTCGGAGACTTCGTCGCACCTTTCGCGGCCAACTGGCGCTCGCGTAGCGCCATCTTTGCTGACGGCTTTGAGTCGATGGACGTCTCGGCCTGGTCAGCTACGGTTCCGTAGCGCGACCTCACGAGGGTGCAGCTCGTTGCAGCGAGTGAGAAATCTGCACTGCCGCCGGCACGAGAACGCGTCCGTCGAGAAAGCTCGACGGAGCAAACCACAGCCGTTCCAGGCCGATTCGCTGTTGCGGCCGCTTTTGGGAGAAAGGCGCCCTAGTCCGGCAGCGGACGGTAGGCGAAGTGCAGGTAGCCGATGAACATCTCATCCGACGACTGCGGCCCCCAGTGAACACGGGCCGTCGGATCGGGATTCCAGGGGTTCTGCGGTGAGTTGTCGAATGCCCCACGCACCACGATCTCAGTGCCCGCGGGAATCGGCCTTGGCTCGGCGAGCACGTAGTAGCGCTGCCAGGTAAAGCGATAGTTCGGCACGGATAGCAAGACCTCGCGCGCGCCGTCCGGGAAAATCGCTTCGTAACGGACACGTGAGCCCCGATAGTGCATGTGCGGGAGCAGTGCGTAGAGCATGGCGTCCTCGGAGATCGTCATGCTCGTCTCGACCTCGTGATCGACTTCTCCCGGCGGAATATCGAGCTGGGTCTGCGCCGGTCCGCGGGTGTGCAGCTCGTAGCGCGGCGCTTGATCGGCAAAGTAGATCCCGAGCTGCGGGGCATCGATCTCTTCGCGCCCGGTCGTGATGTAGTGAAGCTCGACCCGGATCGTGGCGCCACGCGGCACGGTTCGCCCCGTGCCATCGGGAAACGGATGATTGACCAGCCCGGGCGAGTAGCCAGCGAACATCTCGTTCTGCCAATGCTCGGCGCTGCGCGGATGATCGGGCGGATAGATCACGTGGGCCAACGCATGATGGAGAACGGGACGATTCGACGGCCGTAGATCGACCGCGGAAACCCACAGAGGCCCGGCGGCGTGTACCGCCGGTGGAATCTCGAGATCGACGTACCGGTAGGGCAAGAGGCCGGCGGCGGGAATCACTTGCTCGGGCCCCTCGAGAACGAGGTCGGGTTCCCCCATCGTCCACGACGTCTCCGGAGGTTGTGCGGCCGCAGGCAGTGGATCCTCGCCGCTACCGCGCGGCGCCCCTGCTTCGACCCAACGGACCAATGCGCTGACCTGCGCAGGTGACAGTCCGAGATCGTTGGCGAATGCTCCAACGTGCGGGTCGGCGTGCCACGGCGGCATGCGACGGGTGCGCACCACCTCGCGGATCATTGATGACCAGCCACGTACCATTTCGTGATCGGACATCTCCCATGGCGCCACGCCTTGTGGGCGATGACAGGCCAGGCAGTGATCGATCAAAATGGGCGCAACTTCTGTTGCGTAATCGGGTACGTGCGCCGCGTCGAGCTGACTGATCAAACAACCCTTCACCGGCGCAGGTTCGATTGCGGCCAGAGCCGCAGAATCTCGCCGTCCGACATCGTTGCCGGTTGCCGACGGTTCGGCGGCTGTCGCGCGTTGGGTCAGCAACGCTTCCAGGGCCTCGGCCACGGGTCGGCGCGAAGCCTTCGCGCGCTGCACCTCGTAGTCGAGACGATCACTGAGCGCCCCCCGGTGAACGATCGTCCAGCTCGACGGATCGATCACCAATGCCTCGGCGGTCCGCTCGAGCCCGAGGGCGCGCTGCACGAGCTGGGATTCGTCGAGGAGAATGGGCAGCGAAATCTTCCACGCCGCCGCTTCCTCCTCGAGCGCGGCACGGTCATCCTGTGGATTGGCGTCGATCAGCCAGACGGTGACGCCACGGCCCGCGAAGTCGTCGGCCAGCGCGTGCAGCTCGGGCAAGGCTGCCCGGGTGATGGGGCATCCGCGGCCATAGACATAGAGCACCACCGCCGAGGCTGCGCCCTGCCGGTAGAGCTCGCGGTAGCGCCCTTGGTGATCGAGCAAGGCGAAGTTCTCGACCTTCGCCTCGTCCCGCGCCGCTTGGACTTGGGGCGCGGTCTCGAGAACCGATTCAGCGGGTGGCGAGCAAGCAGCCAACCAACCGCCGAGGACGACCGCGACTCCTGCTGCGAGCAGACCGGGGATGAGGAACCGCAGCCTGCGCATGGGCACACCACCTGACGCCTGGACGTCTCGGTTCATGGCTTCCTCAAGCCTTGCGCGGCAACAACGCCTTGAGTGCTTCGATCGGCCGTCGATCCGGCTTCATCAGCTTGATTGCCCGGCGCAGCTCGGCCTCGGCAGCTTCGAGATCGCCACGCTCTCCGCGGATCACGCCGCTATAGTAGCGCGCCAGGCCGAACTTCGGGTCGATCCGCAGCGTGTCGTCGAGCTCCTTGAGCGCGTCGTCCGCGGAGTAGGGGTCGTGCCGGTAGCGACAGTAGGCCAGCTCGCTTCGGTACCGGCTGTTCTGGGGATCGAGATCGTGTGAGAACGCGAGCAGCTCGAGGGCTTCACCGTACCGCTCGGCCACCAGCAGCTCGGCCCCTTTCTCGAACTGCACGGCCGGGTCGAGCAGCTCGGAGCGAATGGCGAAGCGGTCGGTCGCCGGGCCTTTGCGGGTGCCGGCCTTGAGCTGCTTGCGGCGCATGAGCAGCGCGTTTCGCGAGTCGACATTGCACAATTCGCCGAAAGCCCGACCGCCAGCCAAGAATAGCTCCTCTGCCTTCTCGTTGAGGGGCGCCATCTCGCCGACGAAGCGCCAGGGAGCGAAGCGCTGGCAGAAGGTCAAGTAACCGTTCTCGATCTCGACCATATTCGTGGTCTCGTCGAGACCGAGCAGCTCGTAGGAATCCTGGGTGCGGTAACGCAGATAGGCCGCATGAAGATCATCGCGCACCCGCTGCAGCTCGTCACCGGTTCGCGGTGCGACCAGAACCTGACTGGTCCGGGCAATGGGTTTGGTATCGGGGCCGACGGTCTGCACCGAGTCGGTCTCGGCGATTCGATCTTCCGACACGACGATGCCGAGAACGGCCAGCGCATAGGTCAGACGGGCGCTCTCCGCAAAGGGCAAGCGCGTCTCGGCCGCCAGATCGGCCAACGCCTTGCCCCCGAGAAAGCTGCGTGCCACCGCCCGCTGGGCGTCGGACATGCGGATGTTGGCCAGCGTGTACGGAGGGCTGGGATGAATCGTCAGGCGCTTGCCGACCAGATCCGCCAATCCTTGATCGACCTCGTCTTGGCGCGCCAGCTTGACCACACCGGTCACCACGAGCTGGGGCACCTTGACCTTGAGGGGTGATTTGGTCGCCGTCTCACACGGACGAATGGCGAAGGTTCCCTGACGCCACGTGAAGCCATCCAAGAGCTTCTTCGCCAAGTTCTCCTGCAGCGCCCGAAAGACCTCGGACGGTCGCATCCGCTCACTGCGGATCAACAGCTCACCCACCCGCAGACCGGTGCGCGCGCTCTCGGCAGCAAGCTCCTTGGCCTCCGCGCCATTCAGGCTGCCACGAGCGACCAAGAAACGACCAAAGGTCTCGTGAAGGAGATTGGATCGGCAGTCGACCGGCACCCCTGCCTCGAAAATGATCGTCTTGGTCAGCGGTGCGCGGACGATGTCCACTTCGGCGGTCCGGCCCGCAGCGGCCAGGGCGCGTACCAGCACGGGGAATGGGATCTGAGCAAGATCGCCCTCAGGTTGGCGTGCAATCGCAGCCAGTTGCTCGGCGGTCGGAATCACTAGTGCTACCTTCGAAGTCGTGTGCCGCGGCGGAATCCATCAGGCTCGGGGATTGAGCTCGCGCGCGAAGCATAGCCGAGAAGACGGGAACGCTCCAAACACACCGTATACTCTGCGCAATCCTGGGTAATATCTCGATGAATCAAACGCTTACCGCAGTCGAGGGAATCACGGTCGGCCATGCCGAGATGGTCGAACGGCCAACCGGCTGCACCGTGATCTTGGCGCCCGCGGGCACGGTCGCGGGCGTCGATGTCCGCGGCGGTGCACCTGGCACCCGCGAGACTGACCTTCTCTCCCCCACCAAGATGATTCAAGAGGTCCATGCCGTCGTGCTCAGCGGTGGCAGCGCCTTCGGTCTGGCCGCAGCGGATGGCGTGATGCGCTTCCTGGAAGCGCGCGGGCTCGGTTTCGACACGGGCGTGGCACGTGTGCCGATCGTGCCGGCTGCCGTCCTCTTCGACCTCGCGGTCGGCGCCCGCCCCGAGATTCGGCCGAACGAGGACTGTGGCCGTCGAGCAGCCGAAGCCGCTACCACGGCACCGGTCCGCGAAGGCAGTGTCGGCGCGGGCATGGGCGCCAGTGTCGGCAAGCTCGCGGGTCCCGGCCGCGCCATGCGCGGCGGTCTGGGTAGTGCCGCTTTCCACCTCGACCACGGGCTGGTGGTGACCGCCCTGGTGGCCGTCAACGCAGTGGGCGACATCGTCGACCCGCTGAACGGCCGGTTGGTCGCCGGTGCCCGCGCGGAGGATGGCAAAGCGCTGGCTGGTGCGCACGACGCGCTGCTGACCGGAACGGGCTGGACCGGCCCGCTTCAGAACACCGACCCGGCCTCGGTCCTCGCCGGCACCAACACCACGATCGGCGTCGTCGCCACCAACGCTCGGCTCACCCAGGCCCAGGCCACGAAAGTGGCCGAAATGGCGCAGGATGGCTTCGCCCGCACGATCTTCCCCGCCCACACACCCTGGGACGGCGACACCCTCTTCTGCCTGGCGACAGGCACGTGGGAGGTGTCCGTCGCCGCCACGGATCTCCTGCAAATCGGCGCCCTCGCGGCCACGGCTACGGCAAACGCCGTGCTGCGTGGCGTACGCCGCGCCCGCGGTCTACCAGGACTGCCCGCGGCATCCGATCTCGGGACCGTTTGAGCGCCCGCGCATCGAGAACGACGTGGCTTCCCCGGGGCCAATTCAACGACCTTTCGTAATCTTGGCCGTGCGCCACATTGAGATAGGGTAGCGACCTGCTATGCATCACGACGTACACGCCATCCTCGAGACGTTGGTCTTCGCCATCGTGCTCGGAATCACTGCGCAGCAGCTGGCCCATCGGCTCAAGCTGCCAGCCATTCTGCCGCTGCTGGTCTTCGGCATGGCTGCCGGACCGCATGGTCTCGGCTTGTTCAATCCGGAAGACCTCGGCTTCGGCCACCTCGAAGTGCTGATTCACCTCGGAGTGGCGATCATTCTCTTCGAAGGCGGGCTCTCGCTCGAGCTCGGCCAGCTCAAGACGGTCAGCAAGACGCTGCGCAACCTGCTGACCATCGGCACGGTGGTCACCGGCCTGGGTGCGGCGGCCCTCGCCCACTACGTGCTCGCCCTCGGCTGGCCAGCGGCCGCGCTCTTCGGCGCCGTCGTGACCGTCACCGGGCCGACCGTCATCGTTCCCTTGCTGCGTCACATGATCGCGCCACGCAAGGTCCGCACCACGCTGATGTCCGAAGGTCTGATGATCGACCCGATCGGCGCCGTGCTGGCCTACATGGTGCTGCAGCTCATCATCAACAAGGATCTCGGCCCGCGCGAGCTGCTGGTGCAGCTCCTGACCTTATCGTTTGCTGGCGCCCTGCTCGGATTCGCCGGCGGTGCCCTGGCACGGGTGCTGGTCGGCACCCGGCGCACACCCGAGGAGCTGCGCGGCCTGGTGGTGCTGGCGATCGTCTCCGGCACCTACCTGCTGGCCGAAGCCTCGGCTGAACAGAGTGGCGTGCTCGCGGCGGTAGTCATGGGCTTGACCATGGCGGCGTGGAAGGTCGCGGACCTGCTGGCCGTCAAGGAGTTCAAGGGTCAGCTGACGATTCTGATCATCTCGGTCTTGTTCATTCTGCTGTCGGCCAAGCTCGACCTGCGCTCGATGCTCGAGTTGGGCATTCCCGGGCTGGCGGTGGTGGCGGGCCTGATCTTCATCGTCCGACCGCTCTCGGTGCTGCTGTCCGTGCCCCCGAGCGAGCTCGACGGACGTCAGCGCGTGGTGCTGGCGCTGACCGCGCCGCGCGGCATCGTGGCCGCGGCGGTCGCCTCCCTGTCGGCGATTCAGCTTCGCGACGTGGCCGGTGCTGCTGACGATGCCGCGATCCTCGAAGGCTTGGTCTACCTCACAATTCTGATCACCTGTACCTGGGCCACCATCATGTCGCCCATCCTGCCGCGGGCCCTCGGCTACCTCAATGATCCGTCGCGCCGCCGGGTGATCCTGGTCGGCGCCCATCCGGTCAGCGTCGCCATCGCACGCATGCTCGGGGAGGAACAGTGGTCGGCGACCATCGTCGACGCATCACGCGCCAAGCTCGACGAGGCACGCGGCAAGGGTGTACTGACCTGCTTTGGCGATGCCCGGGTCACCACGACCTACGAAGACGCAGGCACCGAGCGCGACTCCTTCGTGCTGGCACTCACGACCAACGATGAGCTGAATGTGCTGATCGCCAACTTGGTGCGCAATGAGTTCGGCGTCGAGCATCCAGTGATCGCTTTCCAGAGTCCGCACGAAGAGTTCGGCAGCATGCGCGGCGCGTGGGTCGACATGCTGTCCGGCGGCCCAGTCTCGATGCAGCGCTGGAGCCGTCTGCTCGAGGATCACAAGGCGGAAATGCTGACCGTGACCTTGCCCAAGGGCGAGAGTCTGAGCAACGTTCGCTCGATTCTGCGTGGCCAAGGCGCGGACTACCTGCTGATCTGCGGGTGGAACGGACGTCAGCCCCGCTTCAAGCTCAGCCTTGCCCAGCTCGACGAGGTGCAGCGAATCAGCGTCATCACACTCCGCGGTGAAGCACGCGCTCGCCTCGAAGCTGCGCTGACTGATCCATCAGACGATGGCGAAGCACCGGACGATGACGCGAACGGTGAGCAGCCCGACGCGTCGTCGGCCGCGGAGGCTGCACCGGCTGACCAGGCCGCCACCCAACGCATGCCGATTGTCCGGCGCGAAGCCGGCACGGAGCCCAAACATGACTGATGCCTTCGACGAACGCCACGTGGTGGTGACCGGCGGAACGGGCGCCCTTGGCGCCGCCGTTTCTGAGCGCCTGTTGGCAGCCGGAGCGACCTGCCACATTCCGGTCTTCGACCGGGCCGAGCTCGAGCGTTGCCCGTTTCGCGACCATCCACGCGCCCGGTTCACGGAGGGGCTCGACCTCGGTAACGACGCGGCGGTCGCGGCCTACTATGCGTCCCTGCCGCAGCTTTGGGCTTCGATCCACTGTGCTGGCGGCTTTGCCATGGCAGGCATTGCCGACACCGCCGCGGCGGACTTGGAGGCACAGTGGCGGCTCAATGCGGCTACCTGCTTCCTCTGCTGTCGCGAAGCCATTCGCCGATTCCGCGATGCGGGCGCGGGTGGGCGGCTGGTCAATGTCGCGGCGCGCCCCGCCCTCGAGCCACGCACGGGCGCCGGTATGACCGCCTACACAATGGCCAAGGCAGCGGTTGCCGCACTCACCGAAGCCCTGGCCGAGGAAGTGGCTAGCGAGGACATCTGGGTCAATGCGGTCGCGCCGTCGATTCTCGACTCGCCCGCCAACCGCGAAGCCATGCCCGACGCCGACCACAGCGCCTGGGCGAGCCTCGACGCCGTCGCGGAAACCGTGTTCTTCTTGGCCAGCCCGACCAACCGCGCGACCCGTGGCGGCGTCGTGCCGGTCTACGGCAGGACATGAGCCCTCGGCCCCGCCCCGTTTGTCAGCAGGCGGTATCGTGACCTATGATGGCGACGAAGCATCCATGGCGAAGGAGAGCCCCCCAACGATGATTGCACGAAGGCGTCAGCCTGCGATCCTGCTCCTCTCACTTGCTGCATCCTGTGGCGCCACACTGATCGTGGCCAGCGGTTGCAGCGGTCCGAAAATCGTACGCGCGCGCGTCGCGGAGCCGGCACCGCCGTCGGTCGCGAACTATGCGCCTGACCCACAGCTGGTTCAAAACATCCCGCCAGCGCCAGCCAACGAGCCACCCGTGCAGGTCGCCCAGGCGACTCCGCCGCCGCCGGTCGTCGTCGCGCCGCCACGGGCAACGCCTCCTGCCTCGCCGCCGCCGGCCGCTACACCCCAGGCAACGGCGCCACCCGCAACGCCGCCGGCATCAGCACCACCACCGGTAGCAGCACCAACGCCGCCGGAAGCAACCGCACCACCACGACCGGTAGCAGCACCAACGCCGCCGGTAGCAACCGCACCACCACCGCCGGTAGCAACCGCACCACCACGACCGGTAGCAGCACCAACGC
>CALFAM010000132.1 GCA_937948815.1 uncultured bacterium
AGCGGTTGCCCCCTGCGTCGATGGCGGTCAGCTGCAGTACGTTGGCGGTTGCGGCCAACAGCTCGACGACCATCGTGAACGCCCCGTCTGCCTCGGCTGCCCGTACCGTGGCGCCGCCGGCACCTCCCTCGGCTTCGACCAAGGCACCGGCTTCCGCCATACCGGAGAGCGTCACGGTAGGCGCACAGACCGGGCTGGCCACTGTCTGTACGGACGGTGGGTCCGGAATGCCGGTATCGGCCGTGCGGTAGCTGAGCACGATCTCGCTGCCAAGGGCATTCCCCGCGGGGTCGGTCAAGGCTGTGGTCAGCACCACGCGCAGATCCGTCGTGCTCGGCAGTGGGTCGGTCGGCACGATGCGGAGCTGGGCGCCCTCGTGCTCGAGCGTCGCCGCGACCGGTGTGCCAGCCGCCGTTTCGAGCCGCCAAGCACCTATAGCAGGCGGCGCGAGTGGCTCGTCGAAGTCGACGCGGAAGATCGTATTCGACGGTACGGCCAGCGCACCTTGTGGGGGTGTTACCGAGCTCAGGGAGGGCGCTTGATTGTCACGCGTCACCGTACGACTATGAATGCCCTGGTTGCCCTGGGCGTCCGTGGCGCGTGCGATCAATCGGTTTTCGCCGGCCGTCAAGGGCACGCTGTCGAGTGAGAAGGTTCCTGCCGAGACCACGGCGGCAATACCGTTCACGGTCACCGTTACACCGGCCTCGTCCGACACCGTGCCGGAGACCATGACCTCGGCCGCCTGGGTGGCGAGGCCCTCGGCAGGCTGAAGAATCGAGACCTCTGGCGCCTCGCTGTCGCGGGTGACGTCTACAGACGCATCCGCCCGATTCCCCAACAAATCGGTCGCGACCACGGAAACGGTATTGACACCCTCGGCCAGGCTCACCATACGCTGCCAGGTGCCGCCGGTGATGGTTGCCGAGAGACCGTTTACATCGACCCGGTCGAGATGTGGATCGTCCGCTGCCCCACGCACCACGATCGCGCTGTCAGGCACCACGGTCCCTGCTGCGGGATCCGTGATCGAAAGCACGGGTGCGGCTTGGTCGCGCACCACGGTGTGCACGATCTCCGTCGCATTGCCCACCACATCTTCCGCACGCACGACGATGGCGTTCGACCCCTCGATCAGCGGCACATCGAATGCCACGTAGGTGCCACCGGAGAGCGAGGCGGCCGTTCCGCCGACCGTCACAGCCGCGAGGTGTGCGTCGCTCGCTGCTCCCGTCACATCCACCGCGATCTGCCCGCTGAGCCCGCCGGCGACAGGCGACGTGACGGAAAGCTGTGGAGCAGTCGTATCCCGCACCACGCTGAGGACGAGCGTCGCTTCCCCACCGTCAGCATCCGTCGCCACGATGGTGAACCCATTCTCGCCCTCGTTGCCGAGCGCGAGCGGCCCGATGCTCCAGGCATCTCCGGTCAGCGAGGCGGCCTGACCGTCGACGCTCACCGACACTGCGCCCACCGCCTGCCCAGACAGCGTGACGTCGGCCGTGGCCACGATGGTGCCACTCTCCGGCAAGACATTCTCGATTACGGGCTGGGCAAGCAGTCCCCGCGCCGGCATCAGCACGGCCAAGCCGATCAGGAGGAAACGAAAGATTTTTTTCATCGACGGTGTTCTCGAAATAGTCGCAATCATTTTTTTCGCGCATGCTGCGCAACGGGACCGAATCAAGGTGAACGGGACCATCATGGGTTGGTGACCTCCATGGGGTCCGAAGCGCTGACCGTCGCGCCGTGCAGAGCGGTCACTGAGTCAAATCGATAAATTCCTTGGTACGACGAAACGCTCGCCGCGTGACTCGCGGCATCCGCGATTCGAACCCGGCCATTGCTGTCGGTGGCGAGCGCAGAGAAGCGCCCCAGCGAGACCCCGAGCCCATCGAAGAGCTCGACCCATGCTCCCTGCCACCGTGGATGGAATTCCGCCGTCGCGGTCAACCAGAGGTCACTGCCATCGACCTCGGCGAGGCTCACGGCGCCACTGCCTAGCGTCGGCAGCGAAGTAGCGCCTACGGGTGGGGAGTCTGCATCGGCGCCGACGATCAAGCGGCCCCACGTGTCGGTTGCCTCGAGGACGAACACGGTTCCCGGAGCAGCTTCGGATACGGTGCCACTTCGCGTCCTGCGGCCACCTCGACCCCAAACCTGTACTTCAGGATCGAAGCCGGTGAGCTGATCGGTGAGCAAGGCGACTCGACCACCACCACCCGCGCCGCCCCAGGCAGAGCTCGTAGAGATGTTGTCGCCACCTCGAACATCGATCGCCCCTGCACCGCGCAATACCCCGGCTCGTACCAAGACTGCACCGGCAGCGCCCGCCCCTTCCCAGAGCAACGCTTCCGCACCGCGAGCTCGGAGTGCACCATCGAGCACGAGCTCCATCGCATCGATGTGCAAGACCCCTCCGCCGTGACCACCGTCCTTGCTGCCGCTCGATCCGCCACCACCACCGGGAAGGGACGGCAAATAGCAACTACCGAAGGTCTCGCCGATCGGTTCGGACGTGTAGAAGCCGGTGATCCCTTCGCCACCGTGGCTGCCGCCAACGAGGATGCCGCTGGCCGTGAGCCCGTCAGGCGCTTCGCCAGGCCTTCCCGAAGGATCGAGCAATCCTCCAGCAAAGCCGAGACCGGAGACATCGATCACCGCGTCGGCTTCGACCGTCAGCGTGCCGGAAACATCGATGAACAGAGGCGCGTCCTCCTCTGGGCGCAAGACACCTCCTACGCCGAGCACGACGCTTTGGGCCACGAGCGTGTTCGGCACAATGTGCTCGCCCGCTCCGAAGGTCATGGCCACGTCGTTCACCAGTGCATTCGCTGACGTTGATCCTCCACCCGAGCTGGCGACCGCGTCGAACCGGTAGTGGCCTTCGAAGGAAGCGGCACTCGCTGCGAGCGATGCGGCGCCTTCCACCATCAGCCGCCCGTCAGGCGAAACGTCAAGCGCCCTGAACCGTCCCAGCTCGACGCCCGCGGTATCCGACAAGCTGACCTCGACCCCACGCCAACGCGGCAGAAACGTGGTCGGTGCCGAGATCAAGAGGTCGCTACCCACCACCTCAGCGGCGCTCACGGTGTTGCCTTCCAGCGACGGCAGGGCGGTCGTCGGCAACGGTAGCGGTGGTGGCATGTCAACAAAGCCGCCATCGATCCGGAGGCGACCCCACAGATCGCCAGGCGCTACGACGAGGAGGGTTCCCGGGCCGGCCAGCGCCATCTCGACACCGTCCAGGCGGCGCCAAACACCGCCGTGAGCGCGGGCTCCGGTGTCGGTGTCGAAGTCGAGCATGCCTGTCGCGGCGAGCACGATGCGACCGCCGCCGCCGGCACCGCCACCACGTGTTCCGTTGTCGCCATGCTGGTAGCTGCCGCCGGACGCGTCGAGCGAGCCTGTTCCCCGGATCATCGCGGCCTCGAGATGAATCGCACCACCAGCACCAGCGCCATCTCGCTCGTTGGTGTTGTTGCCCGGCAGCCTGATGCGATCTTCACCGAGCGCACGAATGGCACCGTTCAGCACGATCTCCGCGGCCGCGATGCGCACGACGCCGCCACCGGCACCGCCGATGCCACTGCTGTAGGCGCGACCGCCCGAGCCGGCCAAGGTCGGCGCGTAGACGCTGCCGTAGACCTCCGGGGGAGCGCCCGGGCGATCACCGTGCGAGCCAGGGCCACCGTGGCTCCCCCCAGCATTGCTGCCCGCCTCGGGAATCCAATCGGGTGCTGTGCCAACGCCGCTCGACTCCGTGCCGCCCGGGAATCCCAGATGCGAGATGTCGATCGCCGCGCCGTCCTCGATCTCGACGGTCCCCGAGACCGCCAGGTCGAGCACGCCGCTTGCGCCCCGCATTTCACCTCCAGCGCGCACGAGCAGCGACGTGCCGACGATGCGGGATGGCAGGTAGCTCACGCCCTCTTCGACCGTGATTGCACCAAGTTCCATCGCGGTCGCCGACTCGATGCTGGCATGGCCACGAATCTTCAGCCGATCGAACCGATACCGGCCTTCGACCCGCGCCGGGGCGAGGGCGGCCGCGGTCGCATCGATCAACAGACGGCCCGCCGCGTCGAGGTCGATTGCTCGGAAGGTACCGATCCAGGTATCTGAGCTGTCGTAGGCCACGACTTCCACGCCGCGCCACCGCGGCAGGAAGGCTGCCGCCCCCGTCAGCCACAGGCCTTCCGGCAGGCTCTCCACTGACGCGACGGCTTGCGAGTCGAGTCGTGGAAGCTCGGTCGCGGGCACCGGTACGATCGGCTCGGCGGCATGGCCGGCATCCACGACCAGCGTGCCCCACGTGTCTCCAGGCATCACCATCAGCACGGTTCCCGGCGCCGCGAGGGCTTGCACCACGCCGTCCAGGCGACGCCACGCGCCACCGCTCGTCGTCGCACGGCTCGCATCGAGATCAACGATCTCGCTCGCTGACAGTACGATCCGCCCGCCACCACCAGCACCACCGCCCTGGGTACCCAGGTCATCGTGCTGATAGTCGCCACCGGCCGCATCGATGCTTCCGTGGCCGCGAAGCACGGCTGCTGTGATCCGGATCGAGCCACCGGCGCCCGCGCCGTCCCGGTCGTTCGCACTGTTCGAAGGCAGACGGATCCGATCCTCGCCGCGTGAGAGGACTTCGCCGTCGACCACGATCGTCGGCGCCGTCAGGCGAATCACGCCACCACCGGCACCCCCCTCGCCGCTGGCGAATGCGCGGCCACCGGCGCCCGCGGTATCCGGCAGATAGACGCTGCCGTAGATCTCCGGTGGCAGGCCAGCCCGATCACCGCGCGCGCCCACACCGCCGTGACTACCACCCGCGTTGCTACCGGCCGAATCGATCCAATCGGGTGCCGTGCCCACGCCGCTCGACTCCGTTCCGCCGGCGTAGCCCTTTCCCGACATCTCGACGGTCGCACCGCAGGCGATGATGATCTCGCTGCCGGCATCGATCTCGAGCGCAGCTCCATCCAGACCGACGAGCTGTGCGCCGTCCATCAACCGGAGCGATCCGGGTGCGATCGGCTCGATCGCCGTGAAGATTCCGGGACCGAGCAAGAGATCCTGTCCGTCGTAGGTCGCATCGAGATCCAGCGGACCGCTGAAGTATGCGTCGGGAACTGCAAGCGTCCGCACCTCGGAGAGCAAACCGCCGGCCGCGGTAGTCGCTTGGATTCGAACGATGTAGGTCTCACCGGCGACGGCAGACGTGGGAACCGTCCACGCCGTGTTCACCTGGACGTCCGCTTCATTCAAGCCGGACCCACTCGCGATCTCGACGCTGTCCGCGACCACGCTCCAGCTCACGATGGCGTCGTCCGCAGGAGCCTGCAAAGCAAAGGAAATTGGAATCAGCGTGCCCCCCGAGACCAGCGTGCCGTCGCGCACACAGCCTGCACCGTCGAGCGTCGGCGGCAATGAAGTGCTTCCAGGCTCGACTCGGATGGTGTGCGTGAGAGAACCGTGAAGCGGTTGAACGTCGGTGACGTCAACCTGAAGCACGTAGTCGGTGGGTACGGACACGTCGGGCGCCGTAACATGCCAAGCGAACGGCGCCTCGGTGTCCGCGAACGACGCCCCATCGAAGGTAAACGTGACCGCATCGACGCTAGCCGCAGCCGAAACATCGGCAGTGATTTCAATCACATCACCCGCGCTGAACACGGCGCCGTCAGCCGGCAGCAGCGTGTTGATGGTCGGCGCCATGGCCGGCACGACCTGGAGGCTGCGCGATTCGACCGCACGGTTGCCCAAGATGTCCTCCGCCGTCAACGTGAAGGCGATGGACGTGGCCTCATCGACCCACGGAGCAGTCCATTGCCATTCGAACGGCGCGGAATCGTCGATCCATTCGACGCCGTCGATGCGCAGCGTCACCTTCTCGACCCCACTGGCATCCGTCACGATGGCGCTGAAGTCGAGGGTCTCGCCACGAATGACCGTAATCGGCTCCGCGGGCACGAAGTCCGTGATCGTCGGTGGATCGAGCTCGATGGGGGCCGTCACACCGCCACCGCCAAGGACCTGATAGCTGCCCACATCATCGAGGTCACCGAACACCAGCGTCCCTCGATCGACCACGACCTGATCGAATCGGTAGAGGCCGCCGAAGCCGTCGCCCTGCGCAACCAGACCGGCAGCGCCATCGAGCAGCAGTTGGGTCCGATCCTCGGATTGGTCGAGAACACGGAAGTCGCTACCCTGGATGCGGACCCACATTCCGCGGACGCCGAGCCCAAAGGTGCGGCCGGTCGCGTCGGCGATCCAGATGTCTGTCGGATCCGCCGTGTCGGCGGTCACCGAGCCGATCGTGCCGATCCCGATGGAAGGCAACGTCGTCTCTGGCAGTGCCACACTGTCCACGGCGGTCTGCACGACCCGCAAGGTGCCGTGGGTCGCGCTACTGTCGAAGTAGAAGATCGTACCCGGCGCCGCGTAGCCGTGGGTGGTCGCAACGTCGCTCCGCAGGCCACCATCGGCGCGCACCTGCGTGGCAACATCGAAGCCCTCAAAGGTCCCCACATAGAGGGCGGCACGGCCACCTCCTCCGGCAGCGACCGCGCCAGCTGCGCTGTTCTGACGGTGCCAGCCACCGCCGGATACATCCACAAGGCCGGACCCGCGCAGCAGATTGGTGTCGAGGAAGATGGAGCCGCCAGCGCCGGCTGAGCCGTTCGCCGTGCTGTTGGCATCGTCGAGCCCTTGGCCACGGGCCCGGAGGGTGCCGTCTAGGGTGATCTCATCAGCCGAAATACGAATGACCCCGCCGCCATCACCCACCGCGCTGTTGGTGCTCGCTCCGGGATGCCCCGGCCAGTAGACGCTGCCATAGGTCTCGTTCGGCTCACCCTGTGCCGACACGGGGTGCTGCCCGCTGCCGCCATGACTGGCACCGGCCCAGCGCGTGGCGCCGGTAAGGCCTGCGGGCGCCACGCCAGGGGTCGAGCTTCCCGGCGCATTCGAACCCGGGATACCGGCCCCATCGGCATCGAACGCCGCCCCGGACTCGACGGTGAGCAAACCTGCGACGGCGAGGTCGAGCGCGTACTCAGGTGCAGCGTGCAGCGTGGTGCCGGCGACCAGGCGGAGCGAATTGGCCACAATCGCACCACCGATTGCAGCGTCGTCCATGATGACCAGGTCGTCACCGACCCACGGCGCATCGAAAAGGACCCGCGCTCGGTTGCGCGTCACCACCCGGTCAAATCGATACTCGCCCGTATAGGAAGCCGCGCCAATCACGCTTGCGGCGCCTTCGAGCAAGGCATTCCCAGCCCCCAGCTCGACTACCCGGAAGCTGCCCAGATCAGTACCATCAGCGGCTTCGAGGCGCATCCAGGCGCCGAGCCAGCGCGCGCGCAGGTGGGTGATGGTCACCCGCAAGTCGGCGCCCTCCGCCACGGAACTGTCGACCATGCCCGCGGGCAGGGCGGGAAGCGGCGTGGGGGCCGGATGGAGACCGTCGGCCAAGCCGTGCAAGGCGCGAGGCGCGCCGCCATCAGCGTGTAGGCTGCCGTAGAGATCACTCGCGGTGCGGAGATAGATCGTTCCGGCGCCGGCGATCCCGCTAAGACCATCGAAGCACGAGTTGATCAGCTGGCCGCCGTGGGCGATTGCCTGCTCGGCAACGTCGAAGCGATCCAAGCTCCCGACATCCAAGGCAATGCGGCCGCCGCCGCCGGCGCCTTCGAGTCGGAAGAAGCCAGCCGTGCACCAGGTGAAGTCGTCACCCGATGCGTCCACGGTACCCGCACCGCGCAACACATCGGCCTCGATCCAGATGCTGCCGCCGGCACCCGAGCCGCCAGCACCATTGCCGCCAGGCCCGTTGCGTCCGTCGCCCCGCGCCACGACGTCGCCGCCGAGGATGACCTCGGTCGCAGTGAGGTGAACCGCTCCACCGCCAGCGCGCGCTTCGCCGGTTTCGGACTCGGACGCGAGAGCGCCGCCACCACCGCCGAAGCCCGGCGCATAGACACTGCCGTAGGTCTCTCCAGCTGGCCCCGGGCCGTCGTGGGTGATGCCGAGTCCTCCGTGAGTTCCGCCGGCATCAGGCTGAGACGGCGCGATACCCGCTGGCGCCTGCCCTGCCGGTGAACCCGTGACGCCACCGACGTAGCCCAAGGCCGTCACATCAATCGACGCGCCGCACTGCACCCGCAGGTCATCGGTCGCCCGAACGATGAGCGACTCACCCGTCGTCGTTCCTCCTGAAGCCACGAGGGTGGCACCTGGCAAGAGAGCAAGGGATGTGGGCGCGATCGCCCCGGTGACGGTGAAGGTGCCCTCGGCGAGGGCGACGTCGTAGCCATCGACCTGGGCGGCGTCGAGGGTGCGATCACCCGTGAAGACCAGCCCGGCCGGCGTCTCGACCACGGCCTCGTAGGCACCGACGTTGCCGGCGTAGTCCGTGGCCTCGAGCCGGAGAGTGAACGTTGCCCCCGGAACCGCGGTGACCGGCATGTTCCAGACGAACGTGTCTTCGATCTGGCTCGCGAGCTGATGGCGAACGGCCTGCTGTTCGACACCGTCGACCCACAGGGCATAGCGTTCGATACCCTCATCGTCCGTAACCGTGAGCGGCAGGGACAGATCGCGGCCGGCACGCACCTGATCGCCATCGTAGAGACACGGCGCCGTCACGATCGGGCCCTGGGCGTTGACGCGCGGGGCTACGTGGACGGTCCGACTGAGCACCGTGGTGTTGCCGAAGATGTCAGTGACGTCCACTTCGAGGGCCAGCGTGCTCGCTGACGCCACGCGCGGGGCCGGGAAGCTTGCCTCGTAGCGATCGCCGCCCACATCGACCGCCGGGAAGCTGCCGTCGCCGATGCGGAAGGTGACCGCGCCGATTCCCCGGTTATCGGTAGCGATCACCGCGCCGTCGATGCGGTCGCCCGCGATCACGCTCACCCCGTCGTCCGGCGCAACGAAGCTGGCCACTGGCAAGGTTTCGTCGACCGTCCAGAAGGTGGTCACGAGAGGTGTGGGCATGACGTTGCCCGAACCATCCGCCACGCCCTGGACCGTGACCTGGTACTGACGATCGGCCACCAGCCCGAAGGCTGCGGTCAGAATCACTTCACGCTCGCTCGGCCGGAGCTGGAAGGTGGTTGTCACGCCTTCTCCGGTCGTCAGGTCGAGCAGCGCGAGGGCCGGCCCAGACAGCGAGGTGAGGGCGATCGGCTCGGAAAAGGTGATCACGATCGGGCTGGCGATCGGAATCTGGTTCTCACCATCCCGCGGCACGATGTCGATTACCGCAGGCGGAACCACGTCGGCCGTGGTGAAGGTCGAACGCACGGTGTCGGGCAGAGCGCGGCCCGCCTGGTCGACCACCCGGCTGGTCACGAAGACTTCGTGCAGCGTGGCACTTTGCAGGGCCAACGTCGGCGTCAGGGTAACGACGGTCTGCTCGGCGTTCCACGACGGACTCATGCTCAGCGTGCCGCCACCGAAGCGGCGCACGATGATGCTGTCCGAGCGCCAACGCGTCACGTCGATCGGCTCGCTGAAGGTGACGGCTACGGTCGCGCCGACCGGCACATCCCTCACCCCCGAACCGGGCACCACGCTCACCACCGTCGGCGCTTCGTCGTCCAGCACGATGGTCCCGAGGTCGTCGACCTCACCATTGGCTCCGATCGTGCCGATGGCTTCGAACCGGCCGAGCCCATCTTCCTCTTGCACGCTCAAGGTCCAACCACCGAGCGGGACAGCCTCGAAAGCAAACGTGCCGTCGGCTGCGGCTTGGGCAAAGCGGAAGTCGCCGCCTTCCTCGAGGGCGATCACCACATCCGCCGTCGGTGTGACGCCGTCGCTCAGCACCACCTGGCCCTGCACGAAGCCGGTCTCTTCGAGCTGGACCGTGAGAGCGACACTCTCTCCTTCGAGTCGCAGCTCGCCCGTGGCTGCGCCGCGCAGGTCGCGGAAGACATCGCGAGCCCGCACGCTCAGGGTCCCCTCGGCCATCTGAGTAAAGGTCACGCGGTGGTCCGCACCCGTGCTCGCCGAGCGCACGTCCCAACCGAGCTCGCCGCGCCCCGTGAGGTTGACCTCGGCATTCGGAACCGGATTGCCGAAACTATCGACCACGGTGACCACGACCTGGCCAAGGGCGATCATGCTTACGTCGAGCTCGA
Organism: uncultured bacterium; assembly: GCA_937948815.1. Classification (GTDB taxonomy): domain Bacteria; phylum Acidobacteriota; class Thermoanaerobaculia; order Multivoradales; family J023; genus J023. The sequence continues at coordinate 10,158 of CALFAM010000132.1, forward strand.
CGGTCCCACCGTCCTCGGGCATGCGGCCGCGCACGACGCCGCGATGCGGACCACCGAGCTCTTCCGCGCGCAGGGTGAAGCGTTCGCCGGGCAAGAGCCCGTCGAGCACGTAGGGATTGTCGAGACTGGCGGCGAGAAGCTGGCTGCTGGGACCGAGCAGACGAACGTTGGCATTGGGGAACAGCCCATCGGGCAAGCCTGGCGGCTGCAGGATCGAGCCCTGCACGCTCCCGAAGGCTTCGAGCACCAGGTCCACCGTGACCCGCTCGTCCTCCATGCTGATCGTGCCGCTCCCCTCGGCCCGCCGTCGGCCACCGGGCTCGCGCAAGCTGAGGGTGAAGTCGCCCTCGGGCACACCGCCGAAGAGGAAGGCGCCGTCGGCATCCGTTGAGCTGAGGGTGTCGAGGGTGAAGAAGGGTGTTCGGCTATAGAGCTTCACCGTCGCACCTGGAATCGGCACCAGTCCTTCGGACGCGAAAACCGTTCCATCGACCTCGCCGCGAGCCTGCAGCGTCACGTCGGCGTTCACCAGCTCGCCATGGCTGTCGACCGT
>CALFAM010000133.1 GCA_937948815.1 uncultured bacterium
GCTCGTCGATGCCGATCTCCACCTCTTCGGCCTCCGGCAGCACGGCCACGGTGACGGCAGAGGTGTGGATGCGACCTTGGGCCTCGGTCTGCGGTACGCGCTGCACGCGGTGAACGCCGCCCTCGTACTTCAGCCGGCTGAAGACGCCACGACCTTCGATGATCGCTTGTAGGTCTTTGTAGCCACCCGCCTCGGACTCGCTCAGGTCGATGATTTCGATCTTCCAGCCCTGCAGCTCGGCGTAACGGCTGTACATGCGGAAGAGCTCGGCGGCGAAGAGCGTAGCCTCGTCGCCGCCGGTGCCGGCGCGAATCTCGAGCACGACATTGCGGCTGTCGTTCGGATCCTTGGGCACGAGCTCGCGGCGCAGGGTCTCCTGCAACGTCTCGAGCCGTGCGTCGAGGGATGCGCACTCCTCCTGGGCGATGCTGTAGAGCTCGTCGTCCTTGCTCAGACCCTCGAGCATCTCTGCAGCATCAGCGCGTTCGTCGGCGAGCTTCTTGCGCTCACGCGAAAGCTTGACGACCTCGGTGATTTCCGAGAGCGCCTTGGTGGTTTCGGCGTAGAGCTTCGGCTGCCCGAGAACCTCGGGATCGGCGAGCCGCGCTAGCAGCTCGTCGTGCGTGTTCTCGATCTCTTCGAGCTTCTCGAACATGATCGCAAGAGCCCCGGATCAGTTTTTCAGGTACAAACGACCGCGCCAGGGCTTGCTCCCGTGTCAGCTTGCTTGCTTGCGGTAGCGGCGGTTGAAGCGCTCCACGCGTCCGGCAGTATCGACGAACTTCTGCTTGCCGGTGAAGAAGGGGTGGCAGTTGCTGCAGATTTCGAGCCGCAGCTCGGGGGTCGTCGAATGGGTCTGAAACTCGTTGCCGCAGGCGCAGACCGCGGTCACGAAGTGAAGCTGAGGATGGATGTCGCTTTTCATGGGATGCTCCAGAGCGTTCGGTGTGAGGCGCCCGCGGCTGATACGCGCTGCGTTCGAAGACCTCGGGTGTACCCACACATCATGGGTTTCGCTGAAAGGAACCTGCGCAGGTTTGCCTCCGCCCAGACGGCCCCTGCCGTCGATTCGCCGCATGAGCAGTACGTTTGCTGGGTGCCGTGCGGAAGCTGGCCGCGCAAAGGCCAGAACGATAAGTCTACTTGCAGTATTCCCGGCTTGCAAGACGCGGCGCGGCCGTTGGACGGCGGCGTCCGGTAGGATCAGCGCCCTTCGACCAGCCGCGCCCGGAAATTTGCTTAGGACACGATCATGCGACGACGTCACGAACGGATTCCCAGCGCCTCGATGGGGCGCCCCATGCACATCTGGTGCTTCGGACACTTCGGTGCGCCGTTGCTGATCTTTCCTACGGCAGCCGGCTTTGCTCACGAGTGGGATCGACAGGGCATGGTGGAGGCTCTGGCACCGCTCATCGACAGCGGCAAGATCAAGCTCTACTGCCCGGAGTCGAACGTGGCGGAGGCCTGGACGCGGCGGGAGAACGATCCGGCCGCACGCCTCGAGCGCCATGCTGCTTACGAGCGCTTCCTGCTCGACGATCTGGTGCCCTGGATCCGCGCGGACTGCCACGCACCGGCGATCCGCGTTGCCGCCGCGGGTGCCAGCCTCGGCGCCTTCTACGCCGCCAACATGGCGCTCAAGCAGCCAGAGCTCGTCCACTACGCGCTGTGCCTGTCGGGCCGTTACGACATGAGCCACTTCACCGATGGCCACCCCTCAGCAGAGGCCTACTTCAATAACCCGCTCGCCTACGTCAGCAACCTCGAGGGTGCGGCGCTCGACCGTGTACGCCGCAATACCCACGTCACCTTGGTATGCGGCCAAGGCGCCTGGGAAGAAGGTTGCATCGAGGAGACGCAGCGGCTGGCGGATCTCTTCGACGCCAAGGGCATCCCGCATCTGCGCGATATCTGGGGTCGCGACGTCAGCCATGACTGGGCCTGGTGGCGCCGGCAGGCGTTCATGCACCTGAGCCGAACCTTCGCCTGAGTCGAGCAGCGCTCGGAGCCGCGGGTGGCTCAGCGACGTGTACCGGACGCCTTGTCGTCCGGTGGTGCCAAGTCGTCGAGCAGGCCGATCACGGAACGGAGAACGGGACGAAGCGGCGGCAAGCCGGCAACCCGCACCAGCTGGCTGACGAGTTTGCTCGTCGTGTCGATCAGCAGGCGCGTGCGGCTGCAGTCCGGCGATCGATCGTGAACCCAGAACAGGATGACGCCCATCTGGTAGGTCCAAAGCAGCTTCGGGAGATGGGGGCGCAACGCCTTGCCGACGCGTAGATCGGAACCTTCGATGATGCGGGCGAAGAGGGCGATGCTCTCGTCGCGCACGGGCGCGGACGCATCGCTGAAGGGATTGAGCGGGCTTGCTGGATCGGCAGCGGTCTTGAACAGCACCCCTGCAAAGCGGTGGTAGGGCATGCTGGTGTCGATCTTGGTCTGCAGCACAATCGCCAGCCGTTGACGAAAAGACTGCTCGCCTTCGAGCAAGGGACCGCACGCTTCGAGGTGGTCGCTGTGGGTCTGGCCATAGAAGGCCTGGATCAGGTGCTCTTTCGACCGAAAGTAGTAATAGGCATTGCCGAGTGACACCCCTGCCGCCTTGGCGACGGCACGCATGGTGGTCTTCTCGTAGCCGTGTTCGCGGCACAGGTCGAGGGCGGCTTCGAGGATCCGCGCGCGCGTTCGCTCGCCTTTGCCGGTCGTGCCCGCATTCGTTTTGGTGTTGGCGTACAGCAGCTCGTCGGTCATCAGCGTCGTTCCCGGTCGCGATTGCAGGGGCCGGCGCCACTGCCACACCCACCATGATTATGGGGGTCGAGTCCGGCTTCGGGCAAGCGCGGGTGTGTCGGCCAACCGCGTCTCGACGATTTGCCTGGCCCCGGGTGGGTTGCAACAGCGCTTCAAGGGTAGGAAGAGGAATTCGTGTCGTAGCGCTCACCACCGGGAGGCGACATCATGCGACCACACAACCCCCGTCGATCGACACTCCTGCTCTGTTTTTGCATCGTCTCGTACCTTGGCGCGTCGGCAGGATGGGCCAGCCCATTCGGCGCCCGTGAGTTCGACGCCGTCTACTCGGACACCGCTGTCGTGCAGTACGAGATCGATCGAGCTTGCCTGGCCGATCTTTCGACCTGTCTGGGGCCGGGCGCTCCGACATCTCCGTGCGACACGCACCACGATCTGATCGGATTCAAGTGTGGCGTCGGCATCCACCGCTTCTGTACGGCCAAGGGGCATGTGAGCGGCTGGGGCGTCGAACGTGCGGGTGCTCCGGACACCGTCGACGTCACCTGCGTCACCGAGACTGCCGCCGACACCGTGACGGCCGGATTCGGTGTTCTCCAAGACCAGATCCGAGGCTGCTCGGACGGCGGACCGAGTAAGAGATGCAGTGTCGCCATTCATCGGCACTGCGGCGACCGAGAGGGCTTCGCGACCGGCTTCGGACCGCTCGAGCGCGGTCCCGATTTCGTGCGGGTGGCGTGTATCCGCGACCGGGTCGCCGACAACGAGAAGCTGGACCCCTCGAGCGTCGAAGACCTGGTGCCCGGCTGCTCCTTCTCCGAGGCGTCCGTTTCGACCGCGTGTCGCCAGGCCATGGCGCAAGTCTGCCAGAACCGGGGTGCCGATCTCTTCGGCGGGTTCGGTCCGCGTGAGGCGAGCGCGAAGGTCAACGTCGGCTGCGTCCGAGCGAAGGCTCCCTGGATCCCGAACGAGACCTTGCCCGAATCGCCGTCTCGGCCGGTCGACGTGCTCGTTCGCCGTCTCGATCCGGACAGCGGTCAGAACGGCGGGCCTGCGACCCTCGAGCCGCGGTATGTCCACACCAGCCTGGTCAGCAACCGTGCGCTGTCCTTCGATGGCCGCGTGCTGGTCGTGGCCGCGAACGGCGGACTGCAGTTCCGGGTCCACACCCCCGAGATCTTCGAGAAACCGATCAGCCAGCAGCAGCCGGACAACCAAGACCGGAGCTACGAAGTGGGCCAATCGGCCGCCCGCTATGGCCGCGATGTCTCAGCGTCGGCCTTTCACGGCAGCACGGCGATCACGGGCCGCCTGGAAGGCAAGTCGACCGCGATCTGCGATCCGCACCTCGGCACCGAGCCACTCGAGGCGGTGAACCGGCAGCAGAGCGTGCCGGGCCGTGTCAGCAATCCCTTCGCCTGCACGGCGACCGGTGGTGCTCTGGCTGCAGGAGACCACGATTGCTACGACCTCACGGTCGTTACGGTCTACGAGAATCGGGACGTCGTACCCACGCAGGACGAGCTGTGGGGAACCGAGGTGCGGGTGGTGGTCGCCAGCCCCAAGGGCTCGGCCGCCAACGACAGCGACGAATTCGAGGCATTGCGTGCCCACGTCGTCCATGTCAAGCCCCTCACCGCGCCACGAAGGGCGCCCTTGCCACCGGGCGCGCCGGCCGAGATCCTCGAGCCGGTGATCACCGGTGACGGCCGGCTGATCTTCATCCAGGGCGATGGTCTCATCCAGTACGCGGTGATGCCCGAGAACGCGGACCCCTGCGACGTCACCGCGTGGGGAGCGTTTCGGGACATCTACGCCATGCACACGGATCCGCTGATGGCCGACTACGGCGTGGCCCGATTTCCGCTTCGCGACTTCGAGAACCAGGAGCTGTCGACCCGGGTCCCGGGAACACACGCGATTCGAGGAGGCTATCCGTGGGTCGATCGTGATGGCGACAACCTGATGTTCATGCTCGCGCGCGCCACGCACTTCTATGTCGACAGCGCGGGCGAGGTTCACGAGAAATTCGAGGTTGTCGGCCATCCGGTCTTCGGGAGCCAGCCCGACATTCCGTGCATCCCGAGCGCCGACTGCCCCGGCACCCTGCCGCTTCATCCGACCACCGTGGGGCACGTCGAGAGCCTGACGGACCACTTGCCGCGCGCCGGCCTGACGGTCGTGGGCCTGTGGGGTCAGGGCAAGATGTGGAGTCCGGACAGCCGCAACAATCCTGTCGATGCAGCCATTCCGGGTGGCACGCATTCCTACCGGCTCTTGCGCCTCTACGAAGACGCTCCCGGGGGCACCGAGGTCGGCCCGTCCGCGCGCACCCTGGTCAACGCCCTCGAGAACCAACTCCTCTTCCAGCCCGAGATGCGCCCGGATACGCCGCGCGAGGTGGTGTGGCAGATCACCACGCAGGGCATGACGGACGAGGTGTCCTTCGACGACGTCAACGACCCGGACGCCTTGGTCGTCTTGCCGATGAGCGTTTCGATCAAGGCGACCAACCCCGAGCGCGGACGCTTCCAAGATGGCTTCGTCTACGAAGGAAGAGTGGGCGGCGAGGGATTCCAGTTTCCGGCGCACCTGGCCAATCAAGCTGCCGCGACACAGTGGAGCCTGCCGCAGTACGGCTACCTCCTCGGTGGTGCCCGCAGCGAGCCGATCGCGGCGGGGGGCTACGACGCCAAGGGGCTCTGGCTCGACGGTACGGACGACCGTGTCGAGCTGATCGTTCCCGAGCAGTCGGCCGGCAGCCGGGTTGCCATGGAAGACGGGACCTGGTTCTACAACCTGAGCATCGATCCCCGCGAACTGACGGGCCCGCGTCGGCTTCTGACGCTGCCGGATGGCACATGGCTCGACATTGTCGATGCGACTGCGCTCCGATTCGGCAAGGGCGAGGCCATCTTCGACGTTGCCTTGCCATCCGCGCTCGCCCTATCCGAGCGTACCTGGTCGACCATCGGCATCGTCTCGGATGCGAGCCTGCCCGGTGCCGCACCTGTCATCGAGGTCGCGATCGACGGCTACCTTCTCGAGCGCTTTTCGCCGACGGAAAGCTTGTTTCGGATGACTCCGGGCGTGGTGACGGTCGGCGATGGCGCGGGGGGTTTCCGCGGATGGGTCGATGACTTCAAGGTGATCGGCCGAGCGCCCGGCCCGGAGGTTCTGTGCAACCACGCCCACGGCACCCTGGTCGGTGTCGTTCCCGGCGAGCCACTGGCGGCGCGTGCCCTCGCCTATCCAGCTTCTTCCCACGCCGAGATCGCGGCACGTCTGCCGACACCGAGCAGCTTCGACTCCTTCGCCTGCGAGCGTCCGATCGCCCACCCGGTCGACGCGACCGATGCTGCCGACCACAGCCACTACCACTGCCTGGGGAAGACCCGGAGGCTCGAGAGCCATCCGCAGCCGGAGCGTTGCTTGCGTCCTGCATTGCTTTTCCCTGAAGGGCCGCTCGCCTTCGGCCAGTCGCGGCCCTCGTCGCTCGACAACGCGTTCTGCCTGAGCTGCCACACCGAAGGGCATCCGTCGGTCACCCTCAACCGTCGCGATGCGCTGGCACCTGGAAGCAGCCCGATGCACCTTGACCTGCGCCGTCAGCCGCTCCAGAACAGCCCCAAGTTCTTCGGCAACGTACCTGCCTTTCTCTTCGATGGCCTACCGCTCTTGCCGTTCCAGACGCCACCCGAAGGCGTCTTTCTCGACACCTATACCGCGCCACCTCAGAGCCCGTGAAGAGGGCGGCTGCGCCGCGTATTGCATGCGGCGCAGTCGCTCGCTCGGAGCACGGTCACCCTCGCCGGGCACTGATCTCGGTGAGAGCCCCCATGCAATCAACCAGGAGAGCTTGCCCATGAGAAGCCTCGTCGTACGCCGATTCATTGCCTTCCTGATCGTTGCCTCGTTTCCTGTGCCGGGGAACGCCCTCGAACCATTCGACCGTGATGGTGCCCCTTCAAGCCCGGGCAAGGCGTTCCAATCCCTTGGCAACACGGTCCAAGGGTGTCCGGATGTCTGTGGCAGCGGGCTAACCATCACCCAGCATGGTGGTCCGACCGATCGCTACCTCCGCCTGGAGGCAACGCCGGGCCTCGATGCCGACCACAGCTACGCCTGGCAGCGGCTCGGCCGGCACGCGGCGGATCCCTTCACGCCCTACGACGGCTTGTCGGATCCGACCCGGCGAGATCCCACGGTCAACCGGATGGTTGATCGCGCCTATCAGGTGTTCGCGACGCCGAAAGATGGTGGCCCCTCGGTCTGCGCCTGTACCCAGGTCGACGCCTACCAGGGCTCTTTCCCATTCATGGTCATCGCCGATCCGCAGCTCGGATTCCTGGAGCCGAAGACGGCGCCCTACTTGCTGGAGAATCGGCACCTCGCCCGCGCGGTCGACGCGGCCAATCGGCTGCGGCCAGCGTTCGTCGCCATCGTCGGTGACATGGTGCAGTCTCGAAACAACACGACGCAGCGCGACTTCTTCTTCGCGCGCATGGACGAGCTCGATGCGTCCATTCCCCGGGTGCTCGTCGCCGGCAATCACGAGCTGTCGATCATGCCGACGCAGGCGCTGGTCGACGCGTACCGAACGAACTTCGGGATCGATGACCACTATGCCTTCAGCTACGCGAGCAGCCGTTTCTTCGTGATCAACTCGACCCTGTTGAATGCGCCCAAGTTCGAGACGAGCGACCCCGCCTACTGGGCCGCGAACGGTCAGTGGGTCAAGAACGAAGTCGCGAATCGCATCGCCTGGCTGGAGCACGACACCGTTCCCTTGCCGGGCGAGCACCATCGCTTCGTGCTCGCCCACCACCCTCTCTTCCTCTCCGACCCCGACGAGCCGGACGACGACGGCAACGACAATGTCCACCTGCCGGTTCGCGAGAAGCTACTGTCTGCCTTCCGTGCCAACGATGTCACCGCGGCCTTTTCGGGCCACCTGCACAAGAACCGGATCACGCTGGACGACCCGGCGTTGTCCGCGCAGCCATCCGATCCAATGGTCTTGATCACCACAGAGCGTGTCGGTGATCCGCCGATCAGCGCCGGATTCCGCATCGTCCAGGTCTACGACGACCGCATCGAGCACGACTTTCACCTGCTGCGCAAACCGCCGCAGGTGGTCGACGGAGCTGCCTGGCGCTATCTCGACAACGTTCCGTCCCAAGGGGCGCCGCCGGTAGATTGGATGACGCGCGACTTCGACGACGAAGCCTGGGCTTCGGGTACGGCGTTGCTGGGCTACGGTGCCGTGCCGGACCTCAACACGACAGTCGCGAACGGCGGGCTCACGCCGTCGGAAACCGTCTATTTTCGCCACGCCTTCGAGCTCGATGCCCCGAACGCCTTCACCGACTACGACCTCGACGTGCTGCGGGATGACGGCGCGGTGGTCTACGTCAACGGGGCCGAGGTCGGGCGCCCCAACATGCCCGGCGGCTCGATCGTCCATGGCACGACTGCCACGTCCGGCGTCCCGCTGCCGGTGCGCGACACGATCGAAGCTGCCCCGACGGACTTCGTAGCCGGCAGAAATGTTCTCGCGGTCGAAGTCCACCAGGCAGCGGCATCGGGTGGCGATCTGGCATTCGACCTCACGCTCACGCCCCGGAATCCGGCCGTACTGGTCGAAGCGCGGTCGGTTTGGCGGTTCGTCGATATCGGCGATGCCGCGCCACCGGACGATGGCCCACAAACGAAGTGGTTCCAGCCGGGGTACGGGGGGGCCTTCTCGAAGGGGCAGGCGCCGCTCGGCGATCCGCTCGCCCTCGGGGCACCCGGTCCGGCTTGCGGGCCGGATGATCCGGAGGACTGTGGTGTGACCACCATGATCGGCGACGAGCCGACGTCGGCATGCGGCGTTCCCGGAGGGGTCCGCCCGACGGTCTACGTCTGGCAGCAATTCGAGGTCGATGATCCGAACGCCTGGAGCAGCTACAGCCTTCACCTGCGTGCTGGAGACGGTGCCGTGGTCTACCTCAATGGCAACGTCATCGGCAGCCCGAATCTGTCGACGAGCCAGCCGACGTTCTGCACGTTGGCTGATTCACCCAATGGGGTCGATACGACCATCGGCGTGACCCCGAGCCAACTCGTTCCCGGCATCAACCTCGTGGCGGTCGAAGTGCACCGCGCTTCAGCGACGATCGGCGACCTCTTCGTCGACCTGAGCCTGGAAGCGGATACACCGTAGGTCCCAAGAGCGCTCACCCTGCGACGCGGCGGAGTGGGCGTTGATCGCGCGTTGCACGGATGCGCCAGTACCAGAAGCCCGCGAATGCGAGCGCGGTCGGGAGCGCGACGTGAATGCTGGTGCCCGCTGCCACCAGCGTTATCCAGATCGTCTCGGAGAAATTGCCGTAGATGATCCCGTAGAGCACCGAGAAGAGCGGGTACGCCAGGATCAGGGCAAGAAACGCTGTGGCCAGGCAGAGCCCGAGCTCTCGCCGTGCCGCCCAGCGTACGAATGACGGTGCCAGCGCATACGTGCAAGCCGCCACCGCGATCATCGTTGCCCAGGTTGCCACGACCATGTTTCGGTACTGCCAACCCGTGGGGGCCGACCAGATCAGGCTCAGTGCAAGGGGCAGCGCAGCCGCTCCGAGCGTGATCGCGATTCGGATGCGAAACATCCGTCCTTCATCGTGTTCCATTTCTCACCGTCCGAGTCTGTGGCGGTGGGTGGCGAGCCAATGAACCAGGCGCTCGGCCTTGGGCAGGTTGGCCGGTCGCGCGGCGAGGCGCGCCCAGGGGCGGTAGCGTTCGAGGGCCCAGAGACACATGACCCATGCATGGGCGCCGCGGAAGACCGCGCCCCGGTCGCTGACAACGTGCAGCTCCTGGCGGGCTCGGTCGTGGTCGAGGTTCGGGTACGCCTGCTTCGCCTCAGGCGAGGCTGCGGGGAGAAAGCGCATCCGAACGAGCATCCGCTGACCGTCGAGCCAGTGCCGCGCTGCGCGGCAGAGCCGACAGTCGCTGTCGTAGAGAACGGTCAGCCGTTGCATGCGCTAGCGCTCCGGCAGCCACTCGTCCGGCCGCACGGGGATGCCCTCTGCCTTCTCACGGCCCCGCCGACGCATGCGCGCGAAGACCAGCAGGTTCACGAAGTGCACGAGACCCAGCACGATCAGAACGGTTCCGACCTTGCCGGAGAGGGCTTCCAGGCCCTCCACGGCATCCACCACGACATGTCCGATCTCGAGGTGCAGCGCGATATACCCCAGATTGATCAGGTAGAAGCCAACGACCAGCAGGTGGTTGACCGAGTCGGCGAGCGACTCGTTCTGCCCGAAGACGTCGAGCAAGAAGACCCGTCCGTTCTTGTGCAGCGTGCGAGCGACCCAGATGGTCAACGCGATGCTGATGGCCAGGTAGAGCAAGTAGGTGATCAAGGTTGCCGACATCACTGCCTCCGTTGAATTGAACTTGTTCAATAGTGGAAGCGTAGAAGGGTCGCTGGCTCTTGTCAAGAAATTTCGAACGCGTTCAACTTCGAGCCGCAGGGGCCCGAGATGATCCAGCGTCGTGCATCAGGAGTCGTGTCCGAGGCGCAGGGTCGTGGAGCACGCGGGTGGTGCGTGGGTGCTGAACGTCGGTCAGTCGTCGGTCGGGGGCGTCGCGTCGAGCTCTACGGTGGCGCCACCGAAGCCCTGGGTTGGCTGGTCGGTGTAGCGGAGGTCGAAAAGAAAGACCGTCCGACCATGGTCATGCGCGGTTTCGGAAGCGAGGGGGAAGCGGGCCCAGCCTCGGAAGCCTTGGACACTCGGATCGGCCCAGGCGCGATCGATCTCCGCGGATGCCGGTCGAAGCACCGACCGAGGATCGAGCTGAAGGCGTGGCGTGCGCGTGAAGTCGTAGCGACCTTTTCGGTAGCCGTCCTGGGTCTCAGCAATGACCATCCGACGCAGAGGGTGAAGCGGCACCGGCCCCGCCATCAGCCGCTGGCTCGGTGTGCCCGCTGCCGTGAGCTGCTGGCGGATCTCGCGGGCCGCGAAGCCCGACAGCAGTGCCATGGTGACGGCGTAGGTGGCTACGAGCAGAAGCGCGCTGGTCGCCAACCGCGCCGGCGACCAGCGCGGTAGACCCAACCGACGCGCGGCCACGATGGCTGTCAGGCCGAGCACCCAGACCACCCTCAGCACGTCCGTGTCGTCGTTGGCCGGGCCGAGCAGCACGACTGTGGCCGCCAGCAAGGAAACGACGCCCCAGCGGAGGCTGCGCCGTCGCGAATCACTCGCTTGGCTCCCTTCCGCGCGCCGCGCGCCAGCGAGAAAGACACTTCCGCCGAGCACGAGCCAGACCCAGGGGTCGACAATGAACAGCGCGTCGCCGTAGAACCAGCGGTTGTCGAATGGCATCAACAGGCGCACGCCATAGGTGTTGAGCCAGTCGAGCATCGGGTGGCTCCAGACCCCGAGTGTGGCCAGCCCGAGAAGTACCGGGAAGCGGTCGGCCGTCCGCCCGGCTGACCGCGCAGCCCGGCGATCGAGAAAAAGCATGACCCAAGCCAGCAGGACCGGAAACACCAACATGGCCACGGGGCCATGACTCCATCCCCGTCGCCAGGCGAGGGAAGCATCGCCACCAGCGATAAAGGAAAAGACATCGATATCGGGCAAATTTGCACCGATGACCAATGTGGCTAGCCCTTTGCGGCAACCTTCTGCCAGCTTGGTCTGGGCCATGGCTGCGCCCGTCAAGGTGTGCGTTAGAGGATCCACGGTCCCATGGTGCCAGATTCCGTGCTGGGAATCAGCGTTAGATCGGATACGATGCTTGCGTTCATACAGGAGCTTGTGAAAAGTTTCACAAGCTAGGAGGCGTACAGCGATCACACTGACGGAAACGGCCGGATCGCGCGCCAGTCGCCGCATGCCCTGCATGGCTTGCCCTAGGGTCAGCTGTGCCCGAGCATGCCCGGTGTCACATGCCAGTCGGTACGAGAACCGGACGCCGCAGTTTCGAAACCGGAGCGCGAGCCCACGGGGGAGTCGCTTCGCAATCGTGAGCGCACGCGAGCAGTCGTAGACATGACGCAGATCTTTCATCGCAGCACCAACGTCATCGCCCGGGTCAGCATCGTCGCGCTGATCGGCTTGGTCGGTGGCGGAATCGGCTTGGTCATGGCCGTGGAACGGTCGCCGTACAAGACCCGCGAAGGTGTCGTGTACGAGCAGCCGGTCAAGTTCAGCCATGATCACCACACCGCCGGCCTCGGCATTGATTGCCGCTACTGCCACACGTCTGTCGAGACGTCGGCTTTCGCGGGCATCCCACCGACCGAGACCTGCATGAACTGTCACAAGCAGATCTGGGTCGACAGCCCAATGCTGGAGCCCGTTCGTGCAAGCTACCGGACCGGTGAGCCCCTACGCTGGAATCGGGTTTACGACCTTCCCGACTTCACGTACTTCAATCACAGCATTCACGTGGCCAAGGGCGTCGGCTGTGTCAGTTGTCACGGCCAGGTCAACGAGATGCCGCTGCTCAAGCGCGCGTCGTCGCTGCAGATGCAGTGGTGTCTCGATTGCCATCGGAACCCAGCGCCCAACCTGCGGCCGCCGGAAGAAGTGACCAACATGACGTGGCAGCCGCCAGCCGACGATCCGGAGTACGGAACGCGGCTGATGGAAGCAGCGCACATTGGGGACGAGTGGCGCTTGACCAGCTGCTCGACCTGTCACCGGTAGCAGAGCGCGTGTCGATCGCACATCGCATCCGACGCCGCACGGGAAGATCATGAGCCCTTTGACCATCATCGACGACAAGCCCACGGCCGCGCCAAGCGACGAGCCGCAGGGCAGCAGTGAGTCCACACCGGACCAGTCGCCATCGCAGGACGCAACGTCCATGCGTGAGACGCTCGCGAATGCCCGCGGTCCGCGCTTCTGGCGGAGCCTGGAGGAGCTGGCTGACGCGCCTGGCTTCCGCGACATGCTCCAGCGTGAGTTCCCGCGTTTTGCCGCCGAGTGGACGCCCGATCTCGATCGGCGAAGCTTTCTCAAGTTGTCGAGTGCCTCGCTGGCACTCGCTGGCCTCGCCGGCTGCACACGGCAGCCCTTCGAAGAAATCGTCCCCTACGTTCGGCAGCCCGAGCAGGTCGTACCCGGCAAGCCGCTGTTCTTTGCCTCCGGTCTCAGCCTCGGCGGCTACGCCGTTCCCGTGCTGGCCGAGAGCCACCTGGGGCGACCGACCAAGCTCGACGGCAATCCGGATCACCCTGCCAGTCTGGGCAAGAGTGACGTCTTCACCCAGGCCAGCGTCCTCGACCTCTACGATCCCGACCGTCTGCAGTCGGTGGTCAACATGGGCACCATCCGTACTTGGAAGGTTCTCGGGGAACTGCTGGCCAACAAGGTGAATGCGCTGCGGCCCCTCGACGGCGAGGGCTTCCGTCTCCTGACTGGCACCGTCACGTCGCCCACCCAGGCGGCGATGATTGCCGAGCTGATCGCGGACATGCCTCAGGCGCGCTGGCACCAGTTCGATGGTCTCGGGCGCGATGGGGTCTACGCCTCGACCGAGCGCGCGTTCGGCGCACCGCACGAGGTTCGCTATAACCTGGCGAATGCCGACGTGATCGTCGACGTGGCGAGCGACTTCTTGTCCAGCGGCCCGGGTGCCGTGCGCTACGCCAAGGATTTCGCCGCGCGTCGAAAGGTCGACAGCGCCGACGTCATCAGCCGTCTCTACACCGTGGAGACCGCGCCGACGTCGACCGGCTCGGCCGCCGATCATCGGATGGCGCTCAAGCCGAGCGAGCTCGGTGGCTTCGTGACCGCGCTGGCCCATCATTGGCAGCTCGCGCCGCAGGCGCCGTCGGACTTTGCTTCGGGCGAGCGTCAAGCCTTCGTGGCTGCCGTCGCTTCTGATCTCGAAGCCGCGCGCGGTCGCGGATTGGTGGTCGCTGGCGACTATCTCGATGCCGACGTCCAGGTCCTCGTCCATGCGATCAACGATGCCCTCGGCAATGTTGGATCGACGGTCGAATACACGACACCGGTGGCCGCCGAAGCCGTCGATCAGCTTGCTTCGTTGACCGAGCTCGTAGCCGATATGGAAGCGGGCAAGGTCGACACCTTGGTGATCATGGGCGCCAACCCGGTCTACGACGCGCCCGCAGATCTCGATGTCGCGGGGGCGCTCGCCAAGGTTTCGCTCAGCATCACGCTCACGCAGCGCACGGACGAGACCGCGCAGTACTGCCAGTGGCAGGCGCCCGAAGCGCACGCGCTCGAGCGCTGGGGTGACGGTCGTGCGATCGACGGCTCGATCGTCCTGACGCAGCCGATCATCGAGCCGCTCTACGATGGCAAGAGCCCCATCGAGCTGCTGGCCATCATGCTCGGCAAGACCACGGTTCCGGCGCTCGATCTGATCCGTGAGCAGCATGCCACGCTGGACGACACCTTGTGGCGCCGGTCGGTGCACAACGGCTTCGTCGCCGGCTCGGCGCTGGCGGCCGTAGCGCCGACGCTCAACTCCGCCGCGGTCACCGCCGCCGCGCAGGCGATCGCCAGCCAGCCGGCTGCCGGTAGTGGGCTCGAGCTGGCGTTTCGGCCGGATCCCACCGTCCTCGACGGGCGCTTCGCCAACAATGCATGGCTGCAAGAGTGCCCCAAGCCGATCACCAAGCTGACCTGGGACAACGCGCTGCTGATCAGCCCGCGGACCTACCGCGATCTCGGCCTCGGCGAGCCCTTCTCCTACGGTGACCAGATGGGCCACCGGCCGGTGGTGAACCTGAGCGTCGGTGAGCACGCCGTCGAGGTCCCGGTCTGGGCCGTGCCCGGGCATGCCGACGGTGCCGGGACGCTTCATCTCGGCTACGGGCGCGCGTCCTGCGGTCGTGTCGGCGAAGGCGCTGGGGTCGACGCCAACCAGATTCGCACCACCGAAGCGTTCTGGCAGATGACCGGCGGCGCGCAGGCGAGCGCGACCAGCAAGACCGTCTTGCTGGCATCGACCCAGGATCACCATGCGATGGAAGGTCGCGATCTGGTCAAGATGGCCGATCTCGAAACCTATCGCCACGATCCCGAGCACGCATTCCATGGCGCGCATCACGGTCTCGACACGTCGAAATCGATGATGGATGCCTCGGCGGAGTGGAAGTACGACGGCTATGCCTGGGGCATGACCATCGACCTCAACGCTTGCACGGGCTGCAACGCCTGTGTCGTCGCGTGCCAGTCCGAGAACAACATCCCGACCGTCGGAAAAGACCAGGTCTCGCGTGGGCGCGAGATGCACTGGATCCGGGTCGATCGTTACTTCGTGGGTGAGGACGGTGACGACGTCAACGCCATCGTCAGCCAGCCGGTCACCTGCGTGCACTGTGAGCAGGCACCCTGCGAGGTGGTTTGCCCGGTGGCCGCGACGGTACACAGCGACGAAGGCCTCAATGACATGGTCTACAACCGCTGCGTGGGCACCCGCTACTGCTCGAACAACTGCCCCTACAAGGTTCGTCGCTTCAATTTCCTGCTGTACGCAGATTTCGAAACGCCGCAACTTCAGCTCGGCCGCAATCCCAACGTGACGGTCCGCAGCCGCGGCGTCATGGAAAAGTGCAGCTACTGCGTGCAGCGCATCAATGAAGCGCGGATCACCGCCAAGCGTGAGGGGCGTCAGATCGCCGACGGTGAGATCGTGACCGCCTGTCAGTCGGCCTGTCCGAGTGACGCGATCGCGTTCGGAGACATCAACGATTCGGATTCCGTGGTGTCGCGCGCCAAAGCGTCGCCGCGTAACTACAACCTGCTCGACGAGCTCGGGACACGACCGCGAACCAGTTACCTGGCGCGTGTTCGCAACCCGAGTCCGGCGCTCGCCAAGGCGGCGTCAGCGAACGATGGGCACGGGCACGAGGATGCG
Source organism: uncultured bacterium (assembly GCA_937948815.1). Classification (GTDB taxonomy): domain Bacteria; phylum Acidobacteriota; class Thermoanaerobaculia; order Multivoradales; family J023; genus J023. The sequence goes on from CALFAM010000133.1 coordinate 15,646, forward strand.
CACGGCTAACCGCCGGGCGTGAGGAGACACAAGGATGGCGACATCCGACGCGCGCGCCGACCTGGACCGCGCAGTCATCGGACCGGGTTACGACTCGGAGTTGATGACCGAGAAGATCAGCGGCATCGTCTTCGGCAAGACGCCGAAGTGGATGTTCGGTGTCTGGGCGATCAGCTTCTCCCTGGTGATGGTGATGCTGATGGCCATCACCAAGCTGATCTTTACCGGTACAGGCATTTGGGGCCTCAACATGCCGGTGGCCTGGGGTTTCGCCATCATCAACTTCGTCTGGTGGATCGGTATCGGTCACGCTGGTACGTTGATCTCGGCGATCCTCCTGCTGCTCAACCAGCATTGGCGAACGTCCATCAACCGCTTTGCCGAGGCCATGACCCTGTTCGCTGTGGCTTGTGCCGTGATGTTCCCGGTGCTCCACACCGGACGTCCCTGGGTCGCCGCCTACTGGCTGATGCCCTACCCGAACACGATGGGCTTGTGGCCGAACTTCCGCAGCCCCCTGATCTGGGATGTGTTCGCGGTCTCGACCTACGGCACGGTTTCCCTGCTGTTCTGGTTCACCGGCCTGGTGCCCGATCTCGCAACCATGCGCGATCGCACCAAGAACCCGGTGCTGCGGGTCGTCTTCGGCGTGCTCTGCCTCGGTTGGCGCGGATCGGCGAAGCACTGGCACAACTACGAAGCGGCCTACCTGCTTCTCGCTGGCCTGTCGACGCCGCTGGTGCTGTCTGTGCACTCCATCATCAGCTTCGACTTCTCGGTGTCACAGCTTCCCGGCTGGCACGCGACGATCTTCCCGCCCT
>CALFAM010000134.1 GCA_937948815.1 uncultured bacterium
GCCTTGGCCCAATACGCCGGCTGGTACAACGAATGGCATACGGCCGAAGACCTTTCTCGACAGGCGCTCGAGCTGCTCGAGGCCGCCTTCGGCCCCTGGCATCCACGCGTGTTGCCGGTTCGCATTGGGCTGGTTCGCGCGCTCGCCTACCGACGCAAAGGCGAGGAAGCGCTCCCGATTGCCGATCGTGCGATCGAGGCCTCCCGTCGGATCTACGGCGAGGATCACCCCGCCGTGGGTGACGCACTGGCCAACCGCGGAACGGTCCACTACCGTGCGACGCGAGATCAGGAAGCTGCACTGGCAGACTTCACCGCCGCCATGGCCTTGCTCGAAAAGACCTTCGATCCCGCCCATCCACGGGTCAACGAGCTGCGCCGCCGGCGCGGCTTCGCCCTACGGGCCCTTGGGCGCCACGACGACGCGCTGGCGATCCAACGCGAGGCGCTCGTGCACGACATCGCGCATCTCGGTGAAGATCACAACATGGTCATGCGCCAGTACTTCAACGTCGGCCTGGCCGCGCAGGCAGGTGGAGAGCACCGCATTGCCGCTGAGCACCTCCTGCTCCACACCACCTTCCATGGCAAGCCCGATTGGAAGAGCGATTTCATGAACGCTCGCGCCATGCATCATCTGGCGATCTCGCAAACCGCGCTCGGCGACTATGAGGAGGCCGAAGACCTTCTACATCGCACGCGGACCATGCTCACCGACAAGTACGGCGCCGAGCACTGGACGACGGAGGACCAGGTCGAGCGGCTGGTCGAGCTCTACGAGCAGTGGGGCAAGGCCGATGACTTGGCACAGTGGCAGGCCGAGCTCGATCGCATCGCGGCCGCCAACGTCGAGCACGACCCCACGACGCCTACCCCACCCGCGGGCGGCTGACCGCAGCCGCCCGCGCACGAAGCGGTCAGCGCCTCGCAACGCGACTCAGAAGCGGAACTGAGCCGACAGGGTCACGACGCGGCCAGGCAGCGGCGCCACATCCTTGAGGAAGGAGGTGTGGCTTCTCGCCTCTTCGTCGGTGAGGTTCTTGCCGCGTAGGAGAATGTCCACGACCTGGCTGCCGATGAACCACCGATATCCCAGGCTGGCGTTCAGGAACGTGTAGCCGTCGGTCGGTGTCTCGTTCTCCGCAACCTCGTCCTGATCGTCGACCCACTTCACCTCGGCCGAGCCGTTCCAGCGGTCGCCGTGGTAGTGAACGCCGAGTCCAAGGCGCAAGGGCGGGATGCGCGGCAGGTTGCCGCCAACGTCGAGGTCGGCATCGACCACGTCGCCCGAGAACACGGCATGCACGTGGTGACCATCCCGCTCGAAGAGCTCGAAGCGCCCCTTGAGCTCGAAGCCGGTGAAGGTCGCATCATCCTGCGAGAAGAGGACGACCGGGAAGCCTTCCGATTCGAGACCCGTGAAGGCCTGAAAGATGTAGTCCGAGAAGGACTGGCGGAAGAACGTCACTTCGCCGGAGAACAGCGTGGCTTCGGCGCGCAGCGACAGGTCGAGCCCGAGACCGACCTCTTCGTCCAGGGCAGGATCGCCGATCTCGAAGGCCTGAGTCGCAATGTGCAGACCGTCCGCAAACAGCTCTTCCGCTGCCGGCAGACGGACCGATCGCGAGCCTGACAAGGCCACGGAGAAGATCCTCGGCGCGGTCCACACCACGCCGAGGGAGGCGCTCAAGCCATCATGGCGACGCTGTGCCTGGTTGGCAGGATCGGCTTCTTGGCGCTCGAACCTCGCGCCGAGCTGCAAGGTGAATGGGCCGGTTTCGATCTCTTGTAGCGTGAATGCCGAGAAGCGGGTGGTACTCGTCTTCGGGATGAAGGCCTCGGCACCGATCGCCTCGAGATCATTGTCGACGAAGTCGATGCCGATCGAGCCCGAATGCCGACCGCGGCGGTTCTGATGGAGCACCAGGCGGGTTTCGAAGTGGTTATTGAAGAAGACCGTGCCGGGTGCGTCACCCTCTCGCTCGAGGTGCTCGTAGTCGGTGGCCCCGGCGTTGATCTCGAGGGCCCGGAAACCGTTGAACGGCTGCGCGATCTGCCCCCGGATGTCGAATCGGCGCTGCTCGACGTCGAGACGAACCGGCACACCTTCCTCGTGTTCGTCGTGTTCGCCTTCCTCGTGCTCCCCCTCTTCGTGCTCCCCCTCTTCGTGCTCGCCTTCGTCGTGCTCTCCCTCTTCGGCATGTTCGGCATGCTCGAGACCACCGGGCAGACCGTAGTCGGTGTCGAAACCACTGACCGACACACCGAGGAATCCCTTGTCGCCAAAGAAGTACGTCGCGCCGGCGCGCGCGCTGCGCGTATCGAGGTCGGTGTTGGGCACCGTGCCGAACGGGTTCTCGGCTTCTTCCTCGTGTTCGCCGTGCTCATCGTGCACGCCTTCCTCCTCGAGGAGCGCGAAACCCGGAATGTCGTAGTCGTTGGTCTCGCGCGTGGTTGCCGCGACGTTCCAGGCCCAGCGATCCTTGCCACCCGACAGGCGAAGGGAGCCCATACGCTCATCCGCACCGTTGCCGCCGCGCAGCGAGACGTCACCGTGAATGCGCCCGACGCCGCGAACCGTCGGAACGCGCTCGTCGATCACATTGACGACGCCTCCGATGGCGCTCGAGCCATACAGCAAGGTGCCAGGCCCACGCAGAACCTCGATACGCTCCGCTTGAGCCGGCTCCGTGGTCACCGCGTGATCAGCGCTCAGGCCCGAGACATCGCCGGTGCCAATGCCCCCTTCGAGGGTCCGAATCCGCCGCCCCGCCAAGCCGCGAATCACCGGTTGGCTGGCACCCGGTCCGAAATAGGTCGAGTGGATACCGGGCTCCTGGGCAAGGGTTTCGCCCAGGCTCGATTCGAGACGAAGCTGAAGCAGCCGCCCGCTCAAGCTGGTGGTGGGCGTCGCGAGCTCGAAAGCCCGGCGCGACTCGGCAGATGCCGAGACGACGATCTCTTCGGCGTGAATGTCCGCGCCAAGCACGAGTTTGACCGTCGTCTCTCGACCAGGGTGGATCCAGACGCGCTCGGTTTCGACGCCCAAGCTCGGCACGCGTACCTCGAGTAGGTAGGAGCCTGGCTGGAGATCGTCGAAGCGGAAGGTTCCGTCGCCCGCGATGTCGACGGAAACACCCAGATCGGGAATGCGCGCGGTGGCGAGCGAGAGGAGTCTTTCGGCATCCGAGCTGACGCGACCGGTGAGCGTACCCAGTTCGGCAGCCGAAGCATTGCTGGATGAGAGGTGGAGGAAGCAAAGACAGAGAAACACGGCAGAACGCACGCGCGGAGGCCGACAGATCCTCTGGGCGGGCGAACATCGAGACAAATTCATGGCAACGTCCTTTCTGCGCGAGCCAGCCTCCGCACGAGGCCGTTCGCGGCGTGCTTGTTTCGAGCAAGTTGGATCGAGCCGGTCCTCGAAGGAGCCGGCAGCCGGGCGTACCCGGCAGCAAGAGCGCCTCACATGAGGCGCGGGCGAGATCAGGGCTCAGCCGACGGGCTCAGCTGACGGGGCTCAGTCCGTCGGCGGGCCCCGGATCGTGCAGCACGCGGAAAGGAATGATCGTGTGGGCGGGGCCTGATCGATCCACGCCGTCGACACCGCGACTTGCGGTCGTCCGACGGCCAAGGGTTGGCTCAGAAGGAGTCGTTGGGTGCCGTGGGCGCAGCCGATGCAGGCATGATGTTCGTGGTGTTCCTCGGCCGCTTGTCCAGTCCCTGGCGCCACCAGATGCGTATGTGGGTGGCGCGCTTCGATCGCATCGCCCCACAGACATTCGGCGTCATGCCCCGCACCGGCAGCCAGCGCGTTGAGCAGCATGACCGACGCGACGACGAGGCTGCCAGCGGTGCGAGCTGCGCGCCCGCCCGCACCGGAGCCTCGTCGCTCTTCGAGATTCTGCATGACGTCGATTCGGTACTCCGCCGCTTCGATGCTCGGCAGGTGCCGCTTGCTCAGGCAGCCCAGCCGAGCCGCACGTGCGCCGCGACCAGCCGATTGCCCGCGCGGCGCGCCCCCGCGATGTTGCGCGACACCGGCCCCAACTCGAGCTCGGCGAGTGGACCGCTGACATGGATCCGCGGATGCCAACGGAGCAAATCATCGACAATCGGATAGCCGCACGCTGCACACGGCAGATCGAAGTCTGCGACCAGTCGATCGAGCAGCGCGCCCCCCGGCCGCCGGGAGGCGAAGCCGGTTGCCAAGTACAGATGCGTACCCTCGATCACGGTGCCTGGCTTTCGCGCATCTGACTTTGGCAGTGCGGAGGCCAGTGACAAGCAAATGCCGCTGTCGGCAATCGATAGATCCGAAACGGCGCCTTGGTGAATCTCGAGAAGACCGGTCGACTGAGCGGCCCGCAGCGCACGAAGGACCTCCGGCGTCACCGAGCCTCGGTGACGCGCTTCGTGAAGGATTCGCCGACGATGATCGGGCCTTCGCTCACGACGGAAAAGCGGCATCAGCTTCGGACCGAGCCAGCCCGGATCGCTGTCGAAGCGGTGTACCCGAAGCGGGTGTCGCACCACCAGGCATACTTTCCGTCCCTGCGCTACGAAGCGGAGGGCCACCTGCGCGGCCGAGATTCCGCCTCCGACTACCAAGAGGCAGCCCTCCGTTGGCGAGAGCTCCTTGTTCTTGACCCGGTCGAAGACATGATGGACATACGCCTCGCCGCGCGGTGCCCAGGAGGGCCACGCGGGCTGCCCGCCCGCGCCGATCGCCAACACCACCCGCCGCGCCTCGATCTGCTGGCCACGGCGCGTGGTCACGCGGACATGGTCGTCTTGGGGCTCGAGGCACTTAGCGTGATCGCGCACATGCGCGCCGGCCAGGCTGTAGCGCTCGATGACGCGATCGCAATGGGCATTGAAGAGGTCGAGCGCCGGCAGCTTGTAGCGCCCGCGAAGCAGCCCTGGCGTGCGATGGCGGCGCTGTCCGGCGAAACGAATCAAGGAGAACGGCTCGAGGTCCAGGTGGTGGACGCCGGGAGATCGCAGATGAGACATGCCAGTGACAGCCGTGAAGGTCCGCCAACAGTCGAGCAACTGCTCTTCCGGATCGAGTATGCCGAGCCGCGACGGCGCGACCCCTGCTTCGCCGACCAGCCTCGCGGCCAGGTGCACGCCGTGCAGCCCGCCGCCGACCACCAACCAGTCCAGGGAATTCGATTCGAACATCGTGAGGGGATTCTTCTTCGGGTCGGACGCGTCGTCCGGCCCGCTCGTTGACTCATGCGCAACGTGATTCATGCGCAACGCTTGCCAGACTCGAAAATGATATCCCATTATCATTTAAAGTCAATCCCATCCCGATATCGAGGCCCCCCGTACGGTTGCCGAACAAACTAGATTGGCCTCGCTCGTCCACGGACGACCGGTCCGGGAGCGCTTCCCGTCTCCCAGCGCCGGCCATTGAGGTCCAATGGGAGCAGTCGGACCCCGACGCCGTTCCGTCTGTGTCGGTCCCCGTCCATCGGGCCCTGGTGCCGACGCCGCGTCGGAAATTCGGTAACATTCGATGAGGGAGGACTTCGGCGAACGTCGCTCTACGGTGTGAACTCACCATCGAGGCTTCCATGACCAAGATTTCCATTCGCCGTCCCACGCCCCTTCCCTTCTGTCTCCTCCTCGTGCTCGGCACCCTGGTGGCGCCCCAACTTCAGGCCGAGGTCGATCACGGCATCCGGTCGGAGGCCGAGCCTTTCCGGCTCGAGGGCGAAATGTTCCGGTTCGAGGACGAAGTATTCCGGGTCGACGGCCGGGCGCGCCTCATGGCGTTGATGCACGAGGCCACGGCGGCGAACGATCCCGCCTGGTTCGGCATTCACGTCCACGCCATGGCGCTCTACCGGGAGCTCGAGGCCGAGCCGCTGGTCGAGCCCGGCCGGCTGGCAGCGATCCGCGACGCCCTGTCAAGCCTCGAAGCAGGGCGCGACGCGATGCTCGCGCCTGCCGTCGAGATCGATCCGCTCGCACCGGTCATGCAAGAGAACACACACAAAGGCGTACAGCCGCCGCCCCTGGTCGGCAGGGTGGTCGACGCCGAATCGGGGGATCCGATCCCGGGCATCACCGTGAATGTCAAAACTCCGAATGGCGGCTGCTGCCAGACCCGGACGACCGATGCCAACGGGGAGTACAGCTATGACAACCTGCCCGCGGGCGACTACATCGTGTTCACGGGTGACGGAGGTTCCACGCCCCCTTGGATCGACGAGGTCTGGCCGGATCAGACGTGCCCGGGTGGCCTGTGCGACACGGATACGCTGGGGCAACCGATCACGGTGGCGATTGGTGAGCCTTCACCGCAGGCCGACTTTGCGCTTGCCAAGGGTGGACGCTTCGTCGGGACGCTGCGGGATTCATCGACCATGCAGCCGCTTGAATCGGGCTGGGTTCGGGCCTTCGATGACAGCGGTACGCCGCTCGGCTTCTTCGTCCTTCCGGTCGACGACCTGTACACGATTCCCAGCCTGCCGGCGGGCGATTACTACCTGCAGGCAGGCGGGCCGCTGGGCCATATCCCGGAGCTCTATCCCGACATCCCCTGCGTCCCGTTTTCGAATTCCTGCGACCCGACCACGGGGCAGCTGATTACGATCACCGTCGACGTCGACACGGTCATCGACTTCGCCCTCGACCTCGGTGCGAGCATTTCGGGCACGGTGACGGACGCGGAAACGGGCGGTCCCGTCACGGCACAGGTCTGGTACTACGACGATGCCGGCAACTTCGTCAGCAACGCGAACGTCGCATCAGACGGCACGTACACACTCCGCGGGTTGCTCGGCGTGCGCTACTACCTGTGGGCCCGGCCCCAGCGCCCGTACTTTGGCGAGTTCTGGGACGACATCACCCCAACCTCCGACCCCACCGACGGCACCCCTCTCGATCTGACCCTGGGACAGGAGACCGCGGGCATCGACTTCGCCCTCGACCGGGGCGCGATCATCACGGGCAGGCTCACCGAAGCCGCGGGCGGCACACCGATCGCCTTCCAATTTCTTTCGGTTCGCGGCGCGCCATTCACCATCTCGGGCTTCAGCAACGGTGACGGCATCTTCGAGCTCGGACCGGTACCACCGGGCACCGTGTACGTCATGACGACGTTGAACAACCTGCCCGGGCTGATGAACGAGCTCTGGGACAACGTCTACTGCGTGAACGGCTGCCAGCTCGAGACCGGCACGCCGATCGCTGTTGTCGGCGATGAAGTGATCACCGGCATCGACTTCGCGCTGGAAACGCCGAGCATGCTGCGCGGACGGGTGACCTCGAGCACGACCGGCCTACCGATCGCGGGTGCAACGATCGAACGCGTCGGCGGTGGCAGCGCCACGGCCGGGGGCGACGGCTTCTGGGAGTTGGCCGTCGGACCCGGCGCCCACCTTCTGCGGGTCCGGCACCCTGACTTCATCGACCAGGCGTCCGGCGGCATGCCGTGCACAACCTTCAACTGTCCAGAGGGCTTTGGGGAGCCCATCATCGCGCCGCCTCAGACCGTGGTGGAGAACGTCGACTTTGCCCTCGATCCAGGTGGCATCGTGACCGGCCGCGTCACCTCTGTGGGCGCCAACCTACCCCTTCCGGAAACCCTTCTTTGGTTCTACGACGCGACCGGCCTGCCCGTCGGTGGGGCCTTTACAGGTGCGGACGGCACCTACCGCTCAGACGCGCTGCCCCAAGACGGAACCTACTACCTGAACACCCTGCTGGTCCCGGACGGCTTCCTACGCGAGCTGTGGGAGAACCGACGTGGGTACTTCTTCCCCCAGATCGTGCCGTACCCGCCGATCCTTCAGGGCCGCTCGTTCGACTTTGCTGGCGGTCCGAACGTCGTGATCGACCTGAACCTCGACGCCCTGTCCACCGCGCCCGAGCTTCAGGTTACGCTCGAATCGGGCCCGGGTAGTGGCGGCGAGGTCGAATCGCTCGATGGCTGGATCGCCTGCGGCATAACTTGTTCGGCACCCTTCCCGACCGGCGCCGAGGTCACGCTCGATCCGAGGCCCGACGCGACCTCGATCTTCGTCGAATGGAGCGGCGACGAAGACTGCACGGATGGTGTCGTCACGCTGCTGGACGACTTGGCGTGCACGGCGCACTTCGAGCGGGACCCGGCGTTGATCGTCTTCTCCGATGGTTTCGAGAGCGGAGACACCTCCGCATGGTCGATGGCCGTGCCGTGACAACTGCGCCCCACGCCATCGGATCCGATGTAGATCGCAGCGCCGACGGGTGAAACGACACTCTTTGCGCCTTTCTACAGAGCCTCACGCTCCATGAACCGCTGACGCGCCGCGCGGATCGCACCCAAGTTCGCCTCTGACCACGCGCGCACCGCTGATAGGGGCTCCGCGGCGCTGCGACCGAGATCGGTGAGCGCATACTCGACCTGCGGCGGCCGGGCTGGAATCACGGTTCGCGTGACCAGTCCATCGCCCTCGAGCCGACGAAGGGTCTGCGTGAGCATCTTCTGAGTGATGCCAGGGATCGCCCGGCGCAGGCGTCCGAAACGGTGGGGCTCTGACTCGAGCTTGCCGATGATCAAGGCCGACCACTTCGAGGCGATCAAGTCGAGAATTTCGCGGCAGGGACAGGCCGCGGAGTACAAGTCCCCGTGCTGAGGGTTCGTGCCACAGGATGCTGACGATTGACTGGTTTCCATGAGGTACCTACTTTCCAAACAAGTGCCTTCTTGCGCAACGATACCAACTGAACGACGATCATGCGGCAGGCCAAGAACCTCGCGGCCCGTAGGGTGAGCAACCATGACGACCATGCAAGCCGTCATCGTCGATCCGAACACCGGGACCTTGGCGACGGAGCGCGTACCACGTCCCGAGCCGCGGCCCACGGAGGTCCTGGCCAAGACGACCGTGGTCGGGGTCAACCCAGTCGATCTGGCCGCACCTCTGGCAAGCTGATCGCGACTGTCTCACTTCCCCACGAACTCGCCTCGAACCAAGAGAAACGTTTCATGAGCAACTTGACCATCGTCGCCCACATCCATGCCCACCCCAACGCCATCGATCAGGTCCGCGCCGAGCTCGAGAAGCTCATTCCCATCACCCGCAGCGAGGAAGGATGCCTTCGTTACGATCTTCACCAAGACAACGAAGACCCGGCACACTTTCTCTTCTACGAAACGTGGACATCGCGCAACTTGTGGCAAGCGCACATGAAGGCACCACACCTCGCAGCGTACCTGCAAGCCACCGAGGGCGCAGTGGCTTCCTTTACACTCCATGAGATGAGCCACATCGCCTGACGTCAGTAGCCTCGTTGCCGATCTCGATCGCAACGAGGCTGCCGACCAAAGACGAGGCATGCCGCCTTGTTCGAACGTCTGCCAGGGAGTCGGTGCAATCTCGAGGCCGGGGAAGCTCGGAAGGACTTCCAACTCGAGATGAACGGGCCCGACTGGTGGCAGCTGTAGCGCTGCGCGGCCTCTGGCCCGTTGCAAGGCGCTGTCGTTGGTCGTGACGGCAAGACACGCGATCCGTTGGCCACGGCCTCCCCAGCCCACTTCGCCCTTTTCCAACGCGCTCCCGATCAGCCCGCGGTCACCCACTCGAAGATCGGTTGCCAGACCAGCGAGGCAGCCTGCGGCATGGTGAGGATGTCGCCGTGGCCGACATCGAAAAGCTCCTGCCCGGGCTCCAGGAAGCGCACCAGGATGGCCGCTGTCTCGCTGCTCCCCAGGCGAGAGAAGACCGCGGGGCCGCGACCGTTGTCGCCACCGGCCGCGCCGACATAGAGCACCGGCACGGTGATGTCCGCGTAGCGATCGTCGAATGTCGACCGGCCGTCGTCGCAGAGCACGGTCAGCACATCGCGCACTTCCGCAAGGGGCTGGTACGACGCCGCGGCAGCAAGCAAGCCGAGCGCCACGCGCTCGTCGGTGTAGGCGAGACCGGTCGGTAGACCCTCTTCGAAGATACCGGCAAAGAGATGGAACGTCCCCGAGCCACCCGGAGGCGTGGTGCCGACCAGCAAGGCAGCTTGGCGGTTGCTGAACCCTGGGAAGACAGGTGACGGATCGTCCGGCGCCGCTTGTGCCAGCTGGCCCAAGGAGCCCAAGAAGCGAATGTCATCGGCCACGTCGCCCGCGTCGATCGCGGCCTGGACGCCCTCGATCCGGTCGCAGAAGGCCTGTGCGCGGGCCGGATCGTCGGTCTTGACCTCGACATCCAGATGAACGAAGCGGCCAACCTGGCGCCGCCAGCGCGGCTGCTTGGCTTCGTGGTTGAGGTAGGCGTAGCTGATGCGGGCGCCGCGGCTGTAGCCGACCAGGTCGATGCGCCCCGCGCCACTGCCTGTGAGCCATCGCCCGATGCGCGCCGCGCGCAGGGCGAGGCCGAGATCGGCACGGCTGCGTGCCAGGCCCCATTCCGCCATGAAAGACAGATCGGTGGCGGCTCCCGGTACCAGCACCCAGCGAAAGTCGATGCCCCACACGTCGACATCCCGCGCCGCCAAGAATGCTGGCAGGTTGTGGCCCAGGCCAGCGCCCTCGATGCCCGTGTCGTGACCACCAGCGCCAGCCAGGAACGTCCCGGCGAAGCCGACGTTGATGCCGTGGGCGAGCATCACTCCCTGGCGTGCACGGATCGGTTGCCACGGCGCGCGCTCACGCACCACCCGATGCAGGCCGATGCGATCGTTTTCCTCCGGTCCGACCTGCAACACGAACGTGTAGTGCGCGATGTCGCCGACCACGATCTCACGCCGGGTGTCGAGCACGCGGCAATCCGCGCACGCGGACGCCGGCCCGAGAACGGCGGCTGGATTCCACGTGGGGATCCCATCATCGGCTTGCAGCGAGCCCTGCGCCAGCAAGATCCAGAAGGCGGCCGCGAGGGCCGAGCTGAGAAGAGTCTTCATGGTGTCGCCTCCGTCTGATCGTCGAACATGCGTGTATCGCGTGTTCAATCGACCGGAAGACGAACCAAGGAGAGCCGAATCGACACGGCGAGCTGCTCTAGCCGCGGCGCAAGCCGTTGTCGCGACGAATTAGTTCCAGGCGCTGGTGTCTCCGGACTCGAAGCCATCGCTGAAAACGATGTTGGCGGGTGGATCGTCGCAGGCGTCGCCCACGCCATCGCCATCGCTGTCGAGCTGGTCCGGGTTGGGCACATCGGGACAGTTGTCGCACCCGTCGCCGACGCCGTCTGAATCCCCGTCTTCCTGTTCGGGATTGACGAACAGCGGACAGTTGTCGCATGCATCACCGAGGTCATCGCCGTCGAGATCCTGCTGGTCGGGATTGGCGACGTCGGGACAGTTGTCGCAGAAGAAGCCAATGCCGTCGCCATCCGGTCCGTCGATCGCCGCACAGTCGACCTCGAAGGCACCGATGTCGCACCGGGCCACGGTATCGAGGTCGCCGTCGAGGGGACGGATGAAGCCGCGCTGGTCTTCATCGAGCGAGACCTCGGAGGTTGCCGGATCGAAGTCGGTGTCGGCGACACAACCCAGCGGATTGCCGCCGTCCACGCCGCGCGCGTCCGAGAACGATGCCAATGTCGGTGTGGGACCGCCCCACGCCAGGGCGCTGGCGAAGAGCTCAGCGGACTGTAAAAGGCGGTTGGTACCAGGATTCGTGAGCTCGGTGATCGCGCAGCCGAAGGTCCGGTAGATCAGGTTGTAGCCCAAGGACTCGAAGCCATTTCCCCCACACTCCCAGGCGACGGGGATGCACGGACCGGTCAACGGGCATGGCAGCGTGTTGTCCGAGATGATGCTGTTGGCAGCCTGCACGAATCCGAGGTTGGCCGCGTAGATGCCGCCACCAAACGCGATCCCGGGGCCGCGGGCACTGCCGCGATTGAAGGCGATGGAGGCGTTGCGCAGCTGGACACCACCTCGCTCCACGTAGATGCCACCGCCAAACTCCTGCGCCTCGTTGAAGGCTACTGTGCTGTTGGTGAGGGTCAGCGTGGCGTTGCGCACGTAGATGCCACCGCCGAGACCGTCGCCCTCGAAGTCGACCTGGTTGTCGTGGATGATCGAGCGCATGAGGTGGGTGGCCCCACCCGTGAGCCGCATGCCGCCACCATCGGACCGCTCGGTCACGCGCATGCCGCGCACCTCGGAGTCGAGAAGACGAAGCGCTCCTCCACCGACCGCCACACCCGGCGAGCCGCCACCGTCGAAGACACAGCGCTCGCAGATCGCGAGGCCGCCGACGACGTCCAGGCCCACCCCGCTTCCTTCCGGGCCCGTCACGAAGCGCGAGTCTCGAACGGTCGTCAGCCCGAGGTCTGCCAGGATGCCAGCACCGAAGAGGGGCCGCAAGAAGAGGTTCTCGAGCGTGAGCTCCGCGGCCCCACAGTTGGCGATCATCGAGCTCGGCGCGCCGCCGCCAATGACCTCGGTCGGCTCGTTGCCCGTCCCGCGGATGGTCATGTTGGCGGTCGCGCAAATCGGCTCCGCAAGCAGCACGGTCGGCGGAAAGCCGCCCGGCTCCGGCGGCACCTCGATCAGATGAGGCCCGCCAGGAAGCAGGCTGGCCTGCCCGATCGCGGCGCGCAGGGTGCAGCCGAGCCCACTGGCATCACACACGCCATCGCCGAGGTTGTTGTCTGGGAAATCGTCCCAATAGTCGACCACGAACGTGACCGCGGTCGATGGTGATGTCGAAAGCAAGGCAAGCACGAAAGCAAGCTGGGCGGCAAGACGAAGGGTATGCAACATGACGGGCTCCTGGTGGTCATTGGACATTGACCGCCAGAGCAAGGTCGGTACCATCCGCGGCAGACTACCGCCAAAGAACCAAAAACAAAGAGGTTCTGGCGGTCTTCGACCGGCAGTGGAGGGGGGTCAGCGGCAGACTCTCCCAAATCTGGGGCTGCGCGCAGCCCAAATCCGGGAGAGCCCTTGCAGCGCTCGTGAGAACGCACGCGCAGAGCTCGCGTCTTCAGGGTTGGGAGACTCGAGCCGTCACGGCGTCGAGTCGTGCGCGTTCCGCGAGGGCCTCGGCAAGGGTCGAATCCGCGCGCAGAGCCTTCTCGATGGCCTCGCGAGCGGCATCGAGCGCGCGCACGACCTGGGCTTCGTCTCCGCCGGCACTGTCGAGCAGGCAGGTGGCGAAGCGGCGTTCGTAGGTCGCACGGATCAGCGCACGTAGGCTGACATAGGACGAGGCACCATCGAGACGCGCGACGCTCACGCGGGCATCGACAAACGCTACGGCGGCTGGCGTGCCCTGGCGGCATCGAACGGCAGCCAGACTGGTGTCGAGACGCGCGAGCTGAATGCCGACGTCGACCGGGAACCGTTCGAGCAGCGGCGCCACCTGGTTGCGCGCCGCTGTGATGTCATCAGCCCAGGCAGCCATCGTGCTCGCATCCACCGGCGCCGCCTGATCGAGGCGCCACCGTGCCATGGTCACGGCCAGGCCTGCGGCATTGATCCGCCCGGACGTGTGCTGCGGCGCCAGATTCAGCAGCCCGGCGAAGTACGCCCGCGCCCGCGCGTACGCCTCCGCCGGATCGTGCCCGGTCGCTATCCGCCATTGGACCTGGGTCCACCCCATCGTCGCGCGGTTCGAGTGCGCGGGAAGATAGGTGGGCGCGATGCTGACGGAACGCTCGCACGTGACTTCGGCCTCGGCGAGGGCCTGCTCGATCTCGCCCTCATCCACCACGTCGCGATGGGTGAGGCCGTAGTACGCCAGCTCGGACCAGGCCACGCAGATCGAGCTCAGCGCCCGGCTCTCGTGGACGCGGACGCCCCCGAGACTGCGCTCGAACGCGGCCACGGCCCGACGGTAGGCAGCGCGCGGATCGCCCCCGGAGGCATCGGTCGCCGTGCCGTGTCGTACCCAGGCGATGCCCAGGCTCTGCCAACCGAGTGCCGACCCCGGCGCCAGCTCGAGGCTGCGCTCGAGGGCACGCGCCGACGCCTCGAAGAGCGCGGGCTGCGGTTCACCGAGCTCGCGCAGCACCTCGGCCTCGGCATAGAGCGCGTTACCCAGATTGCGGTGCACGGAAGCTCCGGCCTGTGGGTCGTCGACCAGCATCCGAGCCGATGCGACGTTGCCGCGCGCCGCGTCCAGGAGCCCTTCCGCTCCCTCGGCTCGGAGGCGCGCCAGCGTTCGCCGCCAGCCGATCTCGACCCCGAGATTTCGTGTCTTCAAGTCATCGGGCAGCACCGTCAAGGCAGCCTCTAGGGCCCCGTCCGCCTCCTCGAACCGCACCAGCCAACGGTCGTCGCCAACGCCGTGGGCCGCACGCGCTGCCGTCATGCGATTTTCCGCCAGCCGGCGGTAGAGACGAGGCTCGCTCGGTGCGCGCACCAGTGCACCTTCGAGCACGTTCCGTTCGGCTTCGAGGGCGTTGCCGGTCCGCGCTGGGTCTTCGCCGAGAAAGGCCAGCGATGCGGCCTCGCGCTCGAGATCGGCAAGCAGGAGATCGGCCTCGACGCGCCACGGAGCGCGGTCGATCAGGGTTTGCGCTGCGAGACGCGCAGTCTCGTGCTCGCCGTCGAGAAAGGCACGGAGCGCACGGATCATCAAGCCATCGTCCTGCTCGAGAGCTTCCTCGGCATCCGACGGCGGAGGCAAGACGGCGCGCAGGGCTTCGAGGGCACGATCCCGGAACGCAGAACGCGTTTCGGGATCGCGCAGCAGCTCCGCCTCGCGCAGATGCTCACGGGTTTCTTCGAGCTGCGCCAGCGACCAGTCGACCAACCACACCGGGTCGTCGAAGCCAGCGTCGCGGGCGCGTGCCAGGCTGGCGATGGCCTTGTCGTGCTGCTCGAGGGCGCGGGCCGCGCGCCCCACAGCGTAAGCACCCGCCGCCAAGGCCCGTCCGCGTGCGTCGGTGATGTCGGCTTCGAGCAGCGCCAGCTCCGCGAGCAGGCGGTCGCGCTCGGCATGGACCGGGTGCCGCGGCAAGAGTCTGGCGAAACGCGACCGTGCCTCGATCTCGATCGCGCGGCGGGCGAACACTTCGGCATCGCGAGCCTGACTCTCGCCGCGCAAGCGCTCACGGACGCCCCACGCCGCGGCGACCAACGCCAGGACCACCAGGGCCAGCCCTACTACCGTAAGACGCGGGTGACGCTCGGCCCGCCGCAGCGCGCGGCCGAGCAGGCCGATGCCTCTCGCCCGGGCCACACCGTCACGCAAGGCCCTTTCGAGGTCGCGTGCCAGGGCCTGGGCATCGGCATACCGACGCCGAGGCTCCTTCTCCATTGCCTTCTGGGCGATATGGCTGAGCGCCGGCGACACCTCGGGCGCGAGCACGTGCGCGGGCGGTGGCTCGTGATCGAGCACCCGCACCAACGAACCGATGTCCGAGGCGGCCGCGAAGGGCATGCGTCCGGTCAGCACCTGGAAGAGCACCACGCCGAGCGCGAACACGTCGCTGCGTGCCGTCGTCTCCCGCTCGCCGCGCGCCTGCTCTGGCGACAGATAGCCCGGCGTGCCCAGGATCTGCCCGGTCGAGGTCAGCCGACTGGCGTCGCTCAGGTGCACGATGCCGAAGTCGAGCACGAAGGCGCGCCGCGCGCCGCCATCTCGCGTTTCGACCAGCAGGTTGCTCGGCTTGAGGTCACGGTGAACGAGCCCCGCCTTGTGCGCCACCGCCACCGCTTCGGCCACTTGCAAGACCAGCTCCACCCGCTGCCGAATCGGCAGTCGTGCGCACACCTCATCGAGGGGCTCCCCCTCGACCAGTTGCATGGCGATGAAGTGGCGTCCGCCCGGCGTGACGCCGACCTCGTAGATCTCGCAGATCGATGGATGGTCGAGACTCGCCTGGACCCGGGCCTCACGCTCTCGACGCGCGCCATCGTCTCCAGCACCATCATCACGGAAGCTCTGGGGGAAGATCTTCAGCGCGACCGCGCGCTCGGTCGCCGGATCCCAGGCCTTGAACACTTCCGCGCTGGCACCGCGGCCGATGGCGACCCCCGTTTCGTAGCGCATGGTCGTTAGATTTCGATGCCGAGCTCGCCGAACCGGCGATAGAGGGTCGTCCGGCTCATGCCGAGCTCCTCGCCGACAGCACGCACCCGACCCTCGTGACGGGCCAGCGCATCGACCAGGATGCGCCGCTCGAGATCATCGAGCTGAGCCTTCATGCTGCGTCCCGGCTGGGGGCCGCCAGACATCTTGCCATCGGGCGACATACGGCCAGTCAGGTCAGCGTCGAGGTGCCGCGCTTGAAGCAACTCACCATCTTGAAGCAGGTGGACGGCGCGGGTCATCTCGCGCTCGAGCTGCCGCACGTTGCCCGGCCAGTCGTGCTTCAGCAGGATGTCGAGCGCGGCCTGGGAGATCCCGCGCACGGCCACACCGGCCTCGGCGCCGGCCCGTGACAGGAAGTGTCCGGCCAGACTGGGAAGATCGGCCAGGCGCTCGCGCAGCGGCGGCAGGCGCAGACGGCAGTCCGCGATGCGGTGGTAGAGATCGAGACGAAAGCTCCCCGCCGACACCAGGCTTTTCATATCCTGATTGGTCGCCGCGATCACCCGCACCCGGGCTTGCCGCGACGCACGGGCCCCGAGCCGAAAGACCTCCCCTCCTTCGAGGATGCGCAGAATCTTGGCCTGGGTTGCCGGCGCCATATCACCGATCTCGTCGAGAAAGAGGCTGCCGCCGTGGGCCTGCTCGAAACACCCTGGTCGGGCCTCGACGCCGGTAGCTACCCCCTTCTCGATCCCGAAAAGCTCGGCCTCGAGGAGGTCCTGCGGCAACGCGGCGCAATTCAGCGCAACCCAAGCAGACTCCGGTCGCGCCGAAGCGCAGTGAACATAGCGCGCCAAGACTTCCTTGCCGGTACCGGTCTCACCCTCGATCAGGATGCTGAGATTTCCGCGCGCCATGCGCCCGGCCTGATCGTATAGGCGCACCATGGCGGCATCGACACTGGCTGGCTCGGGCAAAGGCGGTCGCGGGGCTGGGGCCGCCAGCGGACGCGCCGAGGCTCCGCGCAGCGGTGACGGCCGGTCGGTCAGGCGAACGAGGCGCAGCACCAACTCGACGAGCGGCAGCAGGTTGGTGACGTGCAGGCCGGGCGTGAACGTGATGCGCGCACAGACGCTCCCGACCGTGACCTCGACGGGTTCGTCGACCGAAGGTTCGTCCGATCCGTCAACCGGCCCGTCGGTCGCAGAGGGACCGGTGCCAGCCTGTGCGGCCGAAGCGTGAAAACGTACGGCCGCGTCACCAGGTCCGCGCTCGAGAAGCGTCAGCTCGCGACACGGGAAGGCGTGAAAAAGGGCCCGTCCGGCCGCGCGTAAGCCGCGATCGTGATCACCTTCGGCGGCCTCGAGCCGGGTCATCAGGGCGGGCAGCTCGACTGCCAAGAAGTCGCGCACCGAGCCGACCGAGAGTGTCTGGCGCGACGTGATCGCCCCTTCTTCCGAGACCGCCACGGCTCCGTCCGAGACGGCCACAGCGTCTACGGTAGCCGTCGCCCCGAGGTCCACCGCAGCGACTGCATCCCGCGCCGCCACCCTCTCGAGACGGCAGGCCAGCGTGCCGAAGTGCAGCCGACACCGGTCTCCAATCGATCGTTCGGCGCCAGGCTCGATACGGTCCCCGTCGACCACCGTGCCGTTCGAGGAGCCGAGATCGCATACCGCGACGCTGCTGCCCTTCGCCTGGAATGTGGCGTGTCGTCGCGACACCGTCGCGTGATCGAGATGGATGCCGCCTTCCAGGACGACGGCTTCGCCGCTGCCGACCAGAACGGGCGCACCCGAGGGGAGGAGTTGGCGGACCTCCCGGCCGTCTTGCTCCACCACAAGGGCCCAGCGGCTTGCGGCGGGTGGGGCGTCTGCTGAATTCATCGCATGCTCGTGAGGCGGCCCGGTCGCCGGATCCCCCACCGACGCGCCGCGCGCGTGATGATACCGCCAGCACCAACGTCGGCGAGGGCCTTGTCGCCACGGAGGCCGTCATCATCCCCAACAACACCACGCTCGACAACGTCGAAGACGGCATTCGCATGCGCAGAGCAGATTGCCGCGCGGTCGTCTTGCCCGAGGGAGCAGCCTGCGAGGATTCAACCCGGCGTCGAGCACGGCGTGTGGCGGCAGTACGATGATCGGCGGCGGAGGCGGAGGCGCCATCGAAAAAGGACCGTCGCCTCGTGAGAAGCGACGGTCCTTTGACGCATCGGTAGGATGACGGTTCGGATCAGGCGAGGTCGAAGCGATCGAGATTCATGACCTTGTTCCAGGCGGCCACGAAGTCGTTCACGAAGGTCTCCTGAGCGTCATCCGACGCGTAGACCTCGGCCAGGGCGCGGAGCTGCGAGTTCGAGCCGAAGACGAGGTCGGCGCGGGTCGCCGTCCACTTGGCATCACCCGACTGCCGGTCCGTGCCCTGGAACATGTTGCCGCAGGGGGAAGCTGGCTTCCAAGCGGTGTCCATGTCGAGCAGGTTGACGAAGAAGTCCGTGCTCAGGGTCTCGACACGATCGGTGAACACCCCGTGTGCCGCGCCACCGGAGTTGGCACCGAGCACCCGCAAGCCACCGACCAGCACGGTCATCTCCGGCGCGGTCAACGTCAGCAGGTTGGCCCGATCGACCAGCAGCTCCTCGGCACGGCGACCGTTGCGCGCTCCGAGGTGGTTGCGGAAGCCATCGATCGTCGGCTCGAGCACGGCGAAGGAGTCCGTGTCGGTCTGCTCGTCCGTGGCATCCGTACGGCCCGGGGTGAAGGGCACCTGCACGTCGTGGCCGGCGCTCTTCGCCGCCTGCTCGACGGCGGCGCAACCGCCGAGGACGATGAGATCGGCGAGCGAGATCCGCTTGCCGCCGTCCTGCCCACCGTTGAACGAGCTCTGAATGCCTTCGAGCGTCTTCAGCACGGTCGCCAGCTCGGCCGGGTTGTTGACCTCCCAATCCTTCTGCGGGGCGAGGCGAATGCGCGCACCATTGGCGCCACCACGCATGTCCGAGCCGCGGAAGGTCGAGGCCGAGGCCCAGGCCGTACGCACGAGCTGCCCGACGGTCAATCCGGAAGCGAGGACCTCGGCTTTGAGGTCGGCCACGTCTTGGTCGCCGACAAGCTCG
>CALFAM010000135.1 GCA_937948815.1 uncultured bacterium
ACGACGCCGCAGGCGACCAGACAGGCGATCGCCGCGGGGCCGGTTGCCGGGCAGGCGAGGATGCACGCCAGGGCGCCACCCGTGACGATGCCCGTGCAGCCAATGAATTCGAGCTCGCAGAGGTTCAGATCGAACTGCTGATCGTCACGGCATTCGGCCGTGTGGCTCGACTTGTGGAACTCCCCGCCGAGCTTCGGCTCACGCGGTACGGTCGGCGGGGTCAGCTCGCGCTCGGCCGGTTGCTGCAGGGCATAGGCGGTGCGGACGGCAATCTGCTCGAGCTTGGCCAGACTCTCGGACTCGACCAAGGGCACGAAAACCGTCTCCGCACTCTCGGTGCCATCCTCGTTGGCCAGCGCGATATCGAGCAGCATGCCGCTGACGTTTCGCGTGGAGCCATCCGCCTCGTAGTGCGTGCCGACGACCATCGAACGGTCGTAGCGCAGCAACCCTCTTTCTTCGATCAGACGCGTGCGCGTCATGTCTTTCTCGACCGGAATGTCCGACCGATGGTGCACGCGGAAGCTTCCCGAAGGCTGTTCAGACTTGCCGGGTACGCGCGACGCCACCTCCCACCACTCGGATGTGTTGTCACCTTGCAGGTAGAGCGCGGCATTCGGTGCCTGTTGGGGGGCAAGCAAGCGCACCGCTTCAAGCCCGATCTCGGTCGGCATCGCCTGCGCGATAGCAGGCGCGACGGGCAGCATGAGCAGGAAGAATGACAGGACACAGGCGACAGTCAGGTTCGACGCGGAATGTCTAGACGCGGTCATGATGAGACCTCCATGAGAAACGTTGGAAGCCGGAGGCGTGCAGGGCTGGCGGACGCCGAGCCCAGCACCGGACACGATCGGGATAGCCCCTCCGGTTGGTTCTCCTGCCTACGCGACATCGCGCCGAAATCAGGACCAACTTTCTGTCTGGAAATCGCTTTGGGCCGCGCCAAGACGGCTGCGAAGCCGCTAGTCGCGGCTCGGGGGTGCGAAGACAGCCGGCTCGACCGCAGCACCAGCCTCGAAGGACTCGACCTCGAAGACGGACGCTCCCGCCATCTCGTTGCGCGACACGATGCGGTGAGCGACTCGCAACCCATCGAGATCCCGGTAGTCTTCGAACGCTGTCTCAATCGGAATCGCGATGCCGAGGTTGGGATCGAACATGGTCATCTCGAATTGCAGCAGGTCGCCAGTCGCGGCATCGACCCGCGCGGTGATGCCGGGAAGGTCCGCGCGCCGGAGCTCGATCGCGTAGACCTTTCGCTCACCCACGGTCTCGCTGCCGGTGACCTTCACGCTGTCGAACGTTCGCAGCCAGTCCTCGGGGACGGCAAGGGCCTGGGAAGCGATCGCCTGGTCGAGGAACTTGCCCTCGAGCGTGCGAAACGGCTGGATGTTCGAATCCGTCCAACCTTGCTCCTTGCTGACCGCCTCGTGAATCCATCCGAAGCGTCCGAAATCGATGTCCGACCGATAGCGTCCGGCACCGTCCGCAACGTGACGCGCCCGTCCCTCGACACCCGAGTGCACGAAGCGAAGGCGACCGGTGAGTCGGTAGGCGCCGGCCTGGCCTGCCCGGGCACGCAGGGCGAGAATCTCCTCGAGCGTCGGGAGGGCCGCGACCACCGCGTCCCCGGCAGCAGGGCCCGGTCCGCCGACCCGGGCGAGCTCGAGCTGCTCATTGCCGCCACGGTAGAGCTTCAAGGCTGTCACCTGCCCGTCTTCCGTGGTCGTGAAGCTCACCGCGATCAGACCGATTGCTCGAAACACCCAACGCCCATCATCGTCGGGCGGGCGAAGCTCATAGAGCGTTTCGCCGGGCACATCGACCGCCAGCCGCTGATTGGAAAGCTTGACCTCGAAGGCGAGGTCCGGCTCTTGAGAACGATAGGTACCGAGAAACTGTTGCAGCGTCGCGGGATCGATCTCGATCGGCTGCTCGACCCCTTCCTTGGGCAACTCGAAGGTCATCCCTCCCTGATGCATGGCAAGCGCGGTCACCGGTCCATCGTTTTCGCGCAGGAACGACACTGCGACCTCCCGGGTCAGGCTGAAGTACCACTTACCTTCCTGATCCGGCGGCTCGAGCTGATAGTTGGTCTGTCCGGGTACATCGACCGAAAGGCGATCGTCTTCCGCGGTGACCGTGAAGTGCATGTTCTTGAATGCGCCGAAGTTGGCCACGTACTGGCCCGTATAGCCCTCGAGGGACTCACCCGTCTCGGCTGTTTCTTCCTCCTGCGTCCAATCCGCCAACAAGGCGTCCGCAACCAATACTGGCGAGAGGCCTTGGAGTGGCGTGACCGTCACATTGGTGAGCAGGACGAAGCCCAGATCGTCATCGGGGTAGAGCGTCACCTGTGCGGCGAAGCCATCGATGTTGCCACCGTGCTCGACGACCGTCCGTCCGCCGACCTCGCGCAGCATCCATCCGAAACCGTAGCCCACGCCGGGCCCTGCCTCGATCTGGGTACGCCACGTCTCGGCATGCCGTGCCTCGGACAAGAGGACGCGTCCGTCATGGGTACCGCGACCAAGCTGAAAGCGAAGCCACTGCGCCATGTCGAGCACGTTGGCGTTGATCGCTCCCGCAGGAGCAACGCTGTCGAGAGAGCGCATCGGCACGCGCTGGTGAGACTGGGCGTCTTCGTCCCAGCGATAGCCGAGGCTCAGCCGCTTGTCGCGCTTCGCCTCCCGGATCGATGTGTTCGCGCGCGCCATGCCCAAGGGCTTCAGCAACCTCTTTGCCACCAGATCATCCCAAGACATACCGGCAGCGACACCTGACGCCATACCCGCTGCCAGGTAGGTGACGTTGTTGTAGTAGAAGGCCTCGCGGAAGGGTGACCAAGGCTCGGCCTTGGATGCAGTCTTCAAGATCTCTTCGCGAGAAACCTCCCCACCGGCCCAGAGCAAGCCCATGCGGGTAAACCCGGTGCGGTGAGTCAGCAGGTCGCGCAGGGTCACCACGGCTGCCGAGTCGGGGCTGTCGATCTGTAGCTCGAAGTCGGGCAAGAACTTTGTGACCGGATCATCCCAGGCCATCTTGCCCTCGTCGACCAGCATGCCAATCAGCGAGCCGGTGAATGCCTTGGTCGTCGAGCCAACCGCAAACATCGTCTCCGGCGTCACGGGTGTGCCCTTCTCGAGATCCGCGCTGCCGAAACCGCGGCTGTAGATCAGCTCGTCGCCCCGGACCACGGCCATTGCCATGCCGGGAATGTTGAGCTCCTGACGCTGTTCCTCCAACATCTCGGTGAGCTTCGCCAAGCGTTCGGCCGGGGTCGGCTCGGCCGGGGACGGTTCAGCCGACGTTGGTGTGGACGGCGCCGGCTGGGATGAGACCTCCCCTGCGAACGCCGGCATTGCGACGAATGTCAGCCATCCGATCAGAAACGTCCGTCCAACAAGACCGCTCTTCTTCATGCATATTCCCTTTGTGGTCGACATGGTCAGGAGGCCACCGCCCACGGGCGGAGATCAGCCGAGATGCAAGGGAATACGCACCAGCGGCCGACTTCATTCGTCAGCCAAGCTGGCGGCCCACGCGATTGGGCCGGGCGCGACGGGTCAGTCGATCCGGGTCAGCTCGCCGAAGAAGCCGTCCACCCGCTCGATCAACCCGTCGTCATTGAGCGTGGCGACGTCGAAGCCCCGAAACACCACCGCCCCCTCGGACTTGATCACCCATTCATAGCGATAGCGTTGATGGTGGCTGTCCACATTGCTCGCCAGGCACAGCTCGGCAGGTCCGAACTTGGTGCGGAATCGTCGTACATTCGCTTCGAGCGCGTCGCGGCCGACATGCGAATGCTGTGGGTCGACCCACAAACAATCTGTCGACACCGCACGGTTCAGGTGTCCCCGGATGGCGTCGAGGTCCGGCTCGTTCCACATCGCCACGTAGTGCTGGATCGATTCGGGAAGGTCACGTATAGCGTCCGTCATGGTCCGTTCTCTTTTCAACGCGCCGCGCGCCACCATGCGCTCCGGTCGAGTCTCGAAGTATTTCCGACACTGCATTCACGACACTGCATTCACGGCACTGGGTTCACGGCACTGGATGCACGGTCAGACTCGCTCCAGCACATAGACATCCATGGCTTGCGCCAAGTCGCCAGCCACCGGCCCTGGGGGTGGGCTGTTGAAATCCTCGATCACGCCCAGCGTCAAGACACCATCTTTCAGCTCGAAAATGGCCACGACGATGGTGCCAACGTTGTCCTGATCCGGCTCGCTCTCTCGGACAATGGTTGCATGGAGCTGCTGTGAATCGGTGCTGCTGTGAATCGCGAACGTCGTCTCGAACCAGAAATCCGGACGGCTCTGAAAGCGTAGCTGACTGCCTTCGATGGTGATCGTGCATGCACCGCCCGGCCCATGCCCGTCCCAGCGCCCCTCGAGCACGCTCGCCTCTGATCCGTTCTCCACGGCCACAGGCTCGGTGGACGCACTCCGGCAGGCGACAGCAAGCATCGCGACCAACAAGGTCAGCCGCACAGCTCCTGATCGAATTCGTGATGATCCGCTCAGCATGCCGCGAGCCTACCAGCTCGTGGCAAAGCCCGTGCCGAGCGACCCGAAGCAGGCGCCTTCAGACCGGGCTAGCGAGGAATCCTCCCGTGTCCCACAGGCTCGATGACACCATGACCAAGACCAGTGCGAGCAGTTGGAACGTTCCCCTTTCGCCAACTTCCGATACGCCTGTTGCCGCTCCATCTACCGCCTGCCTTGCACCTTCCCCTCGCGTGGGTTCGAGGGCATTGCGGCCAAGCTGCCTTGAGAGGCTATTCCCCGTCACGCACCCAGCCAGCGTCAGGGTACGACGAGCGGCTGGATGTTGAACTCACGACGAATATCAACCAGCCTTCTTCCGAGGTAGGCCTCGTGCTCAGACCAGGGCCAGCGCTTGCTCATGGCTCGACATCTCAGCATGACCCTGGGTATGAGGACCAACGATCGAAAAAACGTCTTCACGACAGCCCCCGGGCTGATTTCTCTCGCGATCTCTCTCGTCTCGGGCCGTGAGTAGGCGACGATGTGACGCCAAAAACCGAGTGTGGTGCCGAATGCGGTCCAGATCTTCACCATGCCTTCGTTGATCAGCGAGATGTCACAGGCAAAGACGACATGGGCCGTGTCGTGGCATCGGAAGAACGCTTCAGAATTTGCCGTCATCTTTCGGCTGTAGAGCTGTTGGCCGTGCAGACGATGAAACGCTTCCAGGGCTTCCGCGAGCGTCAGTTGGCAGTCTGGCTTCTGGTACACCGTCATCTCTTCACCTCACGACGTGCATCGGCGTCAACGAATGGGCTACGGCCGGCGATCCCGCTGAGACCGCAACCGGCTGTGCTGGAGCCGAGACCGGATGCCTGCTCGAGAGCCGATCTCCTCCGACACGCGCCATCGTCCCATACGGTTCACGCTCCGATTCATGCGACTCTCTCGCAAGGTCAGTCCCGAATCACTCCCTTTCGCTGTCATGGTTTCGGTTCCTATTGCGCTCCTATGTGCAGAGAGGGGGAAGCTTCGTGATCGGACGACCTGAGGTGACTCCGCCCGACACGATTCTTGATGGGAAGCTCGGCCATCGTCGGCCTCTTCCTTGCCCCCACAATCTCATCACTTGGAGGTCCATTCATGCATACCATTCCCGCGCACTGTGTCACCGCAGGCCTTCTCCTCGGTCTCGCGGTCACCGCCACAGCCCAAGCCAGCTCGACCGTCCACCTCACCAGAGGCGTTTCGTTCGAGAAGAGAGCCGTGCTGACAGACGTCACGACGGTCGAGACGCTTGACGCTGCCGAGCGAGCTCTGGTCGCCGACCCGCAGATCGACATCGTACTCATCGAGCCCGATCTTCTTGCCGGTCTCGACTCCGACCGTCTGCGAGCTCTCTATGAGCATGGCATGGTCATCGCAGTGCCCAACGGCAAGGTCAGCGAGATTGCCCGTACCCTAGCCGTCGACATCAATCTCACGGACTATGCCCCCAAGCGAGATCCCGAGCGTGTTCACTCGATCGCCTTGATCATGGCCCTCTTCGACGACGCCGGACAAATCAACGGCCACCATGCCTTCACCGACCGCGTCGACGGACTCGCCCAGGGGCTCTCACGAGCAGCGCACATGAAGGGCGCGATCGAAACCTTCGACCTGCGCCCGACCGAGAAGGCGGCCTGCACCTTCGGCAATCTCGACATCAAGCATCACACGGGCCCAGCTGGAACCCTCGTCACGGGCTGGACACAGGTCACCTGCGATTCCGGTGGAGATCAGTACGGTCTCGCCTCGACTTCCGCGAGCAATCACGATGAGGTCAAGGTCGAAACCAACACCTACAACAACTGTGGCTACTGGCATCAAATCAGCAGTACGACACGCTCTGATCCGAGCGTTGCCAACATTCCCTCACCCGGCGTGCTCGCGGGCGACCCAAGCCAGTGCGGCACTCGATTCCAGGCAAACTCACGACACTATGCCCGCAAAGGGTCGTCGTGGAGCAACCGTGTTTCTTCGTCCTGTGCTGGAGCTTGCTGAGGCCCAGTAGCGTGGATCGAGGCGGCCGGCCGCGGTCGCCTCGATCTTCACCTGCAAGGCAGGAATCTGACACGCTTCATCGGCTGGTGCGCCATCTGCCAAACGCGCCGGTGGCCGCATGCCGTCTCATCGGCGACGCACCCGAGAGTCCAAGAGCTCCTCCCGGTCGATCATGCGGTAAGTTGTTGCCCCTTTCGATACGCGGCCGCGCGACCTGCTCTGAAATTGGACCCTCGAGAAAACGTACTGATCCATCACACTGTTCTCGAGATGCGTCGACATCGGGAAATCCGCACGCACTTCCATATCGGGCTGCCTACCGACTGGCAGTTCCTCGGCCGGCAAAAGAGTCGTGTTTGGAAGGACCGCGACTACTCCGCTCCCCTATCGCCAGGCGATCCTACAAGAGCGAGTAGTCGACCGGGCGAATGGGCACAGGCTCGCCCTCTCGCAGCCGTTTCTGCCACCACCCTACGTCATGCCACGCCCCATGCTTCCAGCCGACCTGGCGGAAGATGCCGACATGTTCGAATCCGAGTGCCTCGTGGAACCCAACGCTGGCCGGATTGGGCAGCGCGATCCCGGCATAGGCATTGGCCACGCCTTGTGCCTTCAGCAGCCGAAAGAGTGCGCCATAGAGCTGGCGGCCAACTCCTGCACGCCGACAGGTGGTAGCGAGATAGACCGAGACTTCGACACTCCACCGGTAGGCGTCCCGCGATCGATAGGGTGTGGCATAGGCATAGCCCTGGGTCGTTCCGTCCTCCCACACCAACCAGGGATGCTGCGTGAGCACAGTGCTGATCCGCCGCTTTATGGTCGCCACGCTGGGGACCGCGCTTTCGAAGGAAACGGCCGTCTCCTCGACGAGGGGCCGGTAGATCTCGAGCAAGGCGGGTGCATCGTCAGGACGCGCCTTCCGAATTGGACTCTTCATCAGACAGTCCCGAAGGGTCGACGCGCTCGATCGCGCGACACGTACGAGGCCTGGCCCTGCCGAGGCAGGCCTCTCTGGCTACGGGACCACCGCGCTCCAGCCATCCAGGAAACCACTCTCGAACGTGTCTGTGAAGATCACTTCCGGCCCGGTGAACACGAACTGGTCGAAGTGGACGATGGGCTCGAGCGATTCGTCCTGGCGGAATGCTCCGCCGCCAATCTCGGCGCTCGCGGCCCACAGCGGAGCCGTCACCCGACCAAAGTCGAGCACATGCCATTGCCCATCTTGGGGAACGTCGACCGTCATGCCCGTCGCCGTGCTGCTGCCTTCCGCACAACCAGGACCGTCCCACCAGAAGAGCTCGGCGCTCAGGCGGAAGCTGTCGTCCGCAGGCTGACCGGAAGGAAAGAGGCCGGCCGCGGTCAAGGAATAGGTCCCCCCTGGCAGAATGGGCACGCACTGACGGATGCCAACCGAGTTGAACGGCGGGGAGTCCACCATGACTCGCGCGGAGCCAGAGCTGGGTGACGTGTTGGCGTCCAAAGACGCCCACGTGGTTCCCGAAACCTCCGGCCAGCCACCCAAATCGGTGTCGAAGTCGGGGTTGACAAGAAGGTTTTCTTCCATGGGACCGGCCGCCATCCATGCGAGCACGAGAACAAGGCCAAGACCGTTCATACTGCCTCCATATTGTTCGACGTCTGCTCCGCCGCGTGCTCGCAACCACACGACGGATCCGACACCCGCCCCCTGATCGGTCAACCAGGCTGAGAGCTGACGTTTCCGAGGCGTCCTTCCGGACCACGAACACCACGAGCAAGCTCTTGCGAACCTAACATGGACCATCTCACGCTTCGTAAAGAGACTCCTCCATCCTGGCCAGGCCCTGGACAGATCGCTCGACAACGGGGGCGAGCCGTCATCTCAAGTACCCTGTCGGCTCAGGGAAGGGGCGCCCAGAGTCGAATGACGATGGCTCCAGGGCCGGTTGCTCCGGGGCCATTGTGTTCAACGCTCCTGCGAGCGTTGGCGGGATTCTCGACCGTTCGTTCGGCTGTCTGTCAGACCGAGGCGGATGGTGGGCCGGACCGAGCCCATGGTTGGGCTCGGTCCGATGACGGGATCAAGCGGGTCTGGCCTCGCCCTTGAAGAAGGCGATGTGGGCGCCGAACGGGTCTTGGAGGACGGCCATGCGACCGACGCCGGGGGCGTCGAAGGGCTCGGCGACGATGGTGGCGCCGGCATCGCGGGCGGCCTCGGTGCGGGCGTCGACGTCGTCGACGTTGATGTAGGCCAGCCATGAAGCGGTGGGCGCGGGCTTGGGCGAGAAGCCACCGACGGGTGCGTCGCCGACCATGATGCCCGGGTAGTTGCCGTCGGGCAGGGGCATGTCAGCGATCGACCAGCCGACGACT
This sequence comes from uncultured bacterium, assembly GCA_937948815.1. GTDB lineage: Bacteria > Acidobacteriota > Thermoanaerobaculia > Multivoradales > J023 > J023. Next base: position 8,892 of record CALFAM010000135.1, read on the forward strand.
TTCTCGTAGAAGGCACGCGCGGCATTGGCATCAGGACCTTGGAACTCGACCCAGCAGAAGGCACCGTGGGTTTCCATGGGATTCGTACTCATGATCGCGATCTCCTTGCAGGCTGTTGGGTGACCGCATCGGTGCGGTCAAGCCAAGGACGATCGAGCACGGGCGAAGTCGACAGCGTTCAGGAAGTTTCTTCGGGGCAAAGCGAATCGGGGCGAGACTCATCCGGGCAAGGCAAACCCGGGTCGATCTCGGCAAGCCGGCTGCGGATGTGTTCGGCTTCGGCGGAGGTGCGGGCCAGGGCCAGGGCTCGCGTGAGGGCGTCGTGCGCGTCAGCGAAACGCCCGACCGCGGCGAGCAGGGCGCCGCGCACGCCATGAAAATGGAAGTAACCAGCGAGGGCACCGGCCAAGGGCTCGATCATCCGCAAGGCTTGCGCTTCGCCCCGGGCCTTCGACACCGCCACGGCGCGGTTGAGCGTGACCACCGGAGAGGGCGCCAGATGCTCTAACGCGGCATAGAGACGATCGATCTCCGACCAATCGGTTTGCGTGGCGTCGGCCGCCTGCGCGTGCACCGCGGCAATCGCTGCCTGGATCTGCATGGGGCCGGGACGGCCGCGACGCAAGGCCTTCTCGACCATCACCAGCCCCTCCGAGATCATGCCTGCATGCCACAGTGAGCGGTCCTGATCCTCGAGCAGGATGATCTCGCCGCCGGCATCCAGCCGGGCCGGCTGACGGGCGTGCTGGAGCAGGCAGAGCGCGAGCAGCCCCATGATCTCGGGCTCACGGGGGAATAGGGTCACCAAGAGTCGCGTCAGGCGGATGGCTTCGCGGCACAGGGTCTCTCGAATGTGCGGGTCCTGGTGTCGAGGCTCACTGCTCGCGGCGACGACGTCGCCGTCTCCGGCTGGCGCAGGTCGAGATGGTGCCTCACCGCTGCCGCTGGCCGAATACCCCTCGTTGACGAGCAGGTAGAGCATGGTCGACAAGGCACCGAGGCGCGCCGTACGTTCGGCCTCGGTCGGCGTCGCAAAAGG
>CALFAM010000136.1 GCA_937948815.1 uncultured bacterium
GTGGCCGATCGTGCCACGGTCCGTCGCGGTGTTCCGGCCGCGCTCGGCTGTGTCGTGGATGCATCGAGCCTGTGGAAGCGGTGGGACTGGCTGGCTTGCTTCATGGTTCTACTCCGGGAAAGCGACGAATAGAGCAGCGACAAGGAGCCGCTGAGCGTGATGGTTCGGTTTCGACGCTGCCTATTGGAACCGACACCCCGCCCACGAGTCGTCTAGGCCGTATCTGGAACTTATCTGGATTGGCAAACGGTTGACCATAAAGGACTTGTAGTCGGCCCTGGGGAACGAAGATCCACCTCGTTTCTGAATCGAACGCGCCCCACCTGCAGCCAAACGCAGGCGAACCAAGGGTTTGAAGGCGTCCAGCAGCGCGTTGGCGCCCTGTCTTGGTTCGGCCAGAGACTTTCCCGACCCTTCCCACATGCCTCAGCAGGCCCCGCAGCGATGAGATGGCCCTCGACACGGCGCCAACCGGTCAGCGCCCGACCAACGGCCCGACCGGCGCGCCACGAATCGAAGCGAACGTCCGAACCCACACGAGGAGACATCATGTCCTACGCCACGCCTTCCAACGCCCACGCGAACGCGACCCCGTCCACCTTCACCCGTACGGCCCGCGCGCTCTTCAGCGCATTCGTGCTCGCCCTATTCGCTGCCCTTCCGGCGATCGCCGCCACCCACACAGTTTGCGCTTCAGGGTGCGACTACACATCCATTCAAGCAGCCGTCAACGCGTCGGCCAGCGGCGACACCCTGGCGCTCGAGCCCGAGGTCTTCGTCGAAGGCGACATCCTGGTCGATCGCGATCTCACCATCCGCGCGGCGTCCGGCCAGGCGACCGTCGACGGCAACGGCGCCAACACGGTGATCGAGATCGCCGCCAACGCACTGGTCTTTCTGGAAGACCTGAAGCTGACCAGCGCCACGAAAGCGGTCGTGATCAACCGCGGCATTGCCTACCTCGAGACGATCTCCGTCATCGGCGACGGTACGACTTCGGTCTACGGCGGCATCTACAACGATGCCGGCGGATTCCTCGTGCTGCGTGCCCACAGTGTCGTGGCCGGCAACCGCAGCGCGAACCTCGGCGGCGGGATCAGCAACCGCGGCGATCTGGAGGTCACCAACGCCACGATCACTGGTAACCGAGGCCGCCTGGGTGGCGGCATCCTGAACTCCGAAGGCGATGTGGTGGTCGGTGCCAGCAGCATCAGCTTCAATCACGCCACGGTGCGCGGCGGCGGTTACGCCAATGCCAATGTCGGCGGTGGCGCGGTGATCGTGCTGCCTTCGGCCAGCTACAGCGGCAACACGGCCGGAAGCGCCTGCGACCGCTACTACGACATCCACCGCACCCCGTCCTGCGTCAACTAACGAACCGGCCCATCGCCCGAGAAGAAATCAAGAACCCAGCTCACGCAAACCAGTTCACACAAACCGCTGGTGCGTATGCCAGCAAACGAGGAGAAAGCCATGGCTACCTACAACGTGTACGGAATCGTCAAGAACAACACCGATCAAACACTCAACTTCTGGCGGGTCCAAAAGGCGACCGATGACGATCCGTGCAGCGGCGATTCCGGCGAGCTCTACCACGGTGAGATGACCGACGATCCGGGCAACATCGGGCCGGGAGAGGAGACCACGTTCAGCGCCAAGTCCACGGGCTCGACGATTCAAGGCGTGGTCAAGTTCAAGATGGTCACGGACAACGACTACCACTTCGGCTGCTACTTCCATCTCAAGGACGGCGGCGTGACCGCCAAGACCTGCGGATCAGCCCTCAACAACGGGTACAAGGGATCCAAGGACGTCACGGACTCGGGGTATCACCCGACGATCACGTACACGATCAAGAACGACGACTAGCCAACTTCGGCGCTTGGCAATACGGGCCCTCGATGGTGGAACTTCCACTGTCGAGGGCCTTTTGTTGTGTCGGGGTGTCGTGTTTCTCCAAGACTGCCTGGCCACACGACGGGTAGCGTTGGCGCCAGAACGAACACGGAGAATGTGCCATGTCTGGAAGCTTGACCCTCAACACGACGTTTCGATCCGTCCGCTGGGAAGAGACCGAGATCGCCCCGATCGAAGGCCTTGCCAAGCTCACGCGCGTGCGCTGCGAGCAGGTTTACGAAGGCGATATCGCCGGCACGTCGACGCTCGCGTACCTGATGGTCTACCGCGACGGCGGTGGGGCGCGATTCGTCGGCATGGAGCGCATCGTGGGGACCGTGAACGGCCGCGAGGGTAGCTTTGCCCTGCATCACGAAGGAACCTTCGAGAACGGCGTGGCCACCATGAGCCTGACGGTCGTCGAGGGTGCTGGTTCCGGAAGGCTTCGCGCGTTTCGCGGCCGCGGTCGATTCGCTTCCGCGCACGCGAGCCAGTACGATCTGACCCTCCACGGGACTTTCGATGACGACACGTGAACGCCGCCGCCTCGCCGCGCCCGCCAGCTGATGTCACTGCCACGCGCTCGGGGAATCCTCCACGGTGACGGCGCGCCCGAGCGCTTCACGCTCCGGCGCGTGGCACCGTCGCCCGGGCTCGTGGAGATCGTCGACAGCTATTGGATCACCCGTTGGGATCTCACCGGCTTGCCACCCCATCGTCAGGAGGTCTTGCCGCATCCGTGCATCCATGTGGTGGTGGAACGAGGAAACTCGGGAGCCTTTGGCATCAGCACGGGCAAGTTCGTCAAGGAGCTGGCGGGCGAGGGGCGTGCGGTCGGTATCAAGTTCTGGCCCGGGGCCTTCCGATCCTGCCCGCCCGCCGACCTGTCGCCCCGCGGCACCTTGCTCGGGGACGTGTGGGGTGACGGCGGACGGCGCTACGAGCAGGACATGCTGGCGACGGATGACGAGGACGTGCTCGTGGCGTCTGCCGAGGCGTTCGTCGCTCGGCACTGTCCGCGGCTCGACGAGGACGCCCGGCTGGCGCGCTGCATTGTCGAGGCGATCGCGGCGCATCCCGGCTGGTCGCGTGTCGAAGCGGTCGGGGAGGCTTTCGGACTGTCGGTACGCGCGCTGCAGCGGCTGTTCGCGCGACGTGTCGGTGTGTCACCCAAGTGGGTCTTGCAGCGCTACCGGATGCACGAGGCCGTGGAGCAATTGGAAGCCGGTGAGGACGTCGACCTCGCCTCCCTCGCGGGTGCCCTCGGCTACTTCGACCAGGCTCACTTCGTTCGTGACTTCACCCGTCTCGTAGGGCGCCCACCGGGGCGCTACCGCGCAGCGTTGGGGTCGTCGGACGATGGGTCGTGAGGCAGAGGCGCCGGGGCCGGGGGGAGCAGCATCTTGCCGGTCCGCACGCGCTGTGGATGATCGCCGACCGGCACGCTCGCGACCTCCCGCGCTTCGTCCCACGAGATGACCGCGACCCGGTCCTCTTCGCTGACCGAAACGTAACAGTGCCGTCCGTTCGCGCTCTCGGTCGACCAATAGGGCTTGGGGCCGACCGGAACGAGGGTGTGCGCGAAGGTCTCTCGGTCGACGATCGCGGCGTAGGCGGACATGGTGCCGGCGACGCAGAGCTTGGTGCCGGCCTCGTTGATCGCGATGCCGTGGTGGGCCGAGTTGAGCTGGTAGTCGCTGTAGTCGAGCCTCGCGACATCCTCGGGAATCGGTAGATCCGCCTTGCGCGTGACGCGATCTTGCTCGACGTCGTATTCGAAGAAGCCGTGGAAGAAGGAGATCTGCAGGTAGACGAAACGCTCGTCGGGCGTGATCGCCATCGGGCGGACCGCGGCATCATGGATGGTGAAGCCAGCCGCTTCGATCCGCTCGCGCATGTCGACCTTGCGAATCACTTCATAGGTTTCGGCGTCGACGATCAGAAAGACACGCTCGCCCTTCAGCCAGTCGAAGAGCCCAGAGGTCGTCGGCACGTACACCTTGCCGATGCTCGCGTGGTAAATCCGCTTGCCGTCTCGTGAATAGTTGGACTCGTGCGGCTGGTCACCGGAGTCGAAGGCGCCGACGATTTCACCCGTGGCAGTGTCGATCGCCTGGACTTTGCCGGCCGTGGAAGCGGAGACCAGGAAGATCTTGCCATCCGGCGAGATCGCCGAGTGGTCGGCCCGTTGCCCTTCGATCTTGGTCCGCCAGACCAGCGCACCGGTGAGCGCGTCGATCGCCACGACATCGGCGAAGCTCGGGCGGGAGACATAGACGAAGCGCCCGTCGTGCGACGTGAACATGTCGTCAACGAGCTGGTTGTGTCCCTCACCGATCAGGTGTCGAATGAGGCGGAAGAAGAGGCGCCGAACGCGGCTCTGGTTGACCTCTTCCATGCGCTCTGCGAAGTCCGGCACCACGTCGAACCGTTTGACCACTTCGAACGTCTCCGGATCGAAGACGTCGGCCGTGCCATCCCAGTTGTTGCCCACGATGACCACGTCGCGCAGCACGACGGTGCCCGCTGTCGGGCCGACGCGGCTGAGGTCCGCTTCGGGGCGCACGGACTGATCTTCGGCCGAGAGAACGATGAAGAGCGCGAACACGCCGAGGAGCGCGGCAAGCGCAGCCGACGCGATCTTGTGATTGCCGATCCAGCTCAACAAATTTTGAACCATCGCCTCCGTCTCCGCGAGAGTGAATACGCTGTGCTGCAGGCTGGTTGCGATGCCATTATGCACGTCGAGAGGTGCGGGTAACAGGGCCTTCCGTGCCTCGCGGTCTCAGAGCGCTCACCGTCAGATGGCGTTCGGGGAGAGCAAGGCGCGCACCGTCTCGATGCGGTCGGCGTCGGCAGGCCGCTTGTCACGCCGCCAGCGCAGAATGCGGGGGAAGCGGACCGCGATGCCGGATTTGTGGCGCTTGGATGGACGGATGGCTTCGAAGGCGATCTCGAAAACCTGCTCGGGGTCGACCGAGCGCACGGGCCCGAAACGCTCGCGGGTGTGCGCACGGACCCAACGGTCGAGCTCGCGAATTTCGCCGTTGTCGAGTCCCGAGTAGGCCTTGGCGAAGGGCACCAGGACGTCGCCGTCCCAGATCGCGAACGTATAGTCGGTGAACAGCGAGGCCCGCCGACCGTGCCCCGCCTGGGCATAGATCATGACGGCGTCGGCGGTCAGCGGGTCGACCTTCCACTTCCACCAGTCACCCCGTCTTCGCCCGGTTCCGTAGGCCGCGGTGCGTCGTTTGAGCATGAAGCCTTCGACACCGCGCGCGCGGGCGGACGCGCGCAACGCGGCAAGCGCGTCCCAGGATTCGGCTTCGACTGTCGGGGAGACCGCCAGCAGGCCATCTCGTACGACGGCCAACGCCTCGAGACGGTGCCGGCGTTCGGACAGCGGTTCGGCACGCCGGTCGACGCCATCGGCTTCCAATAGGTCGTACGCCATGAAGCGGACGGGGGCCTCGCGCAGCACCTTGGCGGTGACATTGCGCCGGCCGATGCGCGTCTGGAGCGCCGAAAACGGCAGCGGCTGATCGTCGCGCCAGGCCAGGATCTCGCCGTCCAGCACGGTTCCGTCGGGCACGGCGCTGGCGAGGTCCAGAAGCTCGGGGAAGCGGTCCGTGACGAGCTCCTCCCCGCGCGACCAGATGTAGGTGCGGCCGCCTCGGCGGAGAAGCTGGGCGCGGATGCCGTCCCATTTCCATTCCACCTGCCAATCGGCCTGTGCGCCGAGCTCCGCGGGCGGCGAGGTGAGTGGGGAGGCGAGAAAGAACGGATAGGGACGGCCGAGCTGTTCCTCGGGCGCTTCGTCGCCGATCAATTGGCGGAAGAATGCCGCGCTGGGTTGCCACGGGCCCATCAGGCGTTGAGCAACCACGGCCGTGTCCACCCCCGCGACGCGGGAGACCGCTCGGGCGGTCAGGCCGCGCGCCACGCCGACCCGCAAGGCACCGGTGAGCATCTTGTTGACCAAGAAGGTCTGCCGCGGGTCGAGTCGCTGCCACCAGCCCTTGACGGCTTGTTCCTGCGTGGCTTCGTCACCACGGGCGAGGGGCAGAAGCTCGGCCTCGATGAAGCTGGCGAGGCTGTGGGCGTCATCCGGCAACGCAGCTGATGTCGCGAGCAGGGCGACGGTCTCGGCCAGGTCACCGACCGCGTGGTAACACGTCTCGAACAACCAGGTGGGGAGGCCGCTCGTTTCTTGGCCCCACTGCCGAAGGCGCGCGGGCGGCACCGTTCGTTTGAGGCGTCTCCCGGAGAGAAAATACACCGCCCATGCCGCGTCGGCCGGTGGTGCCGCCGTCAGGTAGGCGGCGATGGCATCGACTTTGGCACGGGTCGATTGGGTGGCGTCGAGGCGCTCGTAGAGGAGGGCGAAGGCCTTCATGGGGCATCTCCGTCGTCCGCCTGACGAACATCTCCCGGCCGGGTCTGGATGGCCGACGCCTCGATGCCGGTCTCGCGAAGGTAGCGGGCCAGGGGCTCGGCAAAGCCATGCGTGGTAAGCACACGCCGGGCGCCAGTGTCGGCAATGGTGGCGAGCAACTCGGGCCAGTCGGCGTGGTCAGAGAGTACGAAGCCGCGGTCGACCCCACGCCAGCGGCGGCGACCACGCATCAGCATCCAGCCTGAAGCGAAGGCCGTGGTCGCGCGGCCGAAGCGGCGCATCCAGGTCGTGGCGCGGGCGGAGGGAGGTGCCAGCACCAGGGCGCCGGACCAGTCTTGTCCTTTCGGGGCATCCGACACCGCGCGCGTATCGACCATGTGCACGCCGTCTTCCCGGTAGGCCTCGGTCAAGGTGAGCATGGCGCCGTGCAGCCAAACCGGCCCAGGCAAGTGGCCGAAGGGTCCGCACTCGGTCGGGCCTTGCCCAGCAAATCGGCCGAGCTCGGCAAGCAGACGCTGTGCCTTGCCGAAGGCGTAGCAGAACAAGACCGCGGCCCGTCCCGCTTCCTTGGCCTCGCGCCACCAGGCCACGATTTCGGCGACGATCTCCGCCGTATCGGGCCAGCGGTAGATCGGCAGCGCGAAGGTCGCTTCGGTGACGAAGACATCGGCAGCCACGGGCTCGAACGGTGCCGCGGTGGGATCGGGGGCGCGCTTGTAGTCGCCCGAGACGACCCACACCTGAGTCGCCGAAGCGATGCGTACCTGCGCCGAGCCGCGCACGTGACCGGCCGGGTGGAAAGACAAGGTCAGCGCGCCCAGCTGCGTTTCTTGGCCCTCTTCCAACGCGACGATCGCCGCCTCGTCGCCCAGCCTGCGCCGCAGGAAAGGCAACGATCCTGTGGGTGCGAGGTAGCACGCGCAGCCGGGCCGCGCATGGTCCATGTGGGCGTGGGTCACCACCGCCAACGGCACGGGGCGTGCGGGGTCGACGAAGAAATCTCCTGCCGGGGCGTAGAGGCCGCGGCGGGTCACCTCGAGCAGATCGTTCATGGGCCGCCTCGGACTCGGCGGCAGGGATTCATCGGACACGTCATGGTATTCAGGACTTCGCCTGAATCGCCCGATCCGATGCTGGGCTTGTTGCTAGCGGCTGATCCGTTCGCTGGCAGCTTGCTCTTCGGCTGCCTCGCGGCCCTCGGCGCTTCCTGCCGCGGATGCCGTGTCGTGCTGGCGCTTCGACTCGTTGGCCGCGCTCGGTTCGTCGATCAGCCCGAGCCTCCGGGCGCGGCGCCGCCAGCTCTGGCGGGCCATCTCCCGCAAATCGGCAGCCGCATCGGTTTCGTCGACGATCTCGGTGCCGAGAAGCGTCTCGATCACGTCTTCCATGGTGGCGATGCCAGCCATGCCGCCGAATTTGTCACTGACCAGCGCGATGTGGTCGCGCTCCTCGAGAAAGCGTCGGAAGAGGCTCGGAATCGGCACCGAGGCTTCGACCGCCAGGATCGGGCGCCGCAGCTCGGTGAGCAAGGTCTCGCCTTCTCCGGCGACCAGCTTCTCGAGCACCTGGTCTTTGAGAATGTAGCCGGTGACGTGGTCGACGTGATCATCCTCGTAGATCGGAATTCGCGACATCCGCAGCTCTTCGTGGCGGTCGAACAGCTCCTGAACGGTCAGGGTCTGGGGGGCCGCGATAACCGCCGTACGTGGCGTCATCACGTCCTCGACACGCACGCTGTCGAAGCCCAAGAGGTTGGCGATGATTTCCGACTCTCGCTGCTCGAAGACCCCTTGCTTGGCACCGATCTCGGCCATGGCCAGGAAGTCCGAGCGAGAGAAGACGCTCTTCTCCTTGTCGCGCTTGAGAACCCGCGTGATCTGCTGACTCACCCACACCAACGGCAGGAGCAGGGTGATGATCGTCGTCAGCGACGCGACGGTGAAGGGCACCAGCTCGCGCCAGAAGTTGGCGCCGAGGGTCTTGGGAATGATCTCGGACAGGATCAGGATGGCCAGCGTCATCACCACGGGTACGACGATGCCGGTGACCAGCGGGTTGGTCTCGGCCCAGATCTTTCCTGCTTGCTCGCCGACGCCGATCGCGCCGACCGTATGGGCAATGGTGTTGAGCGTCAGGATCGCCGCCAGCGGTCGGTCGACGTTCTCCTTGAAGGCCTGTAGCCGTCGGCCAGTACGCGACCCTTCCTCGAGCTTGATCTGCGCAAAGGCCGGCGTGATGCTCAGCAGCACGGCCTCCCACATCGAGCACAGGAACGAGACCGTGATGGCGAGGAGGGAGAAGAGGATAAGGGCGGTATACATGCAATCTGGCACCGACTGAGGGAGTGCGGTGCCGTGCTGAATCGTACCATTCAAACGCCCGTGCGCGGAGCGTTGGCAGCTCGGAACTGCCTCCTGATCCTCCGAGGGAGGTCGCCCAGCACGCGCCTGCCGGGCGCGTCACGGGCTGGGTCGGTCGCAGTACCCGGGCTGCTAGGCCTCTGACCGTCCGCGGGCGAGGAAGCCACCGAGCAGGCCCATGGGGATGTAGGCCAGCACGAGGTCGGTGATGTTGAACCACATGGGGCCGCCGAGCATGTTGGCGGCTGCGATGCCGCCAATCAAGAAGAACGCGCCCACGAACAATGCGCAGCGCATGGGATGGCTGGCCGCGAGCTTGGCGGCGAGGAAGGCGCCGACCAGGGTTCCGAGGGCGTGGGCGAGGAAGGGGGGGAGAAAGTTCACCGGCGTGAACAGCTTCATGCTGTCGCGCAGCCCTTCCATGGTCGAGACGTCGGCGCCTTCGGGAAGTGGGATCACGTGGGGACCCACGGTGACCAGTGCCATGTTGACAACGCTGCCGACCGCCAGGCCGGCGACCGTGGCGAGGATGTTTCGAGCGAGCGGATTCATCGACGTTCCCCTTTCGACAGGCAAATGGTCACGGCAGGACTGCGAGTCGTAGCACCGAGCTGTCGGTGCAATGCCCGCGATCCTGCCGCCCGTTGCCGGCTGTCATTCCCGGCTGTCATTGCCGGCTTTCGTGAGCCAGATCCATGATCGTACGATGGGTGAACTATAGCGCACGGCGCCGCGAGTTCCGGCTCGCGACGAAGGGTGGCCCGCGATCGACCGTCATGCCCAGCCGAAGAGGCGGATCAAGAGCGCGACGACGACGGCGAGGAAGAGCACGAGCAGAAGGACCATACAGCCGCCGCGGCTGTTTTCGGCTTCGGCCCGCGATCGCGCCTCGGGACTGCCATCGGGATCGATGCCATCGCCGTCCAGGTCAGCGCGGATGTCGGCGACGAGCCGATCGTGCCATGCTGTGAAGGTGTCCCCGGTTGCAGCGCTGCTCGGGTTGTCCAGATGGCTGTGGTCGACCCACCAGACCGCATGGTCCGGGCTCTCGAGATCGATCGCATAGACATCGCCACCGCCGGCACGTCCGAGGCAGTAGAAGCGCGGTGGCCAGGGCTTCACATTGCCGTCGCTGCCGTCCCGAAGCGCCAGATTCTCGCTGATCAAGCGGTCGGCGTCGTCCCAGAGATAGGTGTCGGTATTGCCGACACAAGCCGGGACGGAAAACCGCAACATTGCAGAGCGGTACGCCTCCGGAAGCTCGATCCGCAGCGTCGACTCGATGCGATCGAGGTCAGCGGCTTTCATCGTCTGCGTTCGAAATCCGAGATCATCTTTGGGGCAGGTGCTGGCGAAATTGGATCGAAGTCAGGAGACGAGCCGCTCGTATGCGGCGAGCACCTGGTCGATCATGCGCTCGCGATCGGTGGGCGTATGCTCGGGGAAAGACTTCGTGCTCAGGTTCGACGCCATCTGCTGGGTGTCGACACGAAGCGATGTAAGGGCCTCGGTGAGGCCTTCGAAGGCAGCCAGGGCTGCATGGAAGAGGATGGGCACGAGGGCCCACTCGGCTTGCCAGGCGCCCGCGGCGCGCTCGTGCTCATAGGGGGGCAGGGTGAGCAGGGCGGCGGTTTGAGCCAGGGCGAGCTGCGCGGCCGCCCGCGTGCGGACGGCGTCGATCGGGTTGCGTTTTTCGGATCGGGAAGACGATCCACCGGCACGCATGGCGACTTCGCCGACTTCGGCCTGCGCCAAGAGAATGAGATCGTTGGCGATCTTGGCGACCGTGCGGGTGGCGGCGGCCATGGCATGGGCCGCGTCGGCTACCGGTTCGCGGCGCGTGTGCCAGCTTCGTTGCGGTAATGCGAGACCGAGGCGCAGCGCCATCGACTCGGCAATGGTCTGGCCGTTTCCGGAGAGGGTCTCGCGGTCGCCGATCAAGCCGCCGAGCTGCACGGGAAGCTCGCCCGTGACGGTGCGCACGCGCTCGATGTTGACGAGGATCGCGTCGAGCCAACCGGCAGCCTTGGAACCGAACGTGGTCCCTCCCGCGGGCTGCATCAAGGTACGGCCGACCATCGCGGTGGCACGGTGGCTGGTGACCAACCGAGCGAGGGTGTCTGCGATGCCGAGGAGATTCCGCTGCGCCACCGCCAGACCGGTGCGCGTCTGGAGCATGGCACCCGTGTCAAGGATGTCCTGGCTGGTTGCCCCAAGGTGGACGAAACCCGCTGCTTGCGGACCAACGCGCTGGCGAAGCTCGGCGACCAGCGGGATCAGCGGTGTGCCCGCACGCCAGCCATTGGCGAAAATGGTCTCGGCGTCGAAGGCTTCTTGCTCGCAGACCCGCGCGATGATGTCCGCGGCGGAGCGGGGAACCAGGTTGACTTCGGAAGAAGCCAAGGCAAGTGCCGCCTCGGTCTCGAGCAAACGCCGCAAGCGCGCAGCCTGGCCGAAGATCTGGCGGCTCTCGCGGGTCGAGAAACCGGGGTCGATGTCCATGGCGGGTGACTTTATCGGTTCGGGGCGGGTGGGCAAGGCGACGGGACGAGATTTGCGCGTGTGAAGTCGTTTGTTTGTCGTTCTTGATCACATTGCGCAGCCGTGCTCACCTCCGGGTAGGCTGGGCGCTGGGACGGCTCGTCGAAGGGAGCGGACGCGGCGCGCCCATGTACAGGCGGGTCTGCAGCTCGGTTCGACAGAAGGCGTGGAGGAAGCAGGTCTGCTCACCCGTGTCGAGTGCCATGCGGGCGTAGCCGTCATCGTGATCAGTGGATAGAAAGACGTGGGTTTCGATTGGATCGGCTGCTCCAGAATGGGCCTCGGCGGCGGCCCACGCGCCGCGTGAGAAATGGGCATCCTGCACGATTCGGTAGGCGTCGATCGGCTTCTTCTGGATGGTCGCAAAACGTCCGAGCTGGGTCATGAAACAAAAGCCAATGCCAGCCGCGATGTAGGTGGCTGCGTCAGGCGCCAGGATGGGGCGTCTGGCGCGAAGCGCTTCGTCGTCATCGTGGCACGGTGGCCTCTCGTCGCAGAGATAGCGAAAGGTCGAACCGATCGGTTTGACGAGCGTCTGCTCGATCTCCATGACGCCATCCGCGCGCTGGGTGCACGTGCCGCGTACGTGGAGCTGGCGGCGCTGGCGGTCTTGCAGGCTCGAGCCCACACCGTGCGCGATGCCTTCGATACGTGCGCCTTGCACGGTCTTGCGAATCACCGCCTCGGCGTGATCGAGCGCGGTCCCACGCCCGGGCCCCCAGCCGGCGGTGGCAGTGACTCTGGCGAAGCCGTCGCCGAAATCCGCTGGCGGTGTGGTGGCTAAGGGCGCGACCCTGCCGACGGGGATGGCGCGTCCGTTGTGGGTCAGGGCGAAGAGGCTGGTGTGTACGCCGCGCATCAAGCCATGAAGGGTCGAGCTGCCCATCGCTTGGGTGACGAGCTGTCGAAGCGTGGCTTCGTCAGCGTTCGCGTCGATCTCGACATGCAGCTCCGGATCGAGGGCGCCGCCGCGCATGGTGCCACGGAGCAGCGATCCGTCCATCGTGTAGCGGTTGTCGAGGGTAAGCCGAATGTCGCGAAAAAGGATGGCACGCCGGGTCGCCAGCGCGCGGATCTCGCCCAGGTAGGAAGCGACCATACCGGTGGTCAGGAACGACAGCGGGCAGGGGCCCACGTCCCAGCCGGCCAGGTAGGGGCCCTCATCGCTCACCAGCCGCCAGGTGCGGCCGGTCGCGCCGTTGAGTACCAGGGCTTCTTTCTGCATGCCGGCCAGCGCGCGCACCCAGGTCCGAAGGGCGGTGCCGTGGCGGTTGACCGGCGGCTCGAGGCCAAGAGCGGGAGCGTTGGCCACCGGAAAAAAGAGGGGCGCGAATCCTCACGCAGAAGATTCGGGGGCTGCATGGAGCTCATGACGGTCTCACGGGTTGGGAAGACATGGTTGCTTCGTCTCGAGGTCCAAGGGATGGGCCTAGGCCGTTCCCGGCTAGTGTATGGCGCACTGTGGGGGGGGCTTCCGGAGCCGGCCGTCGATGTCGCCTGGCTGTAACTCTTTGGCGTCGTCGAAGAGGAAGCCGTCCATCTCCTCTCGGGCCGCGTAGAGAAATCGTGTGACTTCGATTGGGCCGTAGATGGCGGTGGATGGATGGCCATCTGCGGTGAAATCGAAGCATGCGAGCTTGTCATCGAACGCCAAGTGGGTACTGCCTCGAACGAGTCTTTCGGAGTCTACGCGTGCTGACGGTCGGCTTCGGTTGCTTGTTGGCGAAACCGCGTGCGAGCGCGCCAGCCATGAGGCGGGACAGAAGGTACTCGCGGCCCTTGCCCGAAGCGGTACGGGACGCAGGGGTCGTGCCTCGCCTGGCCGAGACACGACGATCGATGAACGCGCCAACGTGATGAGCCTTGCAAGATCGATGGGCATCCAGTAGCGGTGGCTGCGGGGTGCAAGGGGAGAAGCGTGTGGATGTAGATACCAGAAAGTCGTTTCTGTTTCGGACGGGTGACCCCAACTTCATGACTTCTTTGGCACGTGGCCTGGAAGTCATTCGAGCATTTCGAGACGCTGCAACGGGTCTGTCGATGGCAGAGATCAGTGAGCGCACCGGACTCTCGAGGGCCGTGGTCCGTCGCTGTTTGTTCACGCTCGAAGAGATGGGCTACGTGAGCCGTGACCGTCGTGTCTTTCAGCTCGAGCCCAAGATTCTGACCCTCGGACAGTCTTACCTCTCGTCGAGCTCGATTCCAGTCAAGGCCCAGCCATTCTTGGAAGCGGTGAGCCAGCGCGTGAACGAATCGTGCTCGCTGGCGGTTCTCGAGGGTGACCAGGCCATGTACGTGGCCCGGTCGGCGACGCGACGAATCATGTCGGTGACGCTGGGCATCGGCAGCCGCTTGCCGGCCTACTGCACGTCACTGGGGCGGGTGCTTCTCGCCCACTTGCCGCCTGCCGATTTGCGCGACTATCTGGTGCGTACGAAGCTCGTTGCCTTGACCGAGCACACCATTACCGATGCCAAGATGCTCGGTCGGACCCTTACGGCCGCCCGCGAGCAAGGATACGCTCTGGTCGATCAGGAGCTCGAGCTCGGTCTTCGCTCCATCGCGGTTCCCATTCATGGACCGAACCGTCAGGTGGTGGCGGCGATGAACGTCGGCGTGCAAGCGGGTCGCGTGCCGGCTTCCGAGATGCTCACCGCCATTCTGCCGGTCATCCGCGACGAAGCCGAGAAACTGACGGCCATTCTTCTTTACTGACGTCGCGCGAATGCGATCAGGAGCGCAAACGAACGATGACCGTAACCGAGCCTGCAAATGACTCGATCACCGTCAACGCGACGATCGCACGCAAACAAGACGACCTACCGCGTTTCGTCGTCATACCGAGCCTGGCGCTCGCACCATGGAGCCTGACGGGAACCACCCTCGTCGAGGTGACCTTGGATGATGTCGCGGTCGCGCGGCGAACGGTCAAGCGGTGGGATGCTGATCGTTGGTTCTTCAACATCACCCAGAAGGACTGCGCACGGACTGGCTGCAAAGTCGGCGACTCCGTTTCGATCACGATGCGCAGGGCCAGTGATGCATTGCCCGCGGAGTTGGAAGCGTTGCTGCTGAAAGACGCTGCTGCGGCCCGGGCATGGCAGCAATTCACCCCCAGCCGCCAACGCATGCTCCGTGAGCACGTCGCCGCGGCCCGGCATGCCGCCACCCGCGAGCGCCGCGCTCGCCGGGCCCTCTGTCCTTCGCCGCCTCCGGAGTAGGCGCGCCGCCGAGCCGGAGCTCTACTGGCTAGGCACTGGCTCGTTGCCAGAACGGGCGGAGGCGCCAGTTGCCACGGGTGGCCACCACGGCTCGTTGGCGCGCCGCATCGTCAGCCTGGCGGCGGGCACGCTCACGCTGTGCGCCCGTGAGGAGCGCAGGCGTGAACCGTTTGGTGGCTGCTTGCTCGTCCTTGCCCTGCTGGAGCAGCCGAATACGCCCCAGGTGGCGGTCGAACCAGGCATCTTGCCAGCGGTCGTCGTAGCCAGAGAGGTTCGTGGCCTTGAGCGCGGGCACCAAGGGATGGCCGGCGTAGCGTGGGTCGGTGAGTGCCCACCAGGGGTCGAGATGCCAGAGCGTGGCGAGGCGTG
>CALFAM010000137.1 GCA_937948815.1 uncultured bacterium
ACGACGCGCCGGCCGCGTGGCCAGCGCATCCCATCGAACCGATTCGAAGCTCGACTCGTGGACGTTCTCGAATCCTGACAGCTCGATCGCGACCTTGTGACCCGAGCCTTCGAGCAAGCCTTGCGCCCGTGCGTACATCGCGCGAACGATCTCCTCGGCACTGGGTTGCTCGGTCGCGGCGATCGGGCCACCCCAGGCTTGGGAGATGTCCTTGCCGGCGGGGCCGCCCGTCTCCTGCGCGTGGATGGCTCGTACAGGCGTCAACGCGGCGAGCAGCACGGCCACGAGGCCCCAACGCATCCCCTTCGCCATCGCGAGCCCGAGCGGTGCGGTCTTCTGGGTCTGGAACATCCTTCTTCCTCCTGCAAGCTGGCGCAGCAGGTGATCTGGCGGGACCCCACGTCTCGCCAGCGGATCCGTGATTGGCGGATCGCATGCTGCGCCTGTTGCAGCTAGACGCGCCGACGCACGCGAATCGTGATCACGAACGAAGAAAAATCTCTGCGTGATCCCGAGTCGCTTTCCGGATCGGGCCCGCCGGGATGCACCAGGCAGTCAACGGAAGGGGCGAGAAGGGTCAGTCGGTGGCGTGCGGGGCTGCGTGCTGCCGGAGGTAGGCTTCTTGCGTCTCGAGTACGCCGTGGGCGCGCTCCCAGCGCATGCCGCTCACCGTGGCACCGTCGACTGCGCCATCGTCGCGGGTCTCGCAGAAGCGGGTCGCGGACAACGCCGTGTCGGTGAGGTCGGCACCGGTGAGGTCGGCCCCCACGAAGTCGGCGCCCTCGAGATCGGCACCGGCGAGACGTGCGCCGCGGAGATCCGCGCCGCGGAGGCTGCTGAGCGAGAGGTTGGCGCCGCGAAGGTCGCAGCCGGCCAGCTTGGCGCCACGCAGATCGCAGCGCTTGAGGAAGAGGTCGCCGAGATCCCGCGTCGCCGGCTGCCAATCACGCAGGTCGACGCCGATCAGGATCTTCCTGATGCCCCGAAGGTGCTTGTAGGAGGTCGCCGCCCGGAAACGTTCCAGACGCTCCGGCGGGACCGATCCTGAGTGGAAGCGCTGGTCGCCCGCCCACGGATCGCCGAGGTCGTGGTAGCTCGACTCCCGCTCCCAAAAGCCCCGCTGATCCGCGGCGAGCAGCTCGATGCCGCGCAGCCACTTGATGCTCTTGAAGAAGTAGCGCGACGGTGTGACCGTGCGCAAGGGGAAGCCGTGCTCGGGTGCGAGCGGCTCACCGTCTCGGCTGTGGATCAGCCAGGTGTCGCGACGCACCAGGTCGAGCGCCAAGCTGGTGTCGTGGTCGCGAGGCGAGTAGGCGATGAAGCGCACGAAGCGAGCTTCCGGCTGAACGCTCGCCCGCTCGAGGAGGGTCGTGATCCGGGTGCCCCCGAGGCGCATGCCGAAGTGAGTCCACCCAGTCACGCAGTGGATATCGGCCACCAGCTCTTCCTGGGGCAACGCGAGAACCTGCTCGTAGGTGAGCTCGAAGGGGTGGTCGACCAGGCCGCCGACCGTCAAGCGCCAAGATTCGAGAGCCAGGGCTTCCGGTGGTGGTTGGCGCTCCCCCACCACCGGAAATTTGCGGGTTTCGACCTGACCCGGGGGCAGCACGCCGTTCGGCGCGCCACCAACCTGTTCCGCGCCGCCTTCCGGCGGCCGAATCGTCGGATCGTCCATGCCCATGCGAGCGAACGGATCAGACGTCCGCGACACGCTCCCAGGGGAAGATGTCGCGGCCGTAGTGACCATGCGCGGCCGACTGGTAGTACGACCAGCCCTCGGGATTCAGCATGCCGAGGTGATCAATGATGCCCGTGGGCGACAGGTCCGGGAAGGCCTCGCGCACCCAAGCCGAGAGATCCGTGCCCGTCTCGGTGACCGCGCTGACCATCTCAGGCTGGTGCAGGCCGATGCCGTAGGCCAGCTTGACCGTGCACTCTTTGGCGTCGCCGCGGGACACGATGGTCTTGGCAATGTGCCGACACATGTAGGCGGCGCTGCGGTCGACCTTGGAAGCATCCTTGCCCGAGTACGCGCCACCGCCCACCGACACGCGCGGGCCGTAGGCGTCGACCACGATCTTGCGGCCGACGACACCTGCATCACCGGTCGGTCCGCCGATGGTGAAGCGCCCCGTGCCATTGATCTTGACCCGCTCGCGCGGCAGCTCGCCGCACACCGGCACCACTACCTCGCGGTAGACCGCTTCGACCAGATCGTCGTGCGCGATGTCTTCTGCATGCTGCGCCGCCACGATCACACTCGCGACCTCGCCGTCGGCATCGAGCGAGACCTGCGTCTTGCAGTCAGCGCGAAGCCAAGGCAAGTGACCGGAAAGCTGGTGCTCGCGAAGTGTGGTGATCAGCTTGCGGGCCAGCGAGTACTCCCGCGGCATCATCTCGTCGTTCTCGTCCGTGGCGTAGCCAACCATGATGCCCTGGTCACCCGCGCCGCCGACGTCGGTGCCGAGGGCAATGTCGGCCGACTGGCTGCGGATGTGATCGACCACGGTCAGGTTCTCGACTCCGTCGTCGCACGGATAGCCGATGTCCTGCCAGACCTCGCGGGCCAAGGCCACGGGATCGATCGCCATCCGCACCTCGGGCTGGAGCTTGACCTCGCCGGTGATCACCAGCAAGTTGTCCTTGGCCAGGCACTCGATGGCGGTCCGCAGGCCACGCCGATGATCGAGGTTGTCGCCGGTCAGCTTCAGCACCTCGTCGAGGTAACGGTCCGCCACTTGGTCACAGAACTTGTCAGGATGACCTGCTGAGACGTGCTCGGCGGTCTTCGGAATACCTCGACTCATCATCGCTCCTACGCTTCTACGCCAGACAAGGGCGGCTTGCCCGAGTTTGCGCGCATTTCTGACAGTTGGATCCGGTCTAGCCTTTGAGTCCTGGAGATTGGCTTCACGAAGCAAGCTCCACAAAGCTACCGGGGAATTGTGCACCGCGCAGAGCGCAGCGGCGGCGTAGTATACGCGACCGCACCCGAGCCGTCGATGCCTTCTTCACACTCCGTTCATGACGATCGCAAAAGCATGGCGCGAACCCATGCTCGACAACGCTGGCCCGCCCGCTGCTCAGGTCGGTTGGACGATGAATCGTGGCCAGGTAGGTGTGCCGCGATCGAGCAGTCGCGTGGCCTCGGGAACCTCGAGCGCCAAGCTGAAGAGGTGGCCCTGGCCGCGATCACAGCCGACCGTACGCAGCAGGCCGAGCTGCTCGACGGTCTCGATTCCCTCGGCGGAAACGGACAGCTCGAGCTGGCGAGCGAGCGCGACAATGGTGCGGACCACGCGCAACTCGCGCACGTCGAGCCCGACGCGTGCAATCAGCGAGCGATCGATCTTCAAGGTGTCGATCGGCAGGCGGTGAAGGCGCTCGATGGAGCTCGCGCTGGCACCGAAATCGTCGATGGCAAAGCGAACAGAAGCCCGATGCAGCTGCTCCAGCGTGGCCGCAGCGCGTGGACTGTCGAGCACCATCGCGCCTTCCGAGATGTCCAAGAGCAGGCCGTTGCCCGGTACTCCCGCGGCGCGCAGGGCCTCGTTGACCATCGCAACCAGCTCGTTGCTCTGTACCAGCGCATCATCGACATTGACGGTCATGGTCAGCGGGCTGCGGCTGATCTGGCGCCAGCGGCCGAGCTGGACCATCGCCTGCTGGAACACCCAGCGGCCGATCGGAATCGACAGGCCATGGTCGGCGGCAGCAGGCAGGAAATCGGCCGGATAGAGCATGCCGCGCGTTGGATGGCGCCAGCGAATCAAGGCTTCGAATCCGCAGAGGACGCCTTGAGGTAGATCGTAAATCGGTTGGTAGTGCAGGGTGAGTTGCTGCTCGGCGAGCGCCGCAGTAATCTCCTGGCCGAAGTCGGTCGTCGTTTCCACCCGTCCTTTCATCGACGCCTCGAAAACCACGGCGCGTGTGCCCTGCAGCGCCTTGGCGCGGTACATGGCGATGTCAGCGTCACGCAAGAGAGCTTCCGGCGAGGCCTCCACTGCCAGGGCCGCCGAGACAAAAGCAATGCCGAGGCTGGCTTCGACGTTCAGCTCGCCACCGGCCGCGAAAATCGGCCGGGCCAAGGCCCGCATGGTCCGCTCGACGATTCGCTGCGCCTCGCCGACGCTCTCCAGCTCCTCGAGCAGCATCGCGAACTCATCACCACCGAGGCGGGCGACCGTATCGCCTTCCCGCAGGCCGGCATTCACCCGACGGGCGACCACCCGCAGGACCTGATCGCCGGTTGCGTGGCCGAGGTCGTCATTGACGCGCTTGAAGCGGTCCAGATCCAGGAAGACCACGCCGAAACCACTGCTGTCACGACGCGCGCGGCGAACGGCATGGGCCAGCCGATCCATGAACAAGACCCGGTTGGGGAGTTGGGTGAGCGCGTCGTGCAGCGCGGCCTGGCTGAGGCGTTCGGAGGCCAGCTTGCGATCCGTGATGTCACGCACCGTGCCGATCACAGCCTCGGCGCGGCCCTCCTGGTCACAGATCAGCGAGCGCGAAAGCTGGACCGGAAAACACGTTCCATCGCGATGCCGGTGGACGCACTCTCCGCGCTCTCCGTCGGGATGCAACGATGCGTTGTGGGGCGCCAGCTCATGGTGTCCCTCGTCCGACCACAGCGTCGAAACCGGACGTCCGAGGAGATCGGCGTCGCCATAGCCATACGCCTCGCGCAGGCTCTGATTGACGTATTGGAGCTTCCCGCCGAGGTCGGTAATGTAGACACCGTCGTTGATGCATTCGACCGCCTGCTGCATCAGGCTCGCGCGGCGGGTCGTACGCGCACGACGCCGAACACGGGAAAGCAGCGACTGCGGGAGGCGTAGTGAAGGTTCGCCCGCGGCGACGCGCACCACGGCGATGGCGCCCGCACGCACGGCGCGTGCTGCCGACGGCTCGTCTTCGGCCGGCACCAGTGCAGCGGTCGGAGCGGTCGCCGAAGAGGCCAAGAGGTCGAGCACCGAACCGTCCGTCAGCCGGAACCAGCTCAGCACCAGATCGAACCGACCGTGCGTGAGCTGGTCTCGTGCCGCGCCCACGGAGTCGGCGACCATTACCTGGCTAGGAACCCCGCAGATCACGGCCGGCGGTCGGAGCACGGCACGCGCGGACTTCCTCGGATCCACCACCAGGAGAATGCGGATCGCACCCTCGTCGCCCACGGACCCGGCCGGCCTCTCCAGCTCAGCCCGCTCCACCGAACCATCCACTCGCCAAATCCATCAGGCCCCCATTCCATCCTTGGCGCACCCCCAATGCACGCCCTCGCCGCAACACCTCCGCCAAGCTCCACCTGATTACCCAATGCCACGGTGCGCACGCGCGCCCGGGGTCTACCGGCGAAGATGGATGGCGAAGAACGAATTGGTATCGATGAAGCACCGTACCAGAATCTTGGTGCCCCCAACAATCACCCGGTGCCGCCATCCTCGCCAGGCACTGGCACGCTGTGACCCGCCTCACCGCCGGGCCTTGCTGTCTCACCACCGGACATTGCCGGTAGCCTCGCGCGAGTCCTGCGGTAGGCTGCCGCCGCCATGGGTTTGCCAACAATGGGTTCGGTCGGTTGCGGGGGACGGGCGATGCAGCGTCGGGACTCAGGCGGTCGGCCGTGAACATGGGTCGCAGCCTGGGACGCTTCGAGCTGATCTCGGCCCTCGGTCGCGGCGGAATGGGAACCGTCTACCTGGCCCAAGACCCGGTCATCGGCAGACGCGTGGCGATCAAGGAGATCTTGGTCGATCCGACCGGCGACGCCGAAGAGGTCGACCAGCAGTACGGCCGTTTCGTCCACGAGTTCCGAAGCGCAGGCGCGCTCTCGCACCCGAACATCGTCACCATCTATGACGTCGGCCAGGAGACAGGCTCGTACTTCATCGCCATGGAGCTCGTCGCGGGTGAGAGCCTGGCAGCGCTTCTCAAACGCACGCCACGCCCCGTGCACGACCAGTCGCTATCCTTTGCCGGCCAGGTCGCCGACGGTCTCGACCACGCCCATCAACAAGGAGTCCTGCACCGCGACGTCAAGCCGGCGAACATCTTGGTCACGGGTGATGACCGGGTGAAGCTCACGGACTTCGGCATTGCCAAGCTGCTCGGCGCCGATATCAGCCAGCCCGCCACGGTGGTCGGCACCCCCGGCTACATGTCACCGGAGCAGGTCCGCGGCCGGCCGATCGATGGACGCTCGGACCAGTTTGCGCTCGCCGTGCTGCTCTACCAAATGCTGGTCGGGCTGCCGCCCTACAAGGGCGACAGCATGTCCGAAGTCATCTACCAGCTCTTGCATCAGAAGCCGAAGCCACCCAGCCACTGTTTGTCCGGGCTGCCCACCACCCTCGATCAGGCGCTTCTGCGCGGATTGAACCAAGACCCGGCCGCGCGCTATGCCTCGTGTCGTGAGCTGGTCGACGCCGTGGGCGAAGGGCTCGCCGGACGCCCACCCCGGGCGAACCTCAACGCAGCAACCCTGCCCGCGAATCGCTTCGACGAAGCCGTCACGCAGCCCGTGACCCTGCCAACCGATTCGGCCATACGGCAAGCAGCCCCTCGAGCAGCCCACGAGGCAACCCCAGGGACAACCCCAGGGACAACCCCAGAGACAGACCCAGAGACAGATCCAGAGGCTGCGACACCCGGGGCGCCCACGCCGTCAAGCTCCTCGCCGGCCAAGCTCCAGCCACCATCCACTGCTGCCGACAACCGCTACCGGTCGGCGAAGGGCGCGGATCGACGCCGGCCGCTGCTCGCCCTGACAGCCGTCGGATCCGTCGTCCTCATCCTGCTCGCCTGGATGCTACGGCCCACCTCGTCTCCGGAAGCTGCGGTCTCGGAACCGTCGATTGCCGACACGACCGCTGGTGTGCGTCCCGATGCCGCCGGAACCCCGGAGCGCGCGCGCGGAGGCGATGGTCGATCCGACGAAGGAAGCACAGAGGGCGAGCACCGTGCCGACGAGGCGGTCGCAGGAGGGACAGCGCCGCAAGCCTTGGCGTCGGAGCGAGATCCGGCGGCCGACGCCAACACGAGCGCCATCGCCAACCCAGCAGCCGACGCGAGCATGACCTTGCGCATCACGTCGGAGCCGACGGGCGCCAGTGTTTGGGTCGACGGCACGGAGACGGGCGCCACAACGCCCACCGAGCTTGCCTTTGCCAGCGGCCAGCGCCATCGGCTCACCCTGCAACTCGCAGACCACGAGACCGCAGGCTGGCGTTTCACACTCGACGAGCTCACCGCCGCCCAGCGGGCCAGCCGTACGCTGCACTTTCCCCTTCGCAGTGCCGGCGCCCGGGGCACCGTGGCCATTGCCGCCGACTATCCCGTGGCCGTGCGCGTCGGCAGCCGGCGCTACCCTGCCGCCAGCCGCCACGAGATCGCCCTCGCAGCCGGCCAGCACGCCATCGAGCTGTCGGCGCCAGAGGTGTTCCTTACCCGGACGTTCCCACTCAACCTCGAAGCAGACGAACGCACAGCCTTGCGCGCACCGTCGACGGTGCGCATTCTGGTCGCTGCACAGCCGGGAAATTGCACGGTCGCGGTGGACGGACGCGCGCTTCCCGATGCACCGCCGCTCGACCTCGAGGTGGTCGCTGGCCAGCATGTCTTCGTCTACACCTGGCCCGATGGCAGCCAGCGACGCATCGAGACCCGAATCAGCCGCGATGGCCAGCGCATCTTCGGTACGCCGCCGTAGGTGAGCGTCCGGTTCTCGGCCCGCTGGGGCGGGCCGATGCTGCCGGCTTGCGACAGCGGGCATCTTGCGGCAGACTACTGCCGAGTGAAGGGAGCCGAAGACTGCGCGACGGTGAGCATGACACCAGGGCTCGATCTAACGTTCCGTCGAGCCGCGTCCCTTCAAATGCCTCGCACATGGCGAACCGGATCGCCACGGCGATTCGCCCATTCCTGCTGCTCACCGACTCCAACCCAACACCTATCGTGAACCGCACCTACATGCTCTCGGTCGCCGCGTCTCTTTGGGGACTCGCGACCCTCGCCGCCGCTACCGCCCAGGCTCAGGATGCTGCCGCCCAGCGGCTCTTCCGCGAAGCCCAGCGGCTCGAGGCCGATGATCGCCAGGCCGCGGTCGACACCTATGCGTTGCTGCTCGAGCAGTTTCCGCGCGACGTTTTGGCGCCGGCAGCGCTGCTCCGGACGGCCAACCTCCATCGATCGGCGCGCGAACCAGCCAAGACCGATTTTGCCCTCGACCGTTTGATCGGCGACTACGGACGTAGCCCTGAAGCTGCTGCTGGCTTTCTCGCCCGCGGCGAGATTCAGCTTGCCGTCGCGCGGACGTCCGCCGAGCTCGAAGATGCGCGGGCCACCGTGCGACGGGTGCCCCTGCTTTTCGGCCCCAGCGCCTACCCCGACCTTCCGGCACGCGCCGGAGCGCGCCTGCTGGAAGGACGCATCAGCCGCCTTTTGGGGGACGATGCTGCAGCCGAGGCCGCGTTCATCACCATCATCGAGGACGAACCGCCCGGTCGCGCTTCGAGCCCCGCGCGAATGGCCTTGGCCCGCCTGTTGATCGATCGCGGGACCTGGCTACCGGCGGTCGAAATCCTCCAGCGCACGGTCGACCAAGCGGCGGCAAGCCCGGCAAACACCGAAGAGACGGCCGCGTCGCCAAGCACGGCTCCGATCGAAATCGAAGACCGACCGCACGACGCCGAGCGGCGGCTTCTCGCCTTGATTCATCGTCGCATCATTCGCCCGATCGCCACCGGCAAAGCCTTTACGAACCAGCGACGTGTGTCGACGGCGCAGGCATTGCAGTCACCGGCAGGCGTTGCCGCCCATGCTGACGGTCGCCTGTTGGTGGTCGACGAAGGCTCTCCGACCGTGGCCGTGCTGGCACCGGACGGTCGCGTTCTGGCCCGCAGCACGGTCCGCGACGCTGCCGCACCGTGGTGGGACAGCGACCAGCCAACGCTGGCGAGCGGCGAAACGTGGGTGCAGCCCTTCGGCGGCCGCAGTGCCCAGCTCACCGAGCCGGGCAAGGGCAAGGGCCCGCTCAAGGGCATGACCGCTGCCGTGCGCGGCGCGCTGGGCGATCGCTTCGTCACGGCTCGCGGCGAGTCCGGCGTTCTGCGGTACACGGTGCCACGCCTCGGCGCCATCCTGATGGGTGATGCCAAGGAACAATTCGTCGATCTGTCCACCGACGCGCAGGGCCGGGTCTACGCCCTCGACCGAAACGCCAACCAGGTGCGACGCATCGGTGTCGACCGGACCCCCGAGCCCGGTTTCCTCCTCGCCGGCGATTGGAAACGGCCGGTGGCGATCGCGACCGACGACCTCGGATGGGTCTTCGTGCTCGATCGCGGAAATCGACGCCTCGACATCTACGACGATGTGGCCAACCGAGTCGCTTCGATCGGCCCGACACTCGCCGATGGCAGCGAGCTACGCGCGCCGTCCGGCGTCACGGTGGATGGCGAGGGGCGCGTCACCATCGCGGATCCCAAGCTCGGCGCATTGGTGGTGCTCGAATGATCTTTCCTCACGACAAGCGTCAGCCCATGCCACATCAGCGCCGCCCTGCGCGCGGCTCGAGTCTCGTCGGAGCCCCACTGGGCCAGGGTTGGTCGGCAGCAGCACGTTCCATCGCGGCGCCATGCGCCATCGCCCTCTGGTTCGTTGGAGTCGGGCTCGCAAGCGGCCCGCTCGGCGCACAGTCCGGGAACGAAACCATTCCCGAGAATGTCGTTGGCCAGACCGTGGCGAGTGAAGAGCTGGCCGACCCGGAAATGGCCCTGGTGCCCCTCGGCGAGCCGTCGCCAGTCGATGCCGAAACGGCAGATCAATTCGCGTCAGCAGAGGCCCGTTTCAATTCCATCGATCAGCCGGCCGCGATTCCATTGCTGAGCCAGGTGATCGCGCGTCTGGAGCCGATGACCACCTTCGGCCATCCAGACGACGAGGCCAAGGATCTGCTCGCCCGCGCGCTCGTCCTTCGGGCCACCGCTCAGCTCAACCTCGGTGAGGACGAAGGGGTGGACGCGGATCTCGAGCGTGCAATCCGCATCCGTCCGGCGCGCGATCTCGACCGCGCGCTCAGCTCGCCCAAGCTGGTTGCCCGTTTCGATGATCTGCGCACCCGGCTGCTTGGCTTCGTCGCCGCGTCGATCGTCGACCCGCCGGACCTCGAGCTGCGGATCGACGGTCACCGTGTCGATCCACTGGCAGGACCGATGGCCGCACTGGCGGGTCCCCAGCGGATCGTCGCCCAACGCATCGGCTTCGCGCCCTTCGTCAGTGAGATCGAAGTCGAAGCTGGCGATACGGTGGAGATCGAGCTGCTGCTCGAGCGCGTCGCCCCCGTCCTTCGCCTCAACACCCGACCGAGCGGCGCAACCATCTACATCAACGGTGTGCCCCACGGCGCCACCCAAGGGACTGCAGAGCCCGACTTCGTGCCGGCTGGCGCCGCTGCGCGCTTCTTGCGCGAGGAGTTCTCCGCCCAATTCGCACTCGGTGAGCTGCCCCTCGGCCAGCATCAGCTCGAGATCCGGCACCCCGGGTACCGACCGTACCGTGCCAACCTCTCGATGTTCGACGCCATCGACTACGAGATCCCGCCCGTGGTGCTCGAACGCGAGCGCGGGACGCTCCTGCTGCGCGGCCTGCCGGCCAATGCCACACTGACGATCGATGGCCAAACCAGATCGGTCGAGCGGCGAGACCAGAACGGCCGCCTCGACGTCGAGCCGGGTGAGCACCGCCTGTTGATCGAAGAGGGCCCGGCGCAGATGTTCGCCCGCAACCTGCGGATCGCGGATCGCCAAACGATCGAGATCGACGTCGAGCTGAAGCCTGGCCTGGGCTTGCTCGGCGTGCTGGGAGGCGACCGCGAGGCCGGAGCTTCGCTCGCCCGTCGGCTCGTCGCGACCTTCGACAAGGGCCGCTTCACCGCCATCGAGCACGACGCAGAGGCAGCACTCGCGACGCTTGGGCTCGACGCTTCGGCCCTGCGCGAGCGTCCCGCAGACATGGACTGGCGACAGGTTCAACGTGAGATCGCCAAGGCCTACCCGGCGATGGTCTACATCCTCCCCATTCTCTCCGACGACTTGCTCGCGACCCATGCCGAGTTGATGATCTGGGCTCCGCCCTCGGCACCGCCGACGCCCGACCGGATCCGCATTGCGCTCGACAACCCATCCGCGCTGGACGGGCTGGCCATGGCGTTCAACAAGTCGCTGGCCTTGCGGCGCCCTTGGCTCGGCGTTCAGCTCATCGACGGTGCGGAGGGACGGCCGGTCGTCGCGCATGTCAGCGAAGGCGGCCCAGCCAGCAGCCTCACGGTCGGCGACCAGATCAGCTCGGTAGACGGCGCCGCCGTTTCCTCGACGCGGAGCGTCCTGGAGCGCGTTGCAGCCGCCGAAATTGGTGAGCCGATGGTGCTCGGCGTAGTCGATGGAAACCAGCCTGGTGCTGCCGGTACCGTACGCGACGTCCGCCTCGTGCTCGGCGCCAGTCCGGCCGTTCTCGCACCCTCGGCAGACAAGGACAATGAGCTCGCTCTGACAGCAGCGGTCTTCGTGGACCTTGCGCTACTGGCGGCTCGGGTCGAGGCCAGCGATCGATGGTTGGTTCGTTTGAATACAGCCAAGGCATTGTTGGATGCTGGTGAGTGGGTGGACGCGGCGCGCGAGCTACGATCCATCGAAGCACCGGCTCAGGCCGCCGGAGTTGGTGCCGGCACAGTCGACTACTGGCTGGGTGTCGCCCTCAATGGTGCCGGAGCCAGCTATCTCGAAAGCGCGCGCGCTGCGTTCGAACGGGCAGCGAATGCCCATGGCGCGCGGTTGTTTCACAACGACGGTCCATGGGTTGCGCCGCGCGCCCGCGCCCGGCTGCGGGCACTAGCCGCCGATCCACTTCCCTAGCAAGCCTCACGACACGAACCGGGCAGCTTCCCGGAGCCAACGAATGGAGCGTACGACGCGATCATGAGCCACCCTTTCGATCAGTCTCTCCTCGACCCTAGCGATACCTTCATCCGCCGACATCTCGGCTCGAGCCCACTAGAGCAGCGCGAGATGTTGGATGCTCTGGGGTGCGAGGATCTCGAGACACTCGCCAGTGAGGCCGTTCCCGCGTCCATTCGTGTCGAAGAGCCTCTGAAGCTCGAACACCTATCATCGAGGCCGCCTGGCGAAGCCGAGATGCTGGCGCGCCTCGCCGACATGGCTGGGCGCAATCGGGTCGAACGATCCCTGATCGGCATGGGCTACGCCGATTGTCTGGTGCCGCCAGTCATTCAGCGCAACATCCTCGAGAACCCCGGCTGGTA
The DNA here is from genome assembly GCA_937948815.1 of uncultured bacterium. Classification (GTDB taxonomy): domain Bacteria; phylum Acidobacteriota; class Thermoanaerobaculia; order Multivoradales; family J023; genus J023. The sequence continues at coordinate 12,320 of CALFAM010000137.1, forward strand.
CACCCAATACACGCCCTATCAGGCCGAGATCTCTCAAGGTCGCTTGGAAGCGCTACTCAACTTCCAGACCATGATCGCCGACCTCACGGCCCTACCGGTCGCTGGTGCGTCCCTGCTGGACGAAGCAACTGCCGCCGGCGAAGCCCTTGCCATGGCGTACGCGGCGGGCCGCAAGAAGCGCGGCACCTTCTACGTCGCCGATGGCTGCCATCCCCAGACCCTCGGTGTGCTCACCACTCGTGCCGACGGCTTCGGTATCGCGCTTCAGCAGGGACCGGCGGAAGAAGCGCCCTTCGCAGAGGGCCAGCTTTGCGGCATCCTGCTCTCCTACCCGACTTCCGATGGCGGAATCACGGACTGGCGCGCGCTGATCGAGCGTGCGAAGGCCGCCGGCGTGATCGTCGTGATGGCAACGGATCTGCTGGCGCTCACCTTACTCACGCCCCCGGGCGAGCTCGGTGCCGACATCGCGGTCGGATCTGCGCAACGCTTCGGCGTGCCGTTCGGCTACGGCGGCCCCCATGCTGCATTCCTCTCGACCACCGAGAAGCTGAAACGCCAGCTACCCGGGCGCGTCATCGGCGTGTCACGCGATCGCCGTGGGCGGACCGCCTTGCGCATGGCCATGCAGACTCGCGAGCAGCACATTCGGCGCGAGAAGACGACCTCGAATATCTGCACCGCGCAAGTGCTTCTAGCGGTCATGGCCGCCATGTACGGCGTCTACCACGGGCCCGACGGCCTGGCTCAGATCGCCCGCAGAATTCGAACCCTGACCCTGGTGCTTGCTGAAGGCCTCCGTCGCCAGGGGTGCACCCTCCCGACGCTCGTGGCCTTCGACACCCTGCGCATCCAGCTCGACCGTGCGCGGCACGGAGACGCGGACACGGTCATGGCCCGCGCCCTGGAGCACGGTTTCAACCTGCGCAAGCTCGACGATTCCACCGTCGGCCTCACCCTCGACGAGAAAAGTGATCGCTCCGAAGTCGGCCGGCTGTGGCAAGCGATCACGGGGGAGAAGACAAGCTTCGAAGTCGATGCGTTGGCCACCGAGCTGAGCACCGACGACCAGCACGCACTGCCGGCTGAGCACACGCGCGCGTCGTCGTTCCTCGAGCATCCCGTCTTCCATGCCTATCGCACCGAACACGAGATGCTGCGCTACTTGCGACGGCTGGAGAGCCGCGATCTTTCGCTCACCACGTCGATGATCCCGCTCGGTTCCTGCACCATGAAGCTCAACGGCACCAGCGAGATGATCCCCGTCACCTGGCCGGAAATCGGCGGTCTGCACCCCTTTGCCCCGGTCGAGCAGGCCCAGGGTTACCGCCAGCTCTTCGACGAGCTGGAATCCTGGCTGAATACGCTGACCGGCTTCGATGCGTTCACGTTGCAACCGAACGCCGGCGCCCAAGGTGAGTACGCCGGTCTGATGTTGATCCGTGCTTTCCATCAGGCCAATGGCGAAGTACACCGCAACGTCTGTCTGATTCCGGTGTCCGCCCACGGCACCAACCCGGCCTCCGCGGTCATGGCCGGCATGAAGGTCGTGGTCGTCGCCTGTGACGACCACGGCAATGTCGACCTCGACGACGTTCGGGCCAAAGCCGAAGCCCACGCCGATAATCTTGCCGCACTGATGATCACCTACCCCTCGACCCACGGTGTCTTCGAGGAAGCCGTGCGCGACGTCTGTGCCACCGTGCACGAACACGGCGGCCAGGTCTACCTCGACGGCGCCAACATGAACGCGCAGGTCGGCCTCTGTCGGCCCGGCGACTACGGGGCCGACGTCTGCCATCTCAACCTGCACAAAACATTCTGCATCCCGCACGGTGGAGGTGGCCCCGGCATGGGCCCAGTCGGTGTCAAGGCCCACCTGGCTCCTTTCCTACCGGGTCATCCCGTCATTGCCACGGGCGGCGAAAAAGCGATCAGTCCGATTTCCGCCGCCCCGTGGGGCAGTGCCAGCATTCTTCCCATCTCGTGGATGTACATCGCCTTGATGGGCGCCGAAGGGCTCACCCAAGCAACACGCCTCGCCATCCTGCACGCCAACTACATGGCGAATCGTCTCGGTGATCACTACGACGTGCTCTACCAAGGAAAGCAGGGACGTGTCGCCCACGAGTTCATCATCGATCTCCGCCCGTTCAAGAAGAGCAGCGGCATCGAAGCCGAGGACGTCGCCAAGCGGCTCATGGACTTCGGTTTCCACGCCCCCACAATGTCCTTCCCCGTCGTAGGCACCTTGATGATCGAGCCTA
>CALFAM010000138.1 GCA_937948815.1 uncultured bacterium
ATGGACGTCTACGACGCCGCGGCCTGGAGCGTGCTGACGGAGCTCTCCGAGCGATCCGTCTCCCGCCGCGCCATGCCGATCGAGATCCCCGACTTCACCCGTGGCGGCTGGCGCGTTCGTGAGCCCCTCGGCATCGTGGTCTGACGTATCGGGTTGGCTCGCCCCAGCACATGTCGCCCGCTGTCCGCCTGCGTGGGTGCTCCGAAGGGGCAAGGTGGACTGGGACGATCTCGGCGCGTCGACTGACCACATCCAAACGGCTTACTGCGGTGTCGCGGCGGCAACGACCCGCCCCCGCACGGTCACTTCCTTGCCACGCCGGTCGCGATCGAGCGCGCTCTCCGATCTGAGCTCAGCTTCGAAGGTAAACGCCAGGCGTTCTCCGATCTCCTCGAGCTCGAGGTGGCCGGCGAGGACCTGGTTGTAGCCCTTGACGAGCCCGTGCCCCACGCCGACCAACACCGTCGGTCCTCCGACGGAGCTGGTCAGTGCGTGTCGGCCGGGTGTCAAGTCGGCGCGAAGGTTCGCGATCCACACGGTCAGGTCGTCCTTCCCGAGCGGATCGGGAAGCATGCGCACTTCATAGCGCGGAATGCCGTCGCTGAACAGGCTGCTTCCGTCCCCCGGATCGACGAGCACCATCACCCGTGGCACAGTCTCCTGCTGCTCGTGACCGGAGATCTCGAAATGGTGCTGGTCCCCAGCGGCGTCACCGGATTGGGCGGTCGCTCCCCGTGTCGCACCGGCGTCGGCACCACACCCGCTCAAGACCAACGGAAGCGCCAAAGCCGGAAGCACGACCAGGCATCGACGGACCGTCATCGGGTCACCACGAAGGGCCACGAGATGGTGCAGACGTCCCCCGAAACGTGCGCCTCCTTCACCTCCAGCTGCCCTTCGATCCGTGTCGGCGAAAGCACCGCCAAGGCATACTTGCCACGCACACCGTCGCCCTGGTCGAGCAGATCCGAAACGTCCTTGTAACCGGCAAACGCGGGCACGAGTCGCCCGTCGCGCGACGCATCAGCCTCGCGAAGCAGCCGCAGACGTTCCCCCGCCGAACCACCGTCGACCAGCATCACCTCTCCATCGACGGTATCGGCGTCCACCGCCTCGGCATCGGTTCGAATCGCCACCTTCTCGGCGAAGCCCGGGAGGCTGACCTTCATCGGCAGCTTGCGGCATTCGAGCTGCCCCGCCTGGAACGTCCAGGTCCACTCACCGTCGATATCGACTTCGGTGGCGCCCGCCACACTCGCCACCATGAGCGCGCCGAGCGCGAGAGCCGCTGCGCCCCATCGACTCACGACCCACCGGCCAACGCTCCATCGGCGAGCTTCTGACATTCGCTTCGATCCTGGCCACAGCTTCATCTGATTCCTCCTCGACTTCCTTGCACAGGGTTCCGTCTCGCGCCGTTCCAACCGGAACGGTGTCCATGCCCTTCGTAACGCGACATCCTCGAGAAACCGGACATCACGGGTCCTGGCGGCCCTTCTCCACACCGCCGACCACCGCCAAGGAAAGCCGCAGATCTTCGGCACCCAGTACAAGCGCAGCGGCAGCGGTCCATGGACCATGGAGCCGTACGACCGCCAAGCCGTCTCCGCCGAGGAACGCGCAGCGCACGGCGTACCGACGATCGAGAAGCAGATGGAGCGACTGGACTCGCTAAATCAAGCCTTGCGGAAGCAAGGATCTCTCCCGCCCGAAGAGCCCTAGGCAGGCCCGACACCCACGGACGGCTTCCCTGCCACGACTCGCCCGTGGTGTCGACACACTCGCGACGGTCCTCACGACAGTCGGGTGGCACTTATTCAAAGGGGGCACTTATTCAAAGGGGGACGCCCCCAAAGGGCACCGTCCAGCCGCGAACGGATGCCCAGCACGCACCTGCCTGGATGACAAGAGGGTGGCACCTGGCCGGCACCTGGCCGGCCGCACCTGGCCGGCCGAGAACGCCCGGCCCCCCGTCTCGGTCACGCCCGCGGGCAGGAGCGCTATTGCTGCAGCCAGCCGGGAAGCGTCGGCTCGCCTTCGAAAGTCGACTCCGGCATGCCCCGTCCGAGCGCCCAGCGATGCAGCCAGGAAATGCCGACGCGCCCGACGTAGGCATCCTTCGACGAATAGACCGGGTGGGCCAGCGCGTCTTCGAGCGGGATGAAGCGATAGCCACGTTCTGCCAGTTTGGAGAGCAAGGGATCGAGCCAGTCGGCATTCAGCGCGTACGCGTGCAGCAGCAGCACGTGCGGAATCGCTTCGCCGACGATCGCCTCCGCCTGCTGCTCGTAGTAGGCGACGATGGCCAGCATGTAGTCCACGTAGGTCTCGCCGAGCCGCTCTCGCCGCCCTGGATCGTCGGATGCCCTGGCATAGGCACCGCCAAAGATCCACTCCTGGTTGTCGATGGTGACCGGTGCCACCTGGTAGTCGTGGGCGGCGAGGAACGCCTCCGTGCTCGACTTCACCTCGAGGCTGCGCCCCGTCCGCAGGAAGGGATGACGGAAGTAGCGCGGCCGTTGATTCCGCTCGGCCAGCAAGGGCCGCAGCACACGCTCGCCGCGCAGCACGTCGGCTTGCCATTCCGCAGGGTCGACGCGGTTCAAGTCGAGGTGCGCATAGCCATGGTTGCCGAGCTCGAGACCGGCATCCAGCCATCGCACGAGCAAGGCCCGCCGTGCCGGGTCGACCGAACCGTCGACCTCGAGCTTCCCCTCGTTGACGAAGCCGATCGCCGGAACGTCGTGTTCGAGGAGCGTGGCGATCAGCCGTTCGGTGATCACCTCCTGCTCCGGCGTCGAGTGCATGCTCCCCGGACCGACCGGCAGGTCGTCAATGGTAATTGCCATCTGACGGATCGGCGCCGCCGAAGCCGCCCCAGACATGGCCATCGCCAAGCCGAGAGCAAGGTGCAGGATCGGTTTCATCATCCACCGAGCCTATCGTGCAAGGGCCCAGGCCGCCGGCGTCTAGCGCGTTGCCTGGCTAACGGTTCTTCGACTGGCTACCGGCTCAGGGCCAGAGCCAGCCAAAGACGCCAGCGGTCAGCAAGCCGTAGAAGACGGCGTCGAACAAGCTCTTGATCGTGCTCGACCAGCTGTGGCCGAACCAGTTGGCTTGCACGGGAAGGGCACCGCCCCAACCGAGGATCGCAGCCGTTCCGACGACCTGGAAGACCTTGCCATAGTGCGCGCCGGCATCCAGGGCCAGGGTTCCGAGATAGCCCGCGAACACGCCAATGACGATGCAGTGAACGAAGTGCAAAATCAGGCTCTTGCCCATCTGTGGCGGCCCACTCGGCTGGAAGATCACGAAGCCGACCGGGCCCCGCTTCATCTTCTCCTGGAATGCCTCGGTCTTCCAGTCGGCACCGCTCGTCGCATGCGGAATGGAGTATTGCCCCGGCATCCGCGGGCCCTGACGATTGACTTCGGCGGCAAATGCATCTTCGTCCGGCAGCTTGGCCCAGTCCGAGCGATGGTGCGGAAACACCATCCAGACCAAGAAGCTCGCGATGTGCACGACGACTGCCGAGACCAGGATCGGCAGCCATAGCATGCCGAGTGTGACGTCCATGAGAACCTCCTTGCTGCCGCTACGGCAGCGCATCAAACCCACCATCGAGTCGCCAACGTTTCCGCCATCGTAGCAAGCCCGGTCCTGCACGATTCGCAAATCTGTCCGCAGGGAGAGTCGATCTGTCCAGCTCAAACCGCACTTCGGCCCGTAGATGGCAGACAGGCTTGACATTGCCGAAACGAGCATTGATACTTGTCGATGTAAGGAAAGACGCCGTAGGTCGCAACTCGGCGACCACGACATCGATCCGAGACACCGGTCACTCACGAGACAAGCTCGAAAGAGAACATGCTCATGTCAATGTCACACCCGCTCCGCGCCATGCTCTGTTGCTGTTGTCGTCCCGAGGCACAGACCTGCGCGTGTATGCAGCGGGTGTGACCCCTCCAAGCGGTCGCACCCGCGCCCCCCGGGCGACACGGTGATCACGGCCGAGCAGATCGTTTCCTAGCACTCCTTCTCGGCTCCTGGCCTCGATCACCGTCGCGATGACGGTTCGGATCCCTCGTATCTTCGGATCGATCGCATCCACGGTCTCGCACACGCCCCTGGTTCGCTCGAAAACGCCAACTCATTTGGCTTTGCTTTCTGATCGGTCTCGCTGATCGATCCGTTATTTGACGCGTCCTGGACGCGATGTGGGTGTCGTGTACCTTGCGGAAGGCCCGACGCCATGATCGAACGACTCGGAACCTAGGTGTGACGATGCTGGCAGAAAACGTTCCCTTTCCTACTCGCCCCGCACCGATTGCCAAATCGGCAACCAAGGCCCTGGCCCCTGGCGGCGTGCCATCAGATCGCGGACGCCCCGGCACCTCCCCGAGCGCGCTTCGGTCGGTGCGCAGGCAATCCACCATCGACGCGCACGACCTCCCTCGCTACCAGAAGGCGTTCGGTGACCACGATCCCGAGTCGCTCTTGCGCTGGGCGCACGGCCGTTTCGGCAATCGGCTCGCGGTGGTCACCGCCTTTCAAGCCGAAGGCATCGTCTTGCTCGACATGCTGCGGCGCATCACGCCAGACCTGCGCGTAATCACGATTGACACCGGCCGCCTGCCGGCCGAAACGTACACGTTGATCGACAAGGTACGCAGGCGTTTCGATATCGATGTCGAGATGCTCTACCCCGACGCGCCATCGCTAGCCGCCCTCATGCAGCGAGGTGGCCCCAATCTCTTCTATCAGTCGGTCGACGATCGTCTGGCCTGCTGCCGGGTTCGCAAGGTGGAGCCGCTCAATCGCGCCTTGCGCGACCTCGATGCATGGATCACGGGGCTACGCCGCGACCAGAGCCCCGATCGCGCTGACACGCCGGTGCTGGCACGCGACGAGGCGCACGGCGGCATTCTCAAGCTGGCGCCCCTCGCCGCCTGGAGCGAAGAGGCAGTGTGGGACTACATCCGAGCCCACAAACTGCCCTACCACCCCCTGTACGACCAGGGATTCACGTCGATCGGGTGCGCACCGTGCACCCGCGCCATCACGATCGGTGAGTCTGCTCGGGCCGGTCGGTGGTGGTGGGAAACAGGCAGTCACAAAGAGTGCGGACTCCACCTCCCGAGCCCGACGGAAACGACCGCGGCTTCGACGGGAGGTGCATGATGCCCGAGTTCTACCCAGTCTTTCTCGATCTTCGGCAGCGCTTGGTCGCGGTGATCGGCGGCAGCGAGGTTGCTGAGGAGAAGGTCGACGGCTTGCTCGCCGCGGGTGCGCGTGTCCGACTGATCGCAGCCGAGCCCAACGACGCCTTGTGCGCCTATGTAGCAGGCGGCCAGGTCGAGCACGTTGCCCGCGGCTACCGGCCGGGCGACCTCGAGGGCGCGTTCTTGGTGCTCGCCGAACGCATCTCGCCCGAAATCGATCGCGCCGTGTGGGCCGAAGCCGAGCAACGAGGCATTCCCGCCAACGTGCAGGACGACAATCCACACTGCTCGTTTATTGCGCCGTCGATCGTTCGCCGCGGCCACCTGCAGATCGCCATCTCAACCAGCGGCAGGGCGCCGGTGCTCGCCGTTCGGTTGCGCCAAATGCTCGAACGGCGCATCGGTGAGCATCATGCACGGTTCTTGGATCTCGCCGGTCGACTTCGCCGCCCCGTGGCGAAGCGGCATCCTGATTTCGCGACCCGCAAGAAGCTCTGGTATCGGCTGATCGATTCCGACATCTTGCGTTTGCTGAAGAACGACGAGCAAGGTGCCGCGGAAGCGCGCGCGTCCGAGATTTTCGATGTCAGCCCTGAGCCAGCGGCACCGGGCGAGCACCAAGGGCACACGAAAACCGTTTCGCAAACGAACGACCCATTCCCACGAACCCACGCCGCCACGACCCTGCAGGAGGTCTCAGCATGAGCGCCCCACCGTCCCCTTCCGCCCCGTGGGGTGCCACAATTGCCCGTCCCGGCCATGTCTACTTGGTCGGCGCAGGCCCGGGCGACCCGGAGCTGATCACCGTGCGCGGCCATCGCTTGCTGGCCGCGGCCGACGTCGTGGTCTACGACCGTTTGGTCCACCCTGAGATGCTGGCATTGGCACCAACGAGCGCGGAACGCGTTTTTGTCGGCAAGGCCGCCGGCCTGGCGGTGATGAGTCAGGCTGCAATCCAGGAAGTCTTGATCGATCGCGCTGCGCGAGGACTCGCCGTGGTGCGCCTCAAGGGCGGTGATCCATTTGTCTTCGGACGCGGCAGCGAAGAAGCCGAAGCCCTTGCGAGGGCCGGCATTCCGTATGAGGTCGTCCCCGCAGTCTCGAGCTCGTTCGGCGTCCCGGCCCGCGCGGACATTCCCCTCACCCACCGCGGATTGGCTGCCAGCTTCGCCGTGGTGACCGCCCACCGAGTTCCCGGTGCCGACGGCCACGACTGGTCGGCGCTCGCCCGCATCGACACCTTGGTGGTGATGATGGGGGTTTCGGCGCTGCCACACATTGCTGAAACCCTAATCGCGGCCGGACGCCGCCCCGACACACCGGTCGCGATGATCGAGCGCGGTACCTTGCCCGACGAGCGGATTTTGATCACGACGTTGGCCGAGGCGCCGGAGCACGCGGCACGCGCACAGCTTCGCGCACCCGCGACGATCGTCATTGGCGAGGTGGTTCGGGTGCGCGCGACCCTCCATGCGGCCGTCGCGGAAGCAGCATCTCGCTCGACATCTGATGTGCCCCCCATGGCGGCAGCGTCGCCCTCGGAAACCGTCTCCATGTCCGCCGGACTGCCCGGCGAAACCCTTTCCCAAGGAAGCCACCATGTACGCTGATCCCCAGACGCTCGAGAAGACGGCCCTCGAGAAGACGCCACACGAGGAAGGGGCCGAGCCCGCGAGCCCGTCAGCCGCCAAACGGCCTACGACCCGCGGCGACACTGAGACCACTCCCGGGACGCGTCCGCAACGGGAAGCGTCCGCGGTGAAAGCACGCAAGGCGACCCCGCGCAAGGAAACCAAGGTCGAAGTTGCCAAACGACACAGCCACTTTCTCCGTGGCACGATCACCGACGTGCTCGAGAGCGAGCAGCCAGCCTTCGAGCACGATGACGTACAACTGCTCAAGTTTCACGGCATCTATCAGCAAGAAGACCGCGACGCCCGATCGGTCGCGCGAAAGACCGGCGTCAAGGCCCCGACCAGCTTCATGATTCGCAGCCGAATTCCCGGTGGCCGCCTGTCTGCGCCGCAATACCTGGTGTTCGACGAGCTGGCCAGCGCCGTGGGCTTTCAACAGTCTCTGCGCATCACCACCCGACAGACCTTCCAGCTCCATGGCGTGGTCAAGGACCGTCTGCGTGCGACCGTCGCCAGCATGCACAACGCCCTCGTCACCACCCTGGCCGCCTGTGGCGATGTCGGCCGTAACGTCATGGCCCCGCCCGCCCCGCGAACCGATCCGGCCTACCAGGCGGTGCGAGCCCTGGCCGACGAGGTCAGCGATGCCCTGGCACCCCGGACGGGGGCGTACCATGAGATCTGGCTGAACGGCGAGAAAGTCATCACCCAGGAGGCAACGCGAAAAGAATCCTCGGGCGAAGCGCCAGGGGCTGGTGACAGCGAGCCGCTCTATGGCGAGCGCTACCTACCGCGGAAATTCAAATCCGCGATCGCTCTGCCAGAGGACAACTCTGTCGATGTCTACACCCAAGACACCGGGCTGATCGCGGTGGTCGACCCGACCACGGGGCCCCCGACGCTGCGCGGCGTCAACATCGTCGTGGGCGGCGGCCTCGGGCTCACCCACCGCAAGGCCGACACCTTCGCGCGCTTGGCCTCTCCACTCGGCTTCACCACCGTCGAACGGGCACCCACCGTCGTGCAGGCGATCGTCAAGGTCTTCCGCGACCACGGCAACCGGACCGATCGCAAGCATGCGCGGATCAAGTATCTGGTCGAAGACTGGGGAATCGATCGCTTTCGCGACGAAGTCGAAGCGCTACTGCCGTTCCAACTCGAGCCCTGGCAGACGATCGCGCCACTCGAATACCACGATTGGCTCGGCCCACACGAGCAGGGTGACGGCAAGGTGTTCTACGGCATTCACATTCCCAATGGGCGCATTGCTGACGTCTTCGAGGCCCGACGCAAGACCGCGATCGCCGAAATCGTCCGGGCGCTGGAGCCCGGCATCGTGCTGACGCCAACCCAGAACATCCTGCTGACCGATCTCGATCGGAAAGACGTCGAGACGGTCGAAGCGATCCTCGCGGCCTATGGCGTCGCCGCCGCGCCGGTCAAGCCGGTCCGCCGCTTCGCCATGGCATGCCCCGCCCTGCCGACCTGCGGGCTGGCGCTCGCCGAGTCGGAGCGGGCGATTCCCCGGATTCTCGACCATCTGGAAGATGCCCTCACCACGCGAGGCCTCGACGATGAGACAATCTCAGTGCGAATGACCGGCTGCCCGAACGGCTGCGCCCGCCCCTATGCCGCCGATCTCGGGATCGTCGGCCGCAAGGCCGGGCACTATGATCTCTATGTTGGCGGAAGGCTGGCCGGGGATCGGCTGGCCTTTCTGTGGGCCGAGCAGGTCGCCGAAGACGCGATCGTCGCGCGACTCGAACCCCTCCTCGACGCATGGGCACGTGAGCGGCGAGGCGACGAAGGGCTCGGCGAGTTGGCCCGCCGGCTGTTCGCGCGCGACGTGCCCACGCACATCGTGTCGGGGGCGAAGGATGTTCCCGCTGAGGATGTCGCTCTGGCGCGAGCAGAAGATGAGAAGCACGTGTACGCCGAGGGTCCCATGACCCAATCTGTCTCGAGGAACGAGACAACGAATTCGACCCAGGAGCTGTCATGACCATCGCCTCCGATGTAACCGCCTTGATCGGCAACACGCCGCTCGTCCGCCTCAACCGCGTCACCGCTGACGTACCGGCCACCATTGTTGCCAAGCTCGAGAGCCAGAACCCGGCCAACAGTGTCAAGGACCGCATCGGTCTGGCCATGCTCGAAGCCGCGGAAAAGGATGGCACCATCGCCCCTGGACGCACGATCATCGTCGAGCCGACGAGTGGCAATACCGGTATCGGGCTGAGCTTCGCTGCCGCGGTCAAGGGCTATCAATGTGTCCTCACCATGCCCGAGACCATGAGCCCGGAGCGTCGCACGGTGCTGCGTGCCTTCGGCGCTCGCCTGGTGCTTACGGAAGGTCCCAAGGGGATGAAGGGGGCCATTGCCAAAGCGAAAGAGCTGGCCGAGCAGATTCCGAATGCTTGGACGCCGCAGCAGTTCGAGAATCCAGCCAATCCGGCGATTCACCGCGAAACCACGGCCGAGGAGATCTGGCGCGACACGGAAGGCAAGGTCGATGCCCTGGTCGCCGGCATCGGCACGGGTGGCACGATCACGGGCGTCGCTCAGGTGCTGAAGGCGCGCAAACCCGGGTTCGAAGCGGTCGCGGTGGAACCGGCAGCAAGCCCGGTGTTGTCGGGCGGCGAGCCTGGGCCACACAAGATTCAAGGGATCGGTGCAGGATTCGTCCCCGGCGTGCTCGCCAAGGATCTCCTCGACACCGTGATCACCATCGAGAATGAGCAGGCTTTTGACATGGCGCGTCGGATCGCCCGCGAGGAAGGTCTGCTGGTCGGCATCTCGAGCGGCGCCAACGTCCTTGCCGCCATCGAGTACGCCCAGCGCCCGGGCAATGAAGGCAAGCTGATCGTCGTGATCATCCCGAGCTTCGGCGAGCGCTACCTGGCGACCGACCTCTTCGCGCCCTACCGATACGAAGGTTCGGACGACCTGAGCGACCTGGTCACCGAAACCGCCGCGGTCGCTGGCTGACACCACCCAGCCGGCTGGCGTAACACGGCGTCAGTACATGGCGTAGGGCGGGTAGACGGGAGGCGACGCGAAGAGAACCGCTCGCCTGCCCGAATCCCGCTCGACGCCATGCTGTACACCCACCCCCTGCCACCCCAGACATCCGCGGCCAACCGGCCGTCCGCAGACGCGCCGAGTCGGCACTTCGCCAAAGACCTCGCTTCATTCGAGCAACACACGACGGCGCGCTGGCACGAGCAGCCCGAGACCTTGCCGTCGCTCGGCACGCCATTCACGCGCCATCAGCAGCGACGGGCGGAGCGCGCGGCGGACCGCCTGCTCGACGAAATCGAGCCGGCCCTGCGTCGCCTGACGACCACGTCGGAAGCGCCCAGGGGAGACGAGCACAGGGATCGGCACGGCGAGGCGAGCCATGAGCTTCGCGCGCTGCTGCGTAGGTTCGCGGAGGAAGCCCTTGCCATGCCCGCCCGCGAGCTCGACCTCATCGCGGGAGACGACTTCTTCGCCTGCACCGACGACTTCGCCCATGTGGCACGGCAATTCGACCCCACGCTCAGCGGGCCGGACCTCTTCCAGGCCCTGCGCAACGTCTGGATCGCCAATGTCCTGCAGCGGACGTTCGCATTCCCCGTGCAGCTCTCATCGTCCATTGCCGGCTACAGCCTCCTCTACCCGGTCACCGACAACTGGCTCGACGATCCCACCGTCTCTGGCACGGAGAAAGCACACTTCGGAGACCGCTTCGGAGAACGCCTGACGGGCACCGATCTCGAACCGAGCTCGGTCCTCGAACGGCAGGCGTACCGATTGGTGGCAATGATCGAGCAGGACTTTCCTCGCGCCCGGTATCCCGCGCTTTACCAGTGCCTGTTGGCGATTCATCGCGGTCAGATGCGCAGCCTGACGATGCAACCCTGCCATGGCCCCGCCGCGAAGCGCCGTCCAAGGAGTGAGGCTACGGTGAGGCCACCATCGGTGACCGAAACCTCCGTCGTCGCCGCGTCGATGGCCAAGGGCGGTGCTTCGGTGCTTACCGACGGATACCTGGTCACCGGCACGCTGGACCGTACGGATGCCCGCTTCTGCTTCGGCTACGGCGCCGTGCTGCAATTGATCGACGATCTTCAGGATGTCGAAGAAGATCGTGTCGCCGGGCACGTCACACTGTTCTCGCAGCACCTCGAACGGGGCCCTCTTGACGGGCTGATCTGCAAGCTCTTTCGCTTTCTCGATGTCAGCCTCGCGGACCTGCCGGCGAACCGAGGCCGTCAGCAACCCCTGCTGAGCTTGATGCGCAGCCAGTGCCGTCGCATGATCATCTACGCTGCCGTGCAGCACCGCGATCATCTGCGACCCGGCTTCCTTCGGCAGCTCGAAGCCTTCGTACCGCTTCGCTTCACCTACGGGCGTCGAAACCGCAGGCGCTTCTTGCGTCGAGCCCTGAAAATGGGTCGGCTCATGGGGAACGTTGGTTTCGCCACCGGCGGCGCCGGCAGACCGTGGGCACGAGCTGGCGGCCAGCCCAAAACTGCTTCCCGCGACGCTATCGGCTGGCGCGCTGCGAAACCGTCGTGAAGGTGCCGTGGAGCCAGTCCTGAAGCGGCTCCCACTTGCGCAAGAGCATCTCGATGGTCAGCTGGCCGCCGCCCTTCTTGGCCATGCCACGAAGGGCCTGGACCGCGTCCTTGGCATCCGCCTTGTCGAGTACCAGGCGGGCGCCACGATGAAATTGGGCTTGAAACCACAGCCAGTCGGCCAGATCCAGATCGGCATCGAAGTCACGGGCGCTTTGCGTACCGCGAGCGTATCGCGAAGACATCGAATGATAGAGGGCATCGAGTACGGGGACGCGTCCTGCCTCGATACGGTTCATCGCAGCTTGGGTGGCAATGTGCACCGCCAGCTCGCGAACCCAGTCTTCTTCGTAGTCGATGCCGAGCTCATCGATCAAGAGCTCCCCGGCAGCCCGTTGAATCAGCACGTCGGCGAGCACCATGGTGGCAGCTTCCTGGTGCGTGCCACGAAACAGAAACCCTTCGACGATCGGCAAGTTCCCTTCGAGCAGGTCGGTCCACAAGGCCACCGTCTCCGGATCGCCGAGCGCCGGAACAGCGAGATCACCGTCGCCAACGCGTAGGGGCAAGCCGAAAGCGGCTGGATAGCCTGCGTCCTGCCAGCCTTCACGGCTGAGCACATAGACCAATGGATTGATGTTCACCTTGACCCACTTGCGGTAGGTCCTTGCGGTGATCTCGAGACGATTCTGGACGTTGGCGGCACGGTCCAACGAGCCTGGCGTGTAGCGAACTTCGGCCGCGCCCCCGGCCAGGCGCAGGAGATGAAAGGCTCCTGGTGGCGCATGGGTGCCGGTGGGCGCCGGACCCGAGCCAGGGTCTTCACCGCCAGGCGCCGCCTGCCCGGCAACCGGAATCTCGAGAAGAAAGGCCGCACACAGGCCCGCGATCAGCACGTTTGGTTTCGATATTGCCATGGGAGCGCCGAGCATACCGCGACTCACGGGCGCGTCGCAGAATGCCCACGGGCAGCACCAGGCTGAAGATCCGAAGACGCATGCCTCATCGAGGGGCGACCAGCGATATGATCGAGGCAACCCATGAGCGGCCGGCCTCAGCCGCCGCGCGCGCCAGCCACAAGGAGAACCCGGTGGACGCCAAGACCTTCGTCGCTTCCCTTCTCGACGAGATGAAAGAACTATTCGGCAGCCTCGGAGAGACGGAAACCCTCGAAGCCGAGTCGGACGGCCAGGTCGAGGTCATCCCGCTGCTGCGCCTGGCCTTGATGAGTGAGCTCGAAGCCAGCGAGATCGCGGCTTATTGGCTTCCGTCGACCCCCGAGATCGACGCCAAGACCTTGCTCGCCGAGCAGTGCTCGGACGAGATGCGCCACTACAACTTGATCGCCAAGCGACTCGCGGTGCTCGGCGACGACCTGTCCGACTTCGATCCCGCCAAGGAAGGCTACAGCCCGCTCTACCACTACCTGCGGACGTTACCCACAACCCTCGAGCGCGTGGCCGCCGGGCCGTTCGCATGCGAGGCGGTAGCCGAAGTCCGAAACGCGCAGTTCATCGCCTTCTGCCGCTCGGTGGGCGACACCAAGACCGCGCGGCTCTACGAAGAGGTCATCCACCCCGAGGAGATCCACCATCATCACCTCGGCCGTAGGTACCTGGAACGCCACGCAACCTTGCCCGAGGCCCAGGAGCGTGTTGCCGTTGCCGTGCGCAGCTCCCTCGCCATTGCCGATGAGCTCAAGACCCTGACGAAAAAGACCACCGGGCTGTCGAGCGTCCCAATGTCGTAGGCCAACGCCATCGACCGAGGGGGTAAGGGCGCGGCCGAACACCCCTCCGCTGCCATGCCGGCCGAATCCGTTCCAAGAACCCCGTTTGTGAGCTGCCAGCGAGATTCGATGGCGGACAGAGGAGAGTCATAGGATGTCGAGCGCCGCCGACCGTGTACCGCCTGTTCAGGACGAGCTCAAAGAGGTGCTCGAGCCCTTTGACCATCACAACCAGGCGCTACTGGCCAACCTGCATCCGCACGACTACACCAACCCCCCACCCCAAGACCGCTACCACTTGGTGGTCATCGGTGGTGGCGTCGCCGGCCTGGTCAGCGCGGTGGGCGCCGCGGGTCTCGGCGCCAAGGTTGCGATGATCGAGTCGAAGCTCCTCGGCGGCGACTGCACGAACTATGGCTGTGTGCCGTCGAAAGCGGTGATCCGGGCGGCGCGGGCGTGGCATCAGGTCCGCACCGGCGCCGAGCGCTTCGGCGCACCGACGGTCAGCGGTGACGGCGATTTCGGCCGCGCCATGGAGCGCATGCGCAGGCTGCGGACCCAGATCAGTCGCGCCGAGAGCGCCGAGCGGCTGACCGGCCTCGGCATCGACCTCTTTTTCGGCCACGCTTCCTTCATCAGCCCCGACCGCATCGAAGTCGAGGGGGCCGAGCTCAACTTTCGCCGCGCGATCGTGGCCAGCGGTGCGTCGCCACTACGCTTGCCCATTCCCGGCCTGGAAGAAGCTGGCTACATGACCAACGAGACCATCTTCACGCTCACTGAAAAGCCACGCCGCCTCGGGCTGATCGGCGCCGGACCGATCGGCTGCGAGTTGGCGCAGACGTTCGCACGTTTCGGCACCGAGGTTCACCTCTTCGACATGGCGCCTCACGTGCTGATTCGCGAAGACACGGATGCCGCAGAGATCGTGCAGCAGGCATTGATTCACGACGGTGTACGGTTGGAGCTCGAAGCCAGGATCAAGCGCGTCGAGGGCGGCGCGAGCAAGAGCGATCATGAGCAGACTGACGCTGTCACCACGCTGGTCCTGGACGAGGAAGGAAGCGAGCGACGGGTCGACGTCGACACCCTCTTGGTGGCCGTCGGCCGGGT
>CALFAM010000139.1 GCA_937948815.1 uncultured bacterium
CGCGATCCTGTGGATGAGCGTGCTGCACCTGCGTCGCTACAACGACGACACCACGGCCGCGCTATTCGCCACCGGCTTCGTGCTGTGGAGCACCACCCTGTCTTATGCCTTCTGGCTCCATCCCGAGCTCTTCATGATGGCAGGGGCTTCCGCATGCCTCTTCTTCGGCCTCGACGTGGCGGCCCGGCGACAACCGACAGCGGCGGCCTCAGAACAGCCGGCGACGTGGCGGACGTCACCAGCGTGGACGTCCTTCCTGGCCCCGGCCCTCTCGGGCGCTTGCCTGTCGTTGGCGGCCTACCACAAGCCGGTGCTCGTGCTCATCGGCCTGCCAGTCGTCGTTGCCTTGCTCCGTCTCGGGCGCTGGCGAGGCCTCGCGATGTGGATGACCGGCGCGACGGTGGCCGGCCTGCTGGCGATTGCCGGCTCCTATCTCCTGATCGGCCAGCCGACCGCCTATCTCGGCCACGACCGCTCGGGATTCACCATCACGGACCCGTACCATCCGCCGATCGAGCCACGCGAGCTCCCTGTTCAAGTCGCTGCCGAGGCGATCGCCGGCGACGTAGCGGCCGGAGCCGAAGAGACCGAGCAGCGTACCGCCGACTGGTGGTGGTTGTTCCGGCCGCCGGACATCGAGCCGCGCGAGATGACGGAAGACCTGGGCTATTTCTTCCTGGGGCGCCATACCGGACTGCTGGCCTATCAGCCATTCGCCGGCATCTGTCTGCTGCTCTTCGTGTTCTACGCGCGACGCTCCCTCGCTCGCTGGGCGCTGCTCGCGTCTCTGGTGGGCATCGCCGCCTTCTTTATGGTTCTGATTCCGTTCAACTGGCACGGTGGAGGTGGCTTCGTCGGCAACCGCTACTACGTGATGGCGTACCCTGCCTTCCTCTTCCTGGTCACTCGGGTCGGTCCTTCGTGGGTCACCGTGACGAGTTGGTTGGTGGGCGCCGCATTGCTCGGCCCCATGACCATTGCACCGCTCGGTGGTTTGGTTTCTCAACCGACACTGCAGGCCCATGCGCGCAACAAGCCATTCCAACACTTCCGCTACGAGCTCTCGTTGCGGGAGCTTCCCGGCCACCAAGGCGTCGTTTACGACAATGCCTATTTCCTGGGCCGCAAGGACCAGATGCGGGCGATCGACGAAGAGCTCTGGCTGCAAGGCGCCGACACCGTCGAAGTCTGGGCTCAGACAAACGAGCCGCAAGAGACCTGGGTTTTCGACCTGCGAACTCCCGCGCCGACCAACACGGTAACCATCACACTCGGCCAAGACAGCAGAACCGTGGAGCTGGAGCAAGACAAACCACAGCGGGTAGTCCTCCGTCCCGGCGAGCCTGATCGCATCCGACGCGACTGGGATGCCTACTACATCAATCGACTGGACGTCTTTGCCTACCAGCTCACCGTCACCAGTGCGACGGGTGAGATTCCTCGCTGGCGTTGGGAGAATCCCCACACGTTTTATCTCGGAGCCGCCCTGACTTATCGCGGCTCGAACCCCGATGTTCCCCCGCCCAAGTCGCCAGTGCCGAAGCGCTAGGCTTCTTGTGTCAACAGGCATTTCTCAGGGTCCTGCACCGCCCGCAGCCCTGGATACCAGCCCCTCCCTGTGATAACCTACACGCCAAAGTAGGGCAACGGACGAGCTATCCGGTGGACGTGGAGGGTAAGAGGTCTACTCGGACGGCCTATGCTCGGACGTTGGTTGATTCAGTCCGTGTCGGCGGGAGGGGAACACGTCCTGCTCACAATTCGGATGCGGACTTGACCGCGACGTCCAAATAGACGCCGCCAATGAGGAGAGTGGAGATGACTTCCACCCATTCCCAGGGATCCGTATTCACCTTTGCCCGGAAAACATCCATGGCTGTCGCCGTCGGAGCACTGCTTCCGATGGCTGTTGCCGCCCAATCGTGGCACGATTTCGAGCGTCCGTCGCGCGATGAGCTGCCACTCCCCAAGAATCTCCATGCGCCAGTGGCCAAAGCCATGGTCGGCGATCCGACGGGTGACACCTTCGGCTCCGGCACAACGCAAGCCGACATCACCGAGCTGAGCGCCAACATCGTCGGCAACGCCCTCGAAATTGGCGTGACATTCGCCGGCGCGATCTCCGCGCCGGACAGCGGCCAGCCCAATGCGGTCGACGGCCTGATCGACATCGATACCGATCAGGACGGCAGCACGGGCCTGGTCCCGTTCGTCGACCTCACTACGGGCAACCCGACCACCGGCATGGGCGACGAATACCACGTCGACCTTTTCGACTACGACGGTGAAGACAGCACGGTCTCGCTGGTCGACGACGTGGCCAATCCGGGCGCTACCACCCGCGTTGCGATCTCATTCACGAGCAACAGCCTGACCGTCACCATCCCACTTGTGCTGCTCGGCGAGTTTGGTGCCGATGGCGCCGTCAATATCGCCGCCGTCATGGGCTCGATCACCGAGCCGACCGACGTCGCTCCGAATAGCGGCTCCCTCTCCACCGATGGTGGCGGTACGGGTAACCCCGAAACCATCCTTCTGCAGGACGGTCGCTTCGAAGTCGGCGTCACCTGGTTCAACCTCCCGGACTTCCCGGAAGCACCAGCCTTCCCCTCCCAGGAGCTGCGCACCGATGATTCGGCGCTCTTCTACTTCCGCAACCCCGACAACCTCGAATTCCTGATCAAGGTGATCGACGGTTGCACCAACAACGGCCGGTACTGGGTCTTCTTCGCCGGTGCGACGGATGTCGGCTTCACCGTGAGCGTGACCGACACCGAGACCAGCGAGGTCCGGACCTACGAGAACATGCAGGGTATGAACGCCGACGCGGTGACCGACACCCAGGCGTTCACGACCTGTCCGTAACCAAGACGCCCGCACGACCGCACGGTCTGCGGGCCACGACGCCCGGCCGCGGGATGCTTCCCGCGTGCCGTGGCCGTCGCTTGCCGAGGATTTCTCGCATGAGCTGGCGAGCCCACCATCTGGCACTCGTTCTACTCGGCGCGCTCAGCCTCGTGGGCTGCGGAGCAGGTGAGTCCAGTCACACCTGGCGCGGCACGCGTGTCGACCCACCGACGCCGGCACCCGCGCTTCAGGGTGTCAACTGGGACGGCAGTCCGATGGATCTCGCCGCACTCGACGGCAAGGTCCGGATCGTCTTCTTCGGCTATACCTTCTGCCCAGACGTCTGCCCGTTCGGGCTCGCCAAGATGAAGCAGCTCTACAGTGCGCTCGGAGAGCGCGCGGAGGATGTCGCAGTGGTCTTCGTTTCCGTCGACCCGAATCGCGATTCCGTAGAGAAGCTCTCTCGCTATGTGCCCGGATTCGACGAACGGTTCTTTGGTGTTCGACTCGAGCCCCACGAGCTCGACGAGGTCGCAGACGGATTCGGTGTCACCGTGCGCTACCAACGCCCGCCCGACGGCGGCGACGAGACACGTTACTTTGTCGACCACACGGGAACTTTTTTCGTGATCGACCCACAAGGCCAGCTCCGCGTGACCTTCCCCGCTGGCGCGACACACACCGAGATGCTGCCCGACGTCGAGCACTTATTGGCCAACTCCGCATGATGTTCAACGGGCCCAGCCGCCTCGCTCGAGCGAACCACTTCCAGACCGCCACCATCGTGGCTTCGGTCGTCACCGTGATTACGCTCGCCGGCTGTGGCTCGGAACCCACCGAAGCATCGCGACACACAGCACCGGCGCCTGCCGAGACGCCAAGGGCGACGGCCGCCCGCCAATCCGCTGCCGCGATCGGCACGCTGAGCGTCTACGATCCGAAGGCCATCATTCTGCCGGTGAGCGGCGCCATCTATCTTTCGATCGAGAATCACGGCGAAACCGACGACCATCTGGTCGGCGCCTCATCTCCCGCGGCTTCCGTGGTCGAGATGCACGAGAGCTTCGAGCAAGACGGCGTGATGCGCATGCAGGCCTTCCCCGAGGGATTCGCCCTGCCCGCAGGTCAAGCGCTATCGCTCGCTCCCGGCGGCAAGCACCTCATGCTGGTGGCACCTCGAGAGGCCGAAGCGGCGACCGCGTCGGAATCCGGTGCCGGCGCTCGGCCACAGATCGAGCTCACGCTTCAATTCGCGCAAGCCGGTGACCTGGTCTTGAAGGTTCCGGTGGTCGATCCGACGGCCCTACTCGCCTCGGAGGCCGTGCCCGCCTCGGAGGATGGGTCGTCATGACCGAGACCACGCCCCGCAAGACCAAACGTGCACGCACCGCGACCATTATTTTCGGCCTGGTCGCACTGGCTGCCGCGGGCGGCTGGGCACTCCTGATCGACGCTGGCCGCAAGATGCCGGTTCGCGAAGCCACGGTCGACGGTATCGAGATGCGCCTGCTGGAGGCCCGCTGGATCCTCGACCAGATGGATCACGGGGACAACTTCCAGAAACCGGCAACCATGATGCCGGGCATGCCGGAGTATGGGAAGCAGCGGGTGACCCTGTCGCTCCAGGTGACCAATCGCAGCCCGCAACCGCGCGAGTTTCGCGGCGAAGAGTTTCAACTCACGCCCGAGATCGGTGAGCCGTTGCCGCCGATCGGCGCCCAGACCGGCTACGCGAATCTGCTCCCCAATCAGACCTTCAACACCACGCTTCACTTCGATCTGGACACGCGCAAGCCCCACGGAAGGCTGCGCGCGGTCTGGCAGCATGGCGACGAAGCCGTTTACTTACCGATCCCCGAGCCTTCTGAGCACGCTCACCTGCTGCCGCGTGGCCAGTCCACACCGCTGCCGGGAGATGCCCGTCTGCTCCTGCCGATCGGCAAGCCCGAGAATGGCCAACAGCTCTACGAGCAGGTCTACGGCTGCGTGGCCTGCCACGGCCCCATTTCGACGCCAGGAACGAACAACGTAGGTCCGCACCTCGCCGCAATCGGCTTGACGGCGCGTGACCGCATCGAGGGCACTTCAGCGGCCCAATACATCTACGACTCGATTCTCGAGCCGAACGAATTCATCGCTCCAGTGTGCCGCGACGGTCTGCCCTGTGAGCAGCCGTCCGCCATGCCCGAGTACGGCAGCCTGGTGTCTCTCCAGGATGTCGCTGACCTGGTCACATATCTGCTCCAAGAGCAAACGCTCGAGGGTGTTGTTCAGTGAGGGAACCGGAGCAGATCTTCGCTACGGCTACATTGGCTCGACGCCAACGCAGCCATATTTACGACTTGTTTGGGTGCGCTGCCCGAGGGTGCACCTCGAGGACGAGGGAGTCTTCGACAGATGGAGGAAACCATGCAGACTGAGATGGCCGAAGCGGTTGGTCCGAACCGCACCTCGGTACCTCGGCATCGGTGGGCCTTACTGGCCATCATGCTCGGTGCCACCGTTGTTGGCTGGGAATACCTGCTCAACACCTTGCTCAATCCTGAGGTCGCGTGGAACGCAGTTGGCTTGGCCGCCCACGCCGCGCTCGATGTCGCGCTGATCGTGCCGCTCGCCCTGCTGGCCCTGGTCGCAGGTCGCGCCCTGGCCAAGCGCCTCGACCTCGACGCGGATGACATGCCGAGCCTGCTCGGCCGCGTCGGTCTCGTCGCGCTCGTGTTCTTGCTCGCCGCCCTACCCGTCGTGGGTACCCGCGACATGGCGCACGAGTGGATGGGCACGACCTACGGCCTCTCGCTCGCGGAGGTGCGTACCACGACGGTGACTTCCGAGCTCACCGTGGAGCAAGCCAAGCAGCTCTGCTCCTTTGGCACGGTCCGCAGCGGTTCGGCCGAGGGCGAGCTCGACAGCGCCGCCGCGCTGCTCTTCCGGGCGCGCAACACCGTGCGAGACGCGCTGATTCAGCTCGCCGCACTGGTCCCGCTGCTGTTGTTGGCGACGTTCCTCGGCAACCGTAAGCGCTTCGCCGCCAGCTTCGCCCCGCGCCGCCTGGTGGCCCGCCACCGTTCGTCGGCCTTGCGCTGGAGCACCCTCTGCGTAGTCGGCGTCGCGCTCTTCTGCTTCGGCGGTTCGGGTGAGGACGGTACCGGCGTCGCCATCGCGCAGCCGGGTGGCCAGCCGTTCAACGCCTGTACCGACGGCGGTCCGGTCAAGACCTACGACGTTCACGCGATCGAGGTGACCATCACCCTGAATCGTTGGGGCGATCACGTGAAGGAGGGCTACATGTACGCCCTCGCCGCGAACGTTCCAGCGATCCGCGAGTTCGAGAGCGCCCTGGCCGACGATCGTGACCTCCCGGACGGACCGGGCGTGGCCCGCGTTTCCTTCGGTCTTCGCAAGGATCCGATTCAGCCGCTGGTCCTGCGCGCCAACCTCGGTGAGTGCTTGCGCGTCAACCTGACCAACGATCTGACAATGCCCACCTCGATGCACATTCTCGGCCTGCCCCACTCGGCAGAAAACGCCGGCAGTGCGGTTGGTGAGAACCCAGATTCGATGGCCGCACCCGGTGAGACGGTCTCCTACGAGATCCCGCTCCCACTCGACCCCGACGCCGAGCGCGCCTACTACTTCCACAACCACGGCGCGGGTCGCGCACAGCAGAACATGGGCCTCTTTGGCGCCATCGTTGCCGAGCCGCAAGGCGCGACCTACCTCGACGTGGAGACCGGCGAGGAGTTGGACACACTCACAGGTAGCAACTGGGAAGCGATCATCATGGACCCGAACATGGCGGGTCGCACGGATGCCAAGAACTTCCGTGAGTTCGTGATCTTCTACCACGAGATCGGCGACGAAGGCTTCACCGGCATTCTCGATCGCGACAACAAAACGATCCCGCTGATCGACGATGTCGCCGGGGTCTACCGGCCTGCCGCGCGTGCGCTCAACTACCGCAGTGAACCGTTCCGCCGCCGTCTCGAGGTCGAGACGACCGGCAAGGCGCTCGGCTACGCCTCCTATCCCTTCGGCGATCCGCCGACGCCAATCCCACGCTCCTACGTCGGTGAGGGTGTCAAGACCCGGCTGATGCACGGTGGTAGTGAGGTCTTCCACGTGCACCATCTCCACGGTGGTGGTGATCGCTGGCGCCGTAATCCGAACGCTGATCCGAACAACGACTTCTGGAAGGGCCTGACCAAGGTCCCCGATCCGAATCTGACGTCGATTCACCTCGACTCGCAGTCGATCGGACCAGGCACCAGCTACAACCTCGAGCACGAGTGCGGGGCCGGTGGCTGCCAGCAGGGTGTCGGTGACTTCCTCTTCCACTGCCATATCGGTCATCACTACATCTCGGGCATGTGGTCGTTCTGGCGCGTCTACGGCACCACCCAGACTGCCGAGACCAACCTCGAGGGGCGTCCCCTCGCCGTGGTCCCGGATCTGTTCCAGCCGGACAATCCGTTCTCCAACGCCGAGGCGCCGTCCAACACGCCACCAGCGATGGGCGTTTCGGCCGGTCAGCTAATCGGCTTGGTGGTCGATGACGGTCGCGTGATCGTCGCCGACGCGGACCTCACGAACCCGGACACCGAGATCGGCCTGCACGAGTGGGTTTCTCAGATCCTTCCGCCACAAGGCGCGCCGCTCGACAAGTTCGATGCCACGGTGTGGAACTGGACGACAACCGGCTCCGGCGCCAGCTATCAGGTCTGGGGCGAGCCCGAATCGACGGAGGCCTTCGCGGGCTACGTGTCAGCGACGCCGGGTGAGCGACCGGAGGTGCTGTTCAATCCCAAGAACGCGCGCTACACCTACCCTCTCTTCCGTCCGCAGAAGGGCCAACGGCCACCGTTCACGGCTCGCCACTCCGGCGCACCGTGGCTGGGCGAAGAGATGAAGGAAGGCCGCTACGACGGCTTGTGCGCACGCAACGGCGTTCACCCGGGGGTCGACATTGGTGAGAGCGAGAAGCGGTTCTACCCGGTTTCGTCAGTCATGCTGCCGATCCAGGTCACGGGCGACAACGTGGATCCGAACGGTCAGATCTTCGTGCTCAACGAAGACGAGTTGGCCATTCGGAACGGCCAGAAGCCGGCGGAGCCCCTGGCGATCCGCTCCAACGTCGGAGACTGTGTGGAGATCATCTTCACCAACAAGATCCCCGACAGTCCGTTGAACAGCAACTTCTCGAAGACGAACATCCACAGTCACTTCGTTCAGTTCGACACGCAGGCGTCGGACGGTGTGATCACTGGCTTCTCCTATGAGCAGTCTGTACGGCCAATCGAGAGTGAAGGCCGAACCCTGACCACCGCCGCCAGTGCGGGCGACACGGTCCTGCAGGTCAATCACACCGATCGCTTGCGTCCGGGCATCTGGCTGGGCGTCGGCCTGGGTGAGGGCGTATGCGGCACGACCGCAAGTGGCCAGCCGATGCGCTGTACGGAGATCCGCAAGATCGCGTCGATGACCGACACGACCATCACCCTCGACGAGCCACTGGCCAAGAACCACAGTGGTGGCGAGGCCGTGGGGGTCGAGTTCGTGCGCTATCACTGGTACTCGGATGTCGACTTCGGGACGGTCTTCTTCCACACCCATGTGGAGTTCAAGGATTGGGATCATGGCCTCTTCGGCGCCCACGTCGTGGAGCCGAAGGGATCGACGTACCACGATCCGGTAACAGGGGACGAGGTTCGTGCCGGCACCTTGGTCGACATCCGTGTCGACCCGGCCGCGGGCGGCAACCCCGTCGCCTTCGGCGTCGACGGCTCGTTCCGCGAGTTCATGCTCTTCCTGCACAACAACAACCCGGTGGAAGGTCCGTTCGTTCGCGGCGGCGGCACCATCAACCTGCGTGCCGAGCCCTGGCGCCGGCGCAGCGGAGACGATGCATACCGCTTCTCGTCGGTGACCCATGGCGACCCCTACACCCAGGAAGTCCGCGCCTATTTGGGCGACCCGGTGGTGGTCCGCGGCGTGGGCTTGGTCGAGCGAGTCGGTGGCGTTCGCTTCACCGGTCACCGCTTCAACATGGAGCGGTACACCGACAAGAGCGACACGCGCGACACCACGTTCATCGGCATTTCGGAGCGATTCGATGTGTCGCTGGAAGGTGGCGCGGGCGGCCCAGCGGGCTACCCGGGCGACTACCTCTACTACAGCACCTTGGGCAAGGACTTCGAGTCCGGCGCCTGGGGCCTGCTCCGGGTCCACGACACGCTGCAGGGTAGCCTGCAGCCGCTGCCGGACCGGGCACCACCTTCGGGCGGCGAGGGTTTCCCGAGCCTCGGCTTTACCGGTGATCGGCCACCTGCCCTGCAGGATGGTCCGGGCAACGTGTGTCCAGACGACGCACCGGTCCGCGAGTACTCGATCGGCCTTTCCGACATTCAGATCGTCTACAACGACCTGACCGTGCCGGATCGCGCCGGTGTCGCGTACCACCCGGGCAGCCGGACCTCGGAAAGCGCGCGCGCGCCCCTCGTGATGCGTGCCAACGCGGGTGACTGCCTGCGGATCACCTTGCGCAACACCCGACGTGCCGCGGGCTCCCTGTCGGTCGGAGAGCTGCTCTTCGATCCGCAGCGCTCGTACGGCTCGGCGTTCGGCTACAACTTCGACTCGACGGTCCGGCCCGGCTGGCGGAAGACCTTCGAGTACTACGCGGACAAGGAGCTCGGTCTGGTCATGGCCATGAATCTGGCCGACAGTGACTCGATCGAGCGCGGTGCCTTCGCCGGCATCGTGGTCGAGCCAGAGGGCTCCACCTACTACCGTCCGGGTACCACCGAGCCGTTGCCGGATGGTGGCGTCGGCGTTCAGGCCGACATCCTCACCGATGGCGTCGTCACGCGTGAGTTCGTGGCGCTGTTCAGCGACGAGGATCGTCGAATCGGTCAGAACGCAATGCCTTACCCGGTTGCGGTCGAACGTTTCGCGGGCCTCAGCTACGCCCACGAGCCACTCGATCTGCGTGGCCGCTTGAGCCAGCCGGCTTCGGTATTCAAATCTGAGCTCTGGGGTGATCCGCGCTACGTGGTCACCGTACCGGCCGGGACGCCCATGGTGTTCCGCGTCGGGCAGCCCTGGGGTAACCAGATCCACGTACCGACCCTCGAAGGCCATCGCTACCTGATGGAGCCGGGCATGGACGGCAGCGAGCAGATCTACAACGACGTGATGGCGCCGGGTATCTCGGTCAACCATCACTACGTGGGCGGCGCCGGCGGCGATATCGCGGCACCAGGTGACTACCTGTTCCTCGACCGTCGCCAGCCGTTCATGGAATTCGGCCTGTGGATGATCGTTCGCGTCACCGATGATGGTCGCTCAGGCGGTCCGGACTCTGTGGCCATTCTCGACCTCGCAACGACGGAGAATTCCTTCGTGCTCAAGGGTCGCAACGGCCTCCGTCCCGCTGGCGATACCGCACCGTGGGTGCGCGTCTTTGCCGGCGATGCTCAGGACGGCGCATGCACGGGCGAGTACCTCGGCCGTGCGCGTGTCGATCAGGGTAGCGGCGAATGGCAGCTCAGCCATCCGGCTGAAGACATGCCATCCTCGGTATGCGTCCAGTCCACCGCGGGCGGCGTGACGACAGCAGCATTGGCCGGTAGCTAACCGCCACTTCTGCTCGTGTGAAGGCCCGGGCGTCGCACCGCCCGGGCCTTTTTTCGTCTAAGAAAGTGCAACGACCAGTCGTGCGCCAGCGCTGATGTCCCCTCGAGAGACCACGTTACAATCGACTTCATTCTTCGTTCGAGGAGTTCCAATATGCCCACCTGGAAACATGCATGCTGTCTCGCGACCTGCCTTCTCGTCTTCGCGATGCAGGCCTCGGCCCAGGCGGATCGGCAAGGCTGGCATGGTGAAGCCATGCCGGACGGGCTCGTTCGTGGCGAGCAAGAAGGCGAATACCTATGGCAGAAGGACGGTTCGGTCATGGTCTACGTGCCTGCGGGCGTCTTCACCATGGGTAACGACGACGGCGAGCCCGACGAGCGGCCGGCGCACGAGGTCTGGCTGGACGCCTTCTACATCGACAAGCATGAGGTCAGCTGGGGGCAGTACAAGCTTTCCGGTGCAGAGATCGACACCAACCGTCATTCACGGCTACCCCACGCATACAGCCCAGACTGGGGCATCGTCGACACGCAACCGGTGCTCAACGTGAGCTGGCATCATGCTCAGGACTACGTTGCCTGGGCCGGC
>CALFAM010000140.1 GCA_937948815.1 uncultured bacterium
GCAGGCGCCGGCTCGAAGCGCCTACCGAGGGTCTTTTTGCAAGATTCTCGCGCCAGCTTTGCGTTTGTGCATGAACCTCCCAGGAGACAAGCATGCCGATCCAATCGAACACGCTTCTTCTCATCACGACCCTGCTCACGCTCCTCAGCAGCACCCCGGTGGTGGGAGAAGAGCGACCCACGCGTTTCCCGAGCAAATTATCGGTCTTCGCATCACGCCGACCGCCCCGGAAGGCCTGACGGCCAACATCGACACCACGATCTTCTACACGCCCGATGCCTTCCAGACGGTTGCCAGGTTGGGCATCCCGGGCTATACGGGCCTCGACTGGGCAGCAGGTCCCGTCATCCAGGCCGGGGATCTCCCGCCTCTTCCCTTGGTCGCGACCAGCACGACCGTCAATGGGAAGCCCGCCCGCGCCTACCGGGGCAGCTTCTCCCACACCTATGGATTCCCGAACACCTTCAGCGTTTGGGCCGGCTCGGCTTGCTGTGCGGCACCCACGGTGGCCACAGGCAACCCGGGCCACGCGATTACCGGGTCGACCTACTCCACCATGACATTCCCGATCATCTACGATGAAGAATGGTTCGATGTAGGACTGTCGATGATTCACGCCGACGGCTTCGAGTCGGGTGATTTCGGAGCCTGGTCACTCGTCGTGCCGTGAGGGCTCCGCCACGTGAGCGACAGCGATCTACCCGCCTTCCCAGGAACTTCTGCCGACGGCTCCGGGTCCAACCGGAGAACGAGACGCCCTGGACAGCGAAAATTCTTTCGTCTGACTGAGCTCGCAGGAGGCACGTGATGAATCATTCCTTTCGACTGGCCGCGCTCGCGCTACTGCTCGTAGCGAGCCTACCCGTATCGCTGCTAAACGCCGACGACGAGGTGGCCAGTGACAACTCGACGGCCAGCACCAACAAGGCCGTCGTGTCACGCTTCGTGGAGACGGTGCTCAATCGGGGCGAGTACGACCAAACCGCTACATTCGTCGACGCCGCCTACCGTGACAACAATGCGCAAGGCGCGCAGAAGGGGCCGGCCATGGTGGCCGACACCGAGCGCTTTCGCCGCCTCGTCTTCCCCGACCTGTCCTTCGAGGTCGAGGATCTGATGGCCGAGGGCGATCGCGTGATGGTTCGCTTGCGGCTGCGCGGCACGCATTCCGGCAAGGCCATGGGTGTCGAGCCCACGGGTGGCAATCTCGACATGCGCGCCGTTCGCATCTATCGCCTCGATGAAGGCAAGATGGTGGAAGGCTGGGCGATGAGCGACATGATCGAGCTTTACCGAGCGACCGGCCACACCGTCTCACCACCATCTCCCGCCACGGAAGCGACCTTCGAAGAGGAGCCGCCCGCGGCAGCAATCAGCCACGGGCGAAGGTAGGGTGATGGCAGTTGTGTGACCGCGGCGGCTAGCCGCGGGCGCCGGGGGAGGCGACTTCGGGCTTGCCTTCTTTGACCTCGGCGGCCCACTCGTGGATGTTCTTCTCGAGCACGTTCAACGGCAGAGCACCATTGCCGAGCACCTTGTCGTGGAAGGCGCGGACGTCGAATTGCTCGCCGAGCTCCGTCTCAGCCCAGGCCCGCAGCTCTTTGATCTTGAGCTCACCGATCTTGTAGGCGAGCGCCTGTCCGGGCCAGACGATGTAGCGGTCGACCTCGACCACGATGTCGTGCTCGGCCTTGCCGGTGTTGACCTTGAAGTAGTCGATCGCTTGCTGACGGCTCCAGCCGAGGGCGTGCATGCCCGTGTCGACCACCAGGCGGATCGCGCGCCAGATCTCGTAGGTGAGCTGGCCGAACTTGCTGTAGGGATCCTGGTAGAAGCCCATGTCCTCGCCGAGGCTCTCGGAATAGAGCCCCCACCCTTCGATGAAGGCCGTATAGCCACCGAAGCGCCGGAACCAGGGCTGATCTTCCAGTTCCTGGCCGATGGCGATCTGCAGATGATGGCCCGGCACGGCTTCGTGCAGGGTGAGCGCTTCCATCTCCCACTTCGGCCGGCTCGCCAGGTCGTAGGTGTTGGCGAAGAAGGTGCCCGGGCGGCCCGCGTCGAGGGAGCCCGGCTGGTAGTAGGCCGTGGTCTGAGACTTCTCGGCATACGACGGCACCGGCTCGACACCGTAGGGTGTGCGCGGCAGGTGGCGGAACAGCTTGACGAGCTGCGCGTCAGCGCGCTTCGAGATGTCGCGGTAGGCGGCGAGCAGCGACTCCGCGTCTTCGAAGTAGAACTGCGGGTCCGTGCGCAAGAAGTCGGTGAAGGCTTCGAAATCACCTTCGAAGCCGCTCTCCTTGATCACCCGGTCCATCTCGCCGCGGATGCGCTTCACCTCGGCGAGGCCGATCTCGTGGATCTCCTGCGGTGTCAGCTCGGTGGTGGTCATCTGCCGAACGTTGTAGGCGTACCAGCTCTCACCTTCGGGAAGGGCAACCACACCGATCGACTCGCGCGCCGCCGGGATGTACGTCTCGGTCATGTAGGTGTGGAGCTTGCGAAAGCCCGGCGCAAGCTTGTCGCGGTAGCAGGCGGCTGCCTGCGTGCGCAGCCGCTCCTGGTCGGCCGCTGGCACGCTCTCGGGCATGCTGGCGAACGCTTGGAGCAGCGGACTCTCCATGGGGTCTTCGGCAAGCTGATTCAGGATCTGCTGCGGCACGTCGCGAAGTGTCACCTTGGGCGGCGTGACCCCGGCTTCGATCCCTTTCGCCAGCTTGACCAGATCGTTTTCGATCAAGCGATCCGCGGCGCACAGGCGGGAAGCGACGTTCTCGTACTGCCCAGTGCTCTGGGCCGGCATCATGGTGAGCATTTGGGCGACGTTCTGCTGAACCCCACCCATCTGGTTGATCGCCAAGAGCTCACCCTGGAACCGCGCGCCCTTCACGCCATCGACGAGCTGTTCCTCGATCAGGTCGTAGTTCAGCCGGTCCGCCCCGTCGAGCTCGGCACGCGGAATGGTGCGCAGAATCTCGAGCGCACGCTCGGTCTCGGCATCGCGACGCGCGTCGGCGGCGAGGGAGTTGTCCGTCCAGCGGCCGTGATCGCCCGGCATGCCCAGCATGGTCGCGAATTCCGGATGCTCCAGCAGGGTGTACTCGAAGAAGAGGTCGATGAACGCGGTCAGCCGCTCACTCGCCGAGTGCCCCGCTTCGTTGGCCGCCAGGGTGTCTGCCTGCTGATGCAGGGCATCGCGCCGGGCGGCGACATCGTCGGCAGCGAACGCGGGAAGGGATACGAGAGCCAAGCACACACCTGCAACGAAACATCTCACGGGCAGTCTCCTGAGTGGTTTTGAGGGTCGCGTGGGCCGCTTGCGCTCGCCCCTGCGACTCCAAGAACTACGCATGGCCGTCGGCCGGGTTGCACCGGCACGATCCGACCCAGCCCACCGGCCAGGCATGCTGCGATCGAGCGCTCGTCAGATCGCGCGCGAATCGCGCGCGCGGCCGACCAGCCACTTGAGTGCTTCTCGCCGGCTCAGGGGTACGAGATCCGTCTGCTCGACAAAACGCCGAACCGCATCCGCGTCGACCTTCGAGAGCGCGCGCAAGGCCCAGCCGATCGCCTTGTTGATGAAGAATTCTTTCGAGCCCAGGTTGTCGCGAATGAGCTCGAACAGCAACGCCCGGTCGGTCCGCTCTTTGTAGCCGAGCTGGAAGAGCAACGTGGTGCGACGCAGCCAGAGATCGTCCGAGCATCGCCAGATCGGCAGCGCCGCGTCGCGCGCGGCCGGGTAGCGCGCGAAGAGCGTGCCGACCGTGTGGCTGGCCAGCGCGTCGACCGTGTCCCACCACGCCTTGCCGCAGATCAGCTCTTCGGCCAGCGCAACGAAATCCGCGGTCAAGGCTCGTTCACGCCGCTGCAGGAGATCGATCCCCGCGTGCTGGGCTTCTCGATACGGCAGGCTCCACAAGCCCCGGCAGATCGCCGGTAGATCTTCGACGGGCGGCACCCCTTCCGCGCGCCAGTGCTCGCGCAGCAGGGCGCGACGGTGAGGCGCCTTGATGCCCAGAAATTCGAAACGATCCCGCATGTAGCGCTGCATGGGCGCGGCCAGTGCCAGCTGGGCGTGTGGCTGGAGCAAGGCGTCGATTCGCGCGACTTCGGGGTGAAGAGCCATCGCCGCATCGTACGACGCCGGCACCCCACCTTCCACCAGGCGACCGCCCTTCGCCACGAAGCGAACTTCGCTAGAGTCGGCGGCGTGGAGATCTTCCGAGCCCTCGCTGCCTTGATCGAGCCGCCGTCGCCGGCGCTCGCCCCCGTCGCCCGTGCCCTCGACCTCGGGGAGCTGCCCCCCGATGAGGTTCACACCGACCTCTTCGCGTTTCAGCTCTATCCGTTCGCCTCGGTCTACCTGAGCGAAGACGGCATGCTGGGCGGCACGGCACGGGATCGCGTGGCGGGCTTCTGGCGCGCCTTGGGTGCGGATGTACCCGCCGAGGCCGACCATCTCGCGGTCCTGCTGGCCGGCTACGCATCGCTGCGCGAGCAAGCCGAGGGTGCCATGGCCCCTGGTGACGCCCTAACCACCAGCCCGGCTTCGCGCCAAGCTCAGCATGCCTGCACAGCCTTTCTCGGGGAGCACCTCTCCAGCTGGCTGCCGGCCTGGCTGCGCGCCCTGGATCGACTGACCGCCACGCGCCCGGCTCGCGCCTTCTACCGCGCCTGGGGTGAACTGCTCGGGCAGGCACTCGAGGAAGCCATGGGTGTGTCATCCCAGACCGACCCGCTGCCGCTTCACCTGCGCGCGGCGCCGCCACTCGCCCACCCGAGCGAAGAGGGTGCCGACGCCTTCCTGAAGGGCCTTCTCGCCCCAGCGGTCAGCGGCTTGATTCTGGTCCGAGAAGACCTCGCACGCTGTGCACGCGAGTCCGAGCTCGGCTTGCGGATGGGCGAGCGGGCCTTCGTTCTGCGATCGCTGATCTCGCAAGAGCCGACGAGCGTGCTCCACTGGCTCGCTGTGGAGGCCCGTCGTCAGGCTCCCCATTCCCGAGCCCAGGGCGTCGTCAACGACTACTGGCGCGACCGGGCCATGGCCACCTGCCAGCTCGTATCGACGCTCGCTGAAGAGGCTGAGACCAGGGGCCAGGACGGACCGACGACAGCGGTCGACTCTCCGCCATCCGAATCGTAAGACCGCACGAGCTAGAATGCGCGACGAGCGCCGTTCGTACTCTTGAAGAGCCTTTGAGGCAAACCCGATTCCGGCGGGCTTTCCACGCGCGAGCCCCCGTTTCCCAAGAGGACCTGTTGCCCACAAGGCCCTCTTCCCCAGAAAGGACGCTGGCATGAGCATTTTGGATTTTATTCGCGGTGAGCTGATCGAGATCATCGAGTGGACCGACGACTCCCGCGACATCCTCTCCTACCGCTTCCCGGACGAAGACAAAGCGATCAAGAACGGCGCACAGCTGATCGTTCGCGAGTCCCAGACGGTGCAATTCGTCTACCTCGGTGCGTTCGGCGACACCTTCGGCCCTGGCAAACACACGCTGACGACCGACAACATCCCGATCCTCACCCGCCTGAAGTCCTGGAAGTACGGACTCGAATCGCCGTTCAAGACCGACGTCTACTACCTCAACACCCGGCTGTTCACCGGCAACAAATGGGGTACGGCGAACCCGATCATGATGCGCGACGACGATTTCGGCATCGTGCGTGCCCGGGCTTTCGGCACCTACGACTTCCAGATCGTCGAGCCCAAGCTCTTCCTTAAGGAAGTCGCAGGCTCCGACCACAACTTCCGGCTCGATGAATTCTCCGACACCATGCGCTCGCGGGTCGTCAGCATCTTTGCCGACGCCCTGGCCAGCGCCAAGGTTCCGGTGCTCGACGTCGCCACGCGCTACACCGAGCTCGGCGACGCGTTGCTCCCGCTGATCAACCCGACGATGGCCGGCAAGTACGGGCTCGAGATCAAGAGCTTCATCGTCGAGAACGTGTCGGTGCCCCCCGAGGTCGAAGAAGCGATCGACAAACGCTCGTCCATGGCCGCGGTCGGCAACCTCGACGACTACGTCAAGTTCCAACTCGGCAAGGGTCTCGAGACCGGGCAGGGCTCCGCGGCCGGCATGGCCAGTGAGCTCGCGGTCGGCCTGGCAGTGGCGCAACAGATGATGGGGCAGCAGGGTGGTGGCTTGCTCGGCCGGCCCCCCGCTGCTGCTCCCGCAGCAGCGGGTGTCGCAGCAGCGGCCACGCCGCCGACCCCGGCCGTGCCAGCCATTCCGTCGCTGATGACACCCGAGCAGGTGGCCGGGGCCTTGGGCGTGTCCGAAGCCGACGTGCTGGCGATCATCGATTCGGGCGAGCTCGCGGCCAAGAAGATCGGTTCGAGCGTCCGCATCAAGCGCTCGGCCCTCGAAGCGTACCTGGCCGACTAGCCCCCTCGCGGGAACGGTCATGGACAGCCAGCCCCCACAATCGCCGGCCGACAGCGACACACGCGACGCAGGAAGCGAGCACGGCGCCACGGTCGCGATCGAGAAGCACAGCTGCCCGGCCTGCGGCGCCCAGGCGACCTGGAACCCGGACAAGCAGGCGCTGATCTGTGCCTACTGCGGGACCGAGTCGCCC
This sequence comes from uncultured bacterium, assembly GCA_937948815.1. Classification (GTDB taxonomy): domain Bacteria; phylum Acidobacteriota; class Thermoanaerobaculia; order Multivoradales; family J023; genus J023. Next base: position 6,586 of record CALFAM010000140.1, read on the forward strand.
TACGAGGTCGACCCGACCAGTGGCGAGATTCGCGAGATCGATCTGGTCACGGCACTTCGCGACCTGCCCGAGAAGCTGCGCGGCTGGCAAGCGGCGAAACGTACCGTTCGCTGCCGGTCGTGCCACGCGATCTCGGTCTTCGACCCCGATCGGGTCGGTCAGAACTGTGACTTCTGCGGCGCGCCGGAGCTCGTCGACTACGACGAGATCAAAGCGCCGATCCGGCCGCAGAGCCTCTTGCCATTCAAGATTGACGAGCCTGCTGCACGGGAGAGTGTGCGACGCTGGTTTGGCAGCAAATGGCTGGCACCCGGGGCGTTCAAGAAACGCGCGATGGTCGACCGGATCCACGGCGTCTACCTGCCGTATTGGACCTTCGACGCCGAAGTCTTTTGCCGCTGGACCGCCGACTCCGGTACCTACTACTACACCAACGAAACGGTGCGCGACGCCCAAGGGCGCAAGCAGGTCCGACGCGTTCGCCATACCCGATGGCAGCGTGCCGACGGCGAGCTCGATCACTTTTTCGACGACGAGCCGATCCCCGGCACCCAGGGAATCGAGCACGGTCTGCTGCGCCAGATCGAACCCTTTCCCACCAACGACCTGGTGCCCTACGACACCGCTTACCTATCAGGCTTTGTCGTCGAGCATTATCAGGTCGTGCTGTTCGACGCCGCGAAGCATGCCCGAAAGTCTATGGAGAGCAAGCTCCATCGTCTGTGCGCGGCGCAGGTTCCCGGCGACACCCATCGCAATCTACGAATTTCACCGACCTATTCCAGCGAAACGTTCAAACACATGCTGGTGCCCGTCTGGTTGCTGACTTACAACTACGGCGCCAAGGGCTTCCAGCTCGTGCTCAACGGCTACACCGGCGAGATCGCCGGCGCCTACCCCAAGAGCATCTGGAAGATTCTGGGACTGGTTCTCCTCGCCCTGCTCTTCATCCTGACCATCATCATGCTCGGCCGGTGAGAATGGAGCGAGCGAGCCGGTCACGGCGATACTCACGCAAGGACACCGTGGAACGTCCCGCGAGAGACAAGACTGGATCCAGCCATGATTTCTGCACTCGGGAACTCAACCTTCCGAGACAGAACGTGTCTTGGGAACCATGACCCTGCCAGAGGAGGTCTGACTGCCCACGCGAAGCGCGTCCCAAAACGCACAAGAACCCGTTTCGGACGACGAATTTGACGCCCACAGCATCGACGGCTACAATCTGCCGCCGATTGGACTCGTAACTTGGATCGCATCACCGAGCACGGCAGTCGCCATGGTGGTGCGAATGGACTGATTCCGCACGGTCGAAACGGCTGTCAGACGGCGTTGATTGCGTCGTCTACAAACCGAGCACCGATCGCGTAACCGAGTCGTTTGTGCACATTATTCGCGATAGCGCCGAACGGCGCGAAGTGAGGTCGCAATGGATCGAGGCCGGACCCCCAAGCCTGCAACACCTTCCGCCGTTCTACTGGTTGCAATGCTCCTGATCGGATTCGCTTCGTCAGCGAACGCAAACGCACCAGCGCTCGCCGAGTCCACCCCCAGCATCGCTAGTACGTCCGCACCGCGCCCCTCGACCAAGAGCGGGACCGAGGTCTTCCACTTCGGTCAACGACGTTGCGTAGCCGGCTCCGGCTCATGCGGCTTCTTTGCATTCTGATGACTATGGTGTATTCTGGCGCGAAGGGGGAGGCTATTCCCATGCAGTGGAAAGCTCGTGCGACCGTGTGCGCACTTGCCTTATCGGCAACGTTCCTACTGCCTGCGGAGTCGTGGGGTGATAGCCGTCCATCCGGCCTTACCAACCATACCCGCCCAAGTCTTCAACGCGAATCCGCCTGCTACCGCATCCATCTCAGCACGCCGCTGGAATCGTTGGGATTCGGCATGTGGCTTCCTGAGTCACGGTCGTTCCTGCTTTCCGACCCCAACGCCAGGAAGCTCTTCAGCATGAGCCTGGATGGCCAGATGCGCGCCAGTCGCGCCATCGAGAGCCTCCCGGTCGCCGCAGTGCCGGTCGACCGTTGGGACGGCGAGAATCTCGTCGATCGCGAGGTCGTCGTGCTCTATTCCGACGATCAACTGGAACGATTCGACCGCGCGCTCGAGAGCCGCGGTCGATTTGCTTTTCAGCGCACGCGATCACTGAACGGTGAAGGGCACCGGATCCTTTCGACGTATTCGATGGCAGCCAACCAGAGCTTCATCGTCGGCTTCGCCGCACTCGATGATCTGGGTACCCAGACCGAGCTCGACGACCCCGGCTTCTTTGCCGCGCCGATCGAGGCTCCTGAAGCCGCCATCGAGGTTTTCCAAATCGTTCCCGGCGCGCAGGACTACTACCGCGTCGAGCACGACTACCTCACGGCGATCGGTGACGATTTCTACTTCCTCCGGCTCAACCCATCGGAAACCTCACCGACGCTCTACCGCTACCGCCCGGGGTCAGACAATCCCGGCCCCTTCGAGGTAACGGGCTCCTCGGTCGAAAACCAACCTACGCCGGCTCTCGACCTCTCCGGCGTCAGCAACTTCTTGGACCTCCAAACCAGCCTCGATCGTTTCGACGGTCCAGCCTCCTTGACCACATCAGATGGCCTGCTCTACATCACCTCCCGTGCACCCAGTGATGCGGGGACGGAATGGACCGTCTCGACCTACCAACCCCGCTCGGAATCCAATACGGTCATTCCGCTGGGAAGTACGGTCTTACCGACCGCCAGTGCCAACATCTCGATGATCCAGTCGGCGTCCGCCGTCTTCGTGTTCGAAGAAGGCCCCTTTGTCACCAAGACCGGCCACCAAGATGTCCAGGAAGCGATCGTATTCCCCAAGCGGTGGATCAAGTCACCTCGCACTTCCTCGATCAAGAAGCAGAGTGACCTCATGACCTGCCCGCCTCTCTCGCTGCAGTGAATTGATCCTCAGGTATCGTTCGAACGCCCTACGCCCCGTACCCGAAAGCGCACGCCCCTCGACCGACCGACACCCTCGCCTCCCAGCGAGGGGCAGACGCTCCTTCGCGTTCGTCGCGCAGCGACTTCTGGCACGGTGACTGCTCATGACTGTTCCTAGACTGCTCCTGGCCGCACTGGCGATCGTCGCCCTTCTCCTCGCCATCGCGCTCCATCAAGGTCCCAACGTCGCACCCGAGGCGGGCTGGGAAGCTGCGCTCCACGCCAGCGACGACACGGTTAAGATTCCCGCCCTCGACTTCTTCCGAACAGTCAAGGACGAACAGGTGATCGATCGAGCCAAGCGCATCGACCACATGTTCGCAGAACTCTTCGAGAGCACCAGCCGGTCCGAGGCCGTCATTTGGCGCGCTCTCGAAGTCTACGACCGACTTGGTTTTGCCAACAAGCAGCGGCTCGGTGATGCCTACCGACTGTTCAGCACGAGCGGCGCATGCCAGGTCCACGCGGCTGCTCTGCGGGCGCTCGGACGCCACGACCAGTCGGGCGAAGTGAACGGGCTGATCATCGAGATCATTCGCAACCCCTCACACCTCCCGTGCCTCGATGCACCCTTGGAACCGGGCGAAAGGCCCTTCGGAAAGTCAGGCCAGCTCGCTGCCGCGCTGGCGGCTGCACGGGATCTCGATCTGCCATGGACGGCTGGAGTCACGCGCCGTGGCGAGAATCTGCAAACGCTCGTGTTTCACTTTGCAAACCACGACTCACGGGTGCGGGACGAAGCGATCGAGACATACCTGGCAACCGGAAACCAGGCTGTCGCGTACTTGACACGACTCAACGAGCGCCTCCACAAGCCCGAAACGACTCACCCAGAACGTGCTGCGATCTTCGATGTCTTCGCCAGGCTGTCGGAGAATGCTGCTCCCTTCATCGCGTCGATCGATTTTCGCGCTCTCGACGACGATTACGCCCTCACCGCGGCAGCACTCCGGGCCCGGGCTGTGCTCGATCCACTCAGCGACAGCGAATTTGCCGGCTTGCTGGCTCCCGGCCAGAGCGCCCATCCTTGGGCCGTGCTCGAGGCAGTGGCGCAACGCGGACTCTCGAATCCCGGCGCCGAACCCGGCAGAACGCTCGCCGCGGCCCTCGAGCTGGCGCTGCGGGTTCCGGACCCTGCGGCCGACCCGGAAGGCATCTTGCGATCCAGCATCCTGGCTGCCCTCGCGGCCTCGGCAGAGACTCATGGAATGCAAACGGCCGAGCTGAACGCGATCGTCCTGTCTCTGGTCGACGATCAGGAGATGGGGCTACCTGTCGTCCGGCGAGCGATGGTTGAAGCCTATTGGCGCGTCGAGAAGCCGCCGAAGGCTCTCGTTCAGCCCTTGATCGACCGCCTGTCTCCCGATCACGACCCCCTCACACGCGCCAAAGCGTTCGAGCTGCTCGAGGGTGTTCCCGAGGCATTTCTCGACACGGTCTTCGAAGACGACGCGATCGTCGACTTCATCGACCGCGAGTTGGAAGGCCAGGATGTACAGGCAGATGTGGTGCGCGCAGCGATTCTCCGAATCCTGGAGAAGCACGGACTTCACAGGCCCTACCGCAAGACCATTCTCGCGCTCGCCAGCGATGCCCAGAACGACCCGGCAGGCGAGGTTCGTATGGTCGCCATCCCGATGGCCGCCGCTGGCGCGACGACAGCCGAGCTGCTGGTGCTCTACGGACTTCTCGCGCATGACGACGACGAGACGTTTCGGATTGCTCTGCGATCGCTTTGGCATCTTCCGCTCGCCGACGCCCCCACCTTTGCACGGCTCATCGACACGATTCATCGCAAGCGGGAGCGCCGCCGCGACGTCTTGGCGCTTGCCCATGTTCTCGGCCGGGGCACCCGCGAGAACCAATTGTTGATCAAGGTTCTCGACATTCGCGCACTTCCGGTAGCCTCAGTCGTTTCCAGCGAAGCGGACCGACGCCTCGTCTTCAAACAGCTTCGCGACATGATGCTTTCCTCCTTGTTCGAGCGAGGAGTAACCGGCAGCGAAGCCCCCGCCTTGAGTGCCACGTTGCGTGCCAGCATTCTCGAGCAGTTGACCGATCTCACACAGGCCGTGCCGTGGTCATGCAGCGACAAACGCATGCTGAGTGCATTCCTCGAAGAGGCAAAGGCGAAGACCGGTGTATCGCTGTTCGACGGCTTGGAGGGGGAAACCCTCCATGACTCCCTCGCAAGCGTGGTGCGTGGGCTCAATGACAGGGCCCGCTGCGGCGCTCTCGAGTCGATCGACGGGAAGGCCATTCTCGACTGGATTCAGGACTGGATCTTCTGGATACTAGGCGGCGGACTTGCGCTCGTCTTGGGATACCTGAAACGAAAACGCTAGAAGGCTCCCGCGAAAAAGGAGGGCTCATGATCAACCCAGCGCGCTTCCATGCCCGCCTCGAGCAGCTCGGCAACATTGGCTGGCGAGAGGGAGCGGAACGCGGTGCCTGGCGACTGGCGGCGTCGGAGGCCGATGGCGCGGCGCGCGACCTGCTGGCAGGCTGGATGCGCGAGGCCGGGCTGCGCGTGACGATCGACACGGTCGGCAACATGGTCGGCTTGCGACCGGGTGCGGAGGATGTGGCGCCGGTGATGACCGGCTCCCACACCGACAGCGTACGCGCAGGCGGACGGCTCGACGGCGTATTGGGTGTGGTCGCCGGTCTCGAAGCCGTGGCCGCGTTCGAAGATGCCGGCATCACGACCCGCCGTCCCGTGGCCGTGGCCAACTTCACCAACGAGGAAGGCGTCCGCTTTCACCCCGACATGATGGGCTCGCTCGCCTATGCCGGCGGGCTCGCAGTCGACGAGACACTGGCCATCGAGGATGAGCAAGGCACGAGCCTGGGGACGGCATTGGCGCAGATCGGATACGCTGGCACGACACCCTGCGGCGCGCTGCGGCCCCATGCCTTTGTCGAGCTGCACATCGAGCAGGGACCCGTGCTCGAAGAAGCTGGCGTGACGATCGGTGCCGTCTCGGAGCTGGTAGGAATCTCGTGGACCGAGATCCGTTTCACCGGACAGGCCAACCATGCCGGCACCACCCCGATGCGGCTGCGGAGAGATGCCGGTCTGGCTGCGGCCGAGGTCGTCCGCTTCGTGCGCGGGCTGGCCACCACCGTCGGCGGCAGCCAGGTGTCGACGGTGGGGGAGCTCCGGCTCACGCCGGGCGCGATCAATGTGGTCCCGGGGCAGGCACGCCTGACCGTCGATCTGCGCAACCATGACGACCGGGCGCTGACGGAGGCTGAGCAACAACTCGACCGCTTCATCGGTGAGGTCGCCGATCGCGAAGGGCTCACCGCGACCACGCGCACGCTGGCGCGATTCCCTCCTGTGCACTTCGATTCAGGTGTCGTCGAAACGATCGTACGCGCCGCCGATCAACTCGATCTTTCCTGCACGCGTATGACGTCCGGGGCCGGACACGACGCCCAGATGATGAGCCGCATCGCTCCAACCGCCATGCTCTTCGTCCCTTCGATCAGCGGCACCAGCCATAATCCGGACGAAGCCACCGCGCCCGAGCATCTCGAAGCCGGTGCGCGGGTTCTTACCCAGACCCTGCTTCAGCTCGCCAACGCCACGACAGACTGAACGCCAGGCGCTGCTCGGCCAGGCCACGATTGGAACAGGTTCTTCACAGCTTTCCCGCAGCATCGGTCGCGCGCGAATCTGAACCGCGCATTTCGCAAGGGCGTGGGCAGCGTGTTTGCTGCAGAGCAACACACCCCAGGCAATTCGGTTCATTGGGGTTCCACACTTCCCACTCATCTGCTGGCCCGAAGACATTCTGACCGGCGCCGGAGCCCGCGCCCAGAACGTCGTTCGAGCCGTCAAATCAAGCACTGTCGGAAGCAGGAGCGCAGTATCCGTTGCCATCCGGCACGCAGATTGCTCTCTTGACATCCCGACCGTGATTCGAACGGGCTGTTTGCTCGCCTCTCTGTTCACATTGGGAAGGATGGTCTGATGCTTCACCCTCTGCTGCCCACCTGGGCACGCTTGTTCCATATGCATGCCTCGAGTACGTCGCGCTCCACGGCACGGCGTGGAGCGTCTCGCAAGCTCGCGCTGTGGATCGTTGTATTCCTCGGGCTGTTTCTCACCGGGCTCGGTCTCACCGGGCCGGCACTCGTGGCACAACCCATTCCAGCGTCGAGCCTGACGATGGCGACAGGCGGTGGTGACGGCACGCCGTTGATCGGTGAACGGTTCACGTTCGAGGTCGCATTCGACAATGCGTCGGCAGACCCGGACGCGGCTGGCTTCGGCCCTTTCATCGACCTGGTACTGCCGAGCAATGGTGTCGATGGTGAAGCAGGCAGTGACCTATCCGACGGCGTATCGTGGGTTTCCGGAAGCTATCTCGACGCGCCCTTGTCACCGATCATCTCGCCCTTCCCCGACCCGGGCGACGAAAGCGGCATCGGCTGTCTCGATCATCCTTTTGCTGTCGCCTCCGATGGATCGCCTCTGGAATTGTGTGGTGCCACGGGTGACCAGTTGGTGGTGCTGACACTTCCCTTTGGCTCCTTCGTACCCGACCAACCCGTGGCCGTCGTCGAAGTCGAGGCTCACCTGAGCAATCTCGCCGATCTGAACGCATTGCTAACGGTTCGATCGCGAGCAGGATTCCGATTCGGTGCCGACCCGCTCGACAATCCCGGCGCAGACGCTCCCCTCATCGAACACCCAGACGCGAGTGGTACCAATTGGACCACGGGGAATCTCTTCCCCTCACTCGTGTCGATGAACCTGCGCTACATCGGCCCCGAGGACGAAACGGCCACGGGACCCAATTTTCCGCGTCAGTATCGCGCCGAGATCGACATTGCGGACGGTCAGGAGATCGTCGACTTCGACGTCACCGCGGCCTTGCCTCCCGAGCTTGCCTTTCTCACACTCGACAGCACGTCACCTACGGGCGTGGCGACCCAGACACCTCCGGTAGGCACACCGGCGAACGCTCCAGGTAATCGCCTCACAGTCAACTTCCCATCCGCAACGGGCACCACAGACGATGTCGATGCCAGCTTCACCTTCTCGTATTTTGTTGCCCGGCTAAACGCCAGTAGCGGCGAGGTGCTCGACCCGGTCACCGGCGATGATCATCCATCACCCACCGATCTCAGTGCCCTCGGTGATTGGGATCCGATCGACCCGCGCGACCCAGACGGAGTCGACAATGTCGCCCTCGACCCGAGCGGCTTCGAGCATCTCCTGACCGACAAATCGATCGCCATTCAAAAGCACGTTACCCTCGAGACGGACCCTCAGGACAACGGACCCTCGCCGGGCGATATCGTTTCCTATCGTCTGGAAGCCCAGGTTTCTGACTTCTTTGTCTTCGACCAGATCGTGGTTCTCGACACCCTCGGTGACGGCCTTCGCTACGACGAATCGTTCACCCCGACGCTCCATGTAACCGAGCACGGCCAGGTCAGCGCCGGCACGTTCGACGAGCGCCAGATCGAGCTGATCCCGAATTTCAGCCCCACGAGTCCGCTTCCCAACGACGGCACCACGCTGATTCGGTTCTTGCTTTCGGACGCGTTGGCGGCGCGTTTCCTCGACAGCATTCTGCATGGCGGCTGTGTCCCCCAAGGCGGCACGGGAAGCGGCCCACCAGATTGCAACGTTTTCAACGCAGGACCGACAACCGCCACCATCACCTTCCACGCCGTAATTCAAGAAGCCTTCAGCGATGACTTCCCGTCGATGGATCCGTCGGTCGACGAAGGCGACGTTCTGGATAACGATGTTCTGGTGACCGGTGATCTACTCAGCCGCGTGGGCCTGTCCTCACTCGGCACATCGGAAGACGACGACAGTCAGGCACGGGTCCAGGTTCGTTTCGGCGAGCTGTCCAAGACCATCTACGCGATCAATGGCGCCACGAGTCTGCCCACGCCGTTGGAGCTTCGTCCGGGCGACGAGCTGACCTACCGCATTCGCTACTCGTTGACGACCTCCGACATCGAAGACCTGGTGCTGCGTGACTTCTTGCCCCTTCCGGTCTTCGACGCCGACGAGATGAACACACTTATCGCCACGATCGATGCGACACCCCCGCCGCCCGGCATCATTCGACTCGGACCGGACGACACCTTCCATGCTCGCTACGGCGCGCAGCCGGGCTTTGCTGTCGATTCCGTGGCCAACGCGTTCACAGTGACCTGGGGCGACTTCGACGATCCGGGCGACGAGCCCTCGACGATCGACCTATTGTTCACCATCACCGCCAGCGATCTACCGTTTGCCGACGGGCTCTTCCTGACCAATCAAGCGCGCATCGAGGCGGGATCGACCAATGGTGACGGCACCATTCTCGACAGCATCGTGCAGGTTCGCCTGCGTCAACCCGTGTTGGGCCTCACCAAAGGTGTGGTTTCGAGCGATCGCCAGGACGCTGCCTTCACCCCGGCCACCGTCGGCCCGACCACGTTCACAGCACCCGGAGATGCCAGCAGTCCTGCGTTCTCCGGAACCATCTCGAGCAGCAGCCTGAGCGCCGCACCGGTTTCGAGCAATGTCTCCGGACTCGATGCCGGTGACCATGTTCGCTTCGCGGTCGTGATCGAAAATTCGGGTGGCAGTGGCGCATTCGATCTGATTCTCCGCGACAGCCTGCCGACTGGCCTGGTGGTCCCCGCCTCGGGTCTCGGGCTCCAGGTGGCGCGTGGTGACGGCACGGCCCTCGGCTTCCAGCCACTGGGACCGCTGAGCAACGCCACCGACCTCTTCGCCAACGGCATCGAGATCAACGACCCCAGCGATGGGGCGGCGGGTGCTTTCGACACTGATGCGGGCACCAACATCGTCGTCGTCACCTATGACCTTGCGGTGGACGCTGTGGCTGCTGGGCGCCCTGATCTCATCAACGACGCCGGGCTCGCGCAGTACGGCGGCGTCAACGGCTCCGGCCCGACCGCCAACCACGTGCTCGATGCGGACGACTTTTCCGATTCGGCGACCGTTTCGGTTCGCGCGCCCGTCCTCGGGAAGTCGATCGTGTCGACCAGCGCGCCACACACCACCGACCTGGCGACTCCGCGTCCGGTAGTCGTGGGCGAGCGGGCGATCTATCAGGTCACCGTCCAGGTTCCCGAGGGCACCTCGCCGGGTGCGATCTTGATCGACATCCTCGATCCGGGTCTGGCCTTCGAGAGCCTCGATGGCATCGTCGCGTCACCTGGGCTCAGTACGTCCCATGCTGGGGGCTTCGCAGGTGTCCTGGCCGACGCCATCATCCTCGGCAACGCAGCAAGATTCCCCTTCGATGACCTCACCAATACAGACCGCGACAACGGCACCGAAGAGTCGATCATCATCACCTACACCGTGCGCGTGGCCGACCATCCTGCGGTGGACGATGGCGCAGTCGTCGACAACCGAGCCAACTGGCTGTGGTCCGAAGGATCGCTCGTCGCGTCGACCGACCCGCTGATCGTGCTCGAGCCGTCGCTACGGGTGCGCAAAACGGTGTCACCGGAGAACGCTGACGCGGGCGACACGGTCACCTACAGCCTGCGGATCCAGCATCGCGGGATTTCGAGCACGGATGCATTCGACATCG
>CALFAM010000141.1 GCA_937948815.1 uncultured bacterium
TTGACGGCCGTGACGATCAGCGAATCGCCTTCGGGATCCGAATCCGGGGTGGTCGGATTGGCGGCGAAAACGTTGCCCGTGAGCACCGTGTCTTCATCCGTTGCGACCGCGTCATCGACGGCGGTGGGGCATTTGTTGACGCCGATGACGGTGACGGCGATGGCTTCTGCATCGGTCGCGCCGCCGGAGTCGGTGACGGTGACTTCGAGGTCGTAGACGTTGTCGGAGCCTGTGTCGCCCGGCGCTTCGAAGTCCGGTGCGCTGAGGAAAGCCAGGACGCCCGTATTGGGAGCGATGGCGAAAAGTGCGTCGTCGATGGAGCCGGTGAGGCTGTAGGTGAGGCCGCCACCTTCGGTGTCGCCCTCGGTGTCGGTGGCGTTCACGTCCGTGACAGCCGTTTGGTTCTCGGGAATGGCGAAGGCGCCACCGGTTGTGATCTCGGGCGGATCGTTGACCGCCGTGACGGTGACCGTGAACGTAGCAGAGGCGCTGGTGAAGCCGTCATCGGCCGTGATCGTGAGGGTCACCGGGCCGCCACTCTCGTTCGCCGCTGGCAGCACGTCGACGGTCAAGTTGGGTTGGGTGCCGCCGAGGGTGAGGTTGCCGACAGGGATGAGCGTCGGATCTGAAGATCCAAACGTGACGGTCAGGTCATCTCCATCGGCGTCATCAGCCGTGAATGAGAGGGCACCGGTGGCCATATCCTCGAGCGTGGTTTGATCCGCTGGTGGTGTGACCGTTGGCGCTGCATTGCGCGCGCAGAGGAGTCGGGAGCAAACGACCGCAGCCATGCGCATGTCAAGCACGGTGATCGTGCCGTCACCATCGAGATCGCGCGCGTCGCCAGCCCCTGCAGGGGCACCGTTGACCGCCAGGATGAGGTCGATGTCATCGATATCGACATCTCCATCGCCATCGATATCGCCCGGCATGGCGAGCAGTGGCATGGATACGACAAGGAAGACCAAGAGGGTGGCACTTCCGCGGAAGCGCAGCCTGGACTGCCGGCGCAAGAGAAACCATCCGCAGGCTGCCAAGGCAAGCACGAGGAGCAGGAATCCCATCGTGTCGAGGGTCGGAATGTCGAGGGCCGACTGGACCTGAACCGTCGCCGGGTCGACCACACTGACAGCGAGGGGATTTCCGAGCTCGTCGGCCAAGGGAGCGTCGAGCACCAGGTCGAAGACACCGACCCCTGGGCTGACGGCATCAAAGGTGGCGAAAAGGAGCACCACGCGGTCATCCTGGCGAGCGACGAGCTCTGCCGGGGGAAGGAGAGAGAGCTCGAGGGAGGCGTAGGCCGCCGCGACCGTTCCCGATACGTTTATGGCTCCGCCGAGCTCCGGATCTCCCAACTCGAGACCGGAGGCTGCATCCGAGAACGTGAAGACCGCCGGATCGAAGGTGAGCTGTACGTCGAATGCGCCCAGGGAAGGCGCAGCAAGCGCGCCCAATCCGGAAGCGATGACCTCGATGGTGACAGAACCGCCGGGCTGAACCGCGCCGAGATCTGGAACAACTTCGACAACGACCTGGGCGGGCGCAGCAGTCGAGCCGAGCACCAAGGCTCCTGCGACAAGAAGAACGAGGGGCCGCAGGGCCGAAAGGAAGCGGGATTCCCAATGCATGTATCACTACCTCGGTGCAGCCGGCAATCTCGCGGTGCCGGTCGGTCGATCGACAAGTCTTCCCCGTCTCGGCGGCCTGTCACGGAGGGCGAGAGCAATGCGTGACGCGTGTGACGGAAGCCGAGCGGTGAGAGGCAGGAGTCTCTCGAAAAGACATGCGCAGGATCGGCGAGCTGTGTGCAACCCGGACCACAATCTGTGAAGGTCAGCGACGGGAGGCTTGGGCCTCCCGAGCCTCGATGTCGCCGGCTAGAGGGGGGGCTGAATCTCGCGCATCTCGCGGCGCAGCCACAAGCGCGCCACGCGCCACTCGCGGTTGACCGTGCCGCGGGAGACTTCGAGCAGCTCGGCGACTTCGGCGCCAGTCAGCCCGGCGAAGTAGCGAAGCTCGACAATCTGCGCCTGCCGAGCATCGACCTTCGCCAGTCGGTCGAGCGCCTGGTCGAGTGCAAGGAGCTCGATATCGAACGAGCTGACCAGGCCATGTTCGACGAGATCGATTGGGATGATCTCGTCCTTGGGGATGCGCTTGCCGGCGCTACCTCGTCGTGCATGATCGATCAAGACGCGCCGCATGGCGATTGCCGCAGAGCCGAAGAAGTGGCGGCGGTCGTCCCATACCAGCGTGTCGCGGTCGAAGAGACGCATATAGGCCTCGTGGACGACTTCGGTGGGCCGCATGGTGTGACCCGATCGCTCGCGCCGGATCAATCCAGATGCGATGCGCCGCAGCTCGGCGTAGACAAAGGACACAAGGCGATCCATGGCGTCGTCGCCGCCGCCTTGCAGCTCGCTGAGCAGCTGCGTCACTTGGCCCTTGGGATCTGGGACGATTTCGTTCACGTCTCGCCTGCGCGTTCGAAGAATTCTCCGGCTCTCGAAGATTCTACTCGTTTCACGCCTCCGTGCTCACGAAGCTGACGCCGCGGCGCGCGCTTCGGCAAGGTCCGGGTGATCGGGAGGAAGCAGCGATTCGAAGATCTCGAGGCTTTGGGCCACCCGCTCCGCACCCTCGGCGGCCCGGCCCTGGAGCCGGCGGAGTTTGCCGAGTGCGAGCAAGACTCCCGCAGCCTCGACGGTCGGAGCGTCATAGAGCGCATCGGAAATGGTATGGGCCTGTTCCAGAGCCACTTCGGCCTTGGCGAGTTGCCCCAGCTCTGTTCGGAGCCGGCCGAGCTGCAGGAACATCACGGCAGTGATCGGGTGGCGGTCGCCTCGCTGCCGGAGCGACTCGGCGGCGAGATGCTCGAAGGAGGCAGCGGCTTCGGCCACGTTGCCACGGTCCCAGGTCACCAGCGCGAGGAAGCCTCGGATGCGGTTGGTGAAGGCGTGTTCGGCGCCGTACTGCTCGACGTAGGTGTCGAGCACGCGTCTGAGGTAGGTATCGGCCCGATCGAGATCGCCCGCCTTGCGGTGGATCAGCCCGATCTCGGTCCGGACGCGGGCGATCGGCAGGCGGTTGACCTCAGGTTGCCCCTCCAAGCCTGCGAGCATGCTTTCGAAGTGGGCCAGCGCCTCATCCAGCCGATACCAGCGACTCCAGAGCGCGCCGAGGGCGCGGCGCGCCAGAAGCGTGCGTGCATGGTTCGGGCCGTGCATCTCGAGAAAGGCCGCGCTGGCCCGCATCAGGAGGCTCTCGGCTTTCTGCCATTGGCCCAGCTTCTCTTCGATCCCGGCGAGGTTGAGCCAGCAGCCCACGACCCACGGATGCTGGGGTCCGAAGGCCTGCGTGAAGAGGCTCTCGGCTTCCAGCAGGATCGGCCGCGCCTCGGTGAACTGCCCATTCTGGCGCAGCGCGACCCCGAGGTTGTTGAGCGACTCGGCGATCGCACCGATGTTGTCGGCCTCCTCATTGCGGCGGATTTCCAGGGCGCGCCGATGCCCAGCGATCGCCTCTTCGTACCGTTGCTGGCTGTTGTACAGGTTGGCCAGCCAGCTAATGGTCGCCGAGAGGTTGCCCGGATTGCGCTCTGGTGCTGCCTCATTGAGCGCGACGGCTCGGACGGCCATGGCCTCGGCTTCGTCGAGGCGCCCCTGGCGTCGGTAGAGCACGCCGAGCGACCCCACCGTGCGAGCAAGGGCTGGATCATTCGGAGCGCTGTGCTGCTCCTGGAGCGCCAGCGACTGCTCATAGAGCGTCGCGGCACCATCGAGATCCATGCGGTTCATGGCGATGCGGGCGATGGTTACCATGAAGCGTGCCCGTGCCGCGGGTTGATCGGCGAGCTCCTCGTCCATCGAAGCCTGCGCCTGGGCCAGGAGCCGGCCGAAGCCATCGCGGCCGTTCTGGGTAGCCTCGAAGCGGTGTCGGCCGCCGCCGCCTTTGCGCTCGAAACGGCCCTGCTCGACCTGGCCGGCCAACGGCGTGGCCAGCCGGTCTACCAGCTGCTGAATGGGACCCAAGCCGAGCCCATCCCGATCGCCGGCCTGATCCTGGCCCAAGACCCCGAGGTCGCCACGGTCGAGGGATGCGCCCTGGTCGATCGCGGCATCCGGACGATCAAGGTCAAAGTCGGCCGTAATGGTGCCTTCGACCGTGAGTTGAAGGTGCTCCGTGCGCTTCGATCGAGACTCGGCGACGCCGTGGCGCTGCGACTCGACGCCAACGGTGCGTTTGCCGCCAGGGCGTTGCCCGGTCATCTGGCCGAGTTGGCCGCCCACGGCCCCGCGCTGATCGAAGAACCAACTTCCGGTCCGTCGCTGGCCACCCTACGAAC
>CALFAM010000142.1 GCA_937948815.1 uncultured bacterium
CTCGATGACCACCTGGCGGCCGGTCGCCGGGTCGACACCGAATTGAATGTTGGCGCCGCCGGTCGCGACGCCGACACGCCGAATGACCCGGAAGGCGTCATCGCGCATCTGTTGGTATTCCCGGTCAGAGAGTGTCTGCTGTGGCGCACAGGTGATCGAGTCACCGGTGTGAACACCCATGGCGTCGACATTCTCGACCGAGCACACCACGATGGCGTTGTCCGCGGTATCGCGCATGACCTCGAGCTCGTACTCTTTCCAGCCGAGGACGGACTGCTCGATGAGGATCTGCGTGGTCGGGCTGGCAGCCAGTGCGGTCTGCGCCACGTGATCGAGCTCGGCGCGGTTGTACGCGATTCCGCCGCCCTCGCCGCCGAGGGTGAAGCTCGGCCGAATGATCAACGGTAGCCCCAAGTCGTCGGCGATCGCGTGGGCCTCGGCGAGGTTCGTCGCGTACCCACTCTTCGGCACTTCCAGGCCGATTCCTTCCATCGCCTCCTTGAAGAGCTGTCGATCCTCACCCAGCTTCAAGGCCTTGATGCTCGCCCCGAGCAGCTCGAGCGGTTCGCCGTTCTTGCCGAATCGCTCGAGAGCACCGCGCTCGGCGAGGGCCATGGCGAGGTTGATGCCGGTCTGTCCGCCGACGGTCGGCAAAATGGCGTCGGGGCGTTCTTTTTCGAGAATTTTCTCGACGATTTCCGGCACCAACGGCTCGACGTAGGTCGCGTCGGCCAGGTCGGGATCGGTCATGATCGTTGCAGGGTTGGAGTTGACCAGGATGACCCGATAGCCCTCGCTGCGCAGCACGCGGCAGGCCTGAGTCCCCGAATAATCGAACTCGCAGGCTTGACCGATGACGATCGGCCCCGAGCCGAGCACAAGAATCGAATGGATGTCGTCGCGTCTGGGCATAGCGGCGGGATCTTAGCCCGAAACCTCGCCCGTTGGCGCGTGGCCTGGGCAGGCGAACACAGGGAGAGGGGGGTAGCGCGGGAAAGCAGTGTCGTGGTCGGAGCGGGCGCAGCGCACGAAGAGGCTATTGGGGGAGCGCAGCAGCTGCAGGTGCCGACACGACGCGCACAGGCCCGCGCGTCCGGTCAGTTCGGCACGTTCGGCCTCCGTGGGGGACGGCGGCGGTCGTTTCATGCCGCGACCTCATGGGCCAATCCGGCACATCTTCTCGGTACATTCATGTCGAAACGGCGATGTTCACATGGGGGAGAAGCGGTGACGATCCCGGTTTGCGTGCGCTTCATCTTGAGATCCGGGGCGCTCGCCCCAGGATTGAAGCGGTTTGTCTCGCCGCGCTGCGGCGTCCTGAACACTTGGCACCAGTCATGCGTATAACTCGGGTGAAAGAGGCCAGAAATGGTCTTCCCGCCGGGGCCAACTGGGGCGCACTCGCGTCACGGGGATAAAAGGCCCTGCGGCGGAGCACCGAAAGGTAGCTCCGTTCTCGCACCACAACCTACCTATCCGTGACCTTCGGGTCATGCGACCATGACCAAAGGGGCTGGGCAACCGGCCCCTTTCGGCCGTCTGGGTAAAAAGTGCTTCTCATGTTTCATCGACATCGCCCTTGGTGAGTCCGTGCTATTCGTATCGCAGCGCATCCGCGGGCCGGATGCGGGTGGCACGGAGTGCCGGCCAGAGGCTGACCGCGAGGGTGATCAGCAAGGCGAAGGAGATGACCGCAGCCAAGTCGGCAGGGCGCACACGGAATGGCACAGCATCGATGAAGTAGATCGCGGCCACTTCGGGGCCGAAACGAATGATCTCGAAGTAGGTCAGGAGCCAGGAGAGGCCCGCGCCCAGTGCCGCGCCGATGGCGATCCCGAGGCCGCCGAGCAGCATGCCATAGGCCAAGAAGACGAAGACGAGCTGCCGTGGGGGGAGGCCGAGCGCCGAGAGCACGCCGATGTCGCGCATCCGTTCCCGCACCAAGATGACCAGGGTCGAAGCGATGTTGAACGTCGAGACCAAGACGATCAGGCCAATGACCGCGAACAGGCCGAGCTTCTGCAGGTCGAGCGCGAGGAACAGGTCGCGGTTGAGCGCCCGGGGGCTGTGCACCGCGAAGTCGTCCCCCAGCACGTCCTCGATGCGGGCGGCCATGGTGTCGGGATTGGACGCCTGGTCGATGTGAAACTCGACGACATCACCCAGCCCGGACGTGCCGCGCATGCTGGTGAGCACCGCGCGATCGAGCACGATCCAGGCGCTGTCGAATTCGGCGAATCCAGTGCTGAACGTGCCACCGATGTGCACGCTCTTGTACCGGAATCGCGGACGGCGGCCGTTGACGTCCATGACCACCAGCCGGGCGACGTGGCCGGCTTCGAGCTGGAGCGACCGTGCCAGTTCCGCACCGAGAAGGATCGACGGAAGGCCAGCTTCGGTCGGCGCCAGCTGGCGAGGATCCTCGAGGCGTGGATCGGTCTCCGGATCGACCCCGCGGAGAAAGACGGTCGCATCGCTGCCATCCGAACCGGAGAGGGCGCCGTCGCCAAATGCCGAACGGCTGACCACGGTCACCCCATCGAGGGCGCGTGCGGCGACGATGCGTGGATCGTTGGCAACGTCGATGGTGGCATCGAGCGGCACGGCGCTGATCTCGGCCTGCAAGCCCACCAGCTTGCGCTCGAGATCCTCGGTGTAGCCGGTCATCAAGGCCATGGCGACAACCATGGCGGTCACCCCGAGGGCGGTCGCCAGCAGGGCCGCCCAGGCTGTCGATCCGAGCACTCGGCTATTCGGATGCGCCATGTAGCGCCAGGCGATCAGCGCGGAGAGTGGCAGGCGTCGACCGAGAAATGACGATCGTTGGGTGCCGGCGGTCAAGGATCCTCTCGGTGCGCTACCGCGCCCGCGCCGGCCGGTCGTTGGCTGGCGGTCGTTGACTGGCGGTCATTGACTGGTGTCCTGGCTTTCGACCGAGGCGAGGAAGCGGTCGAAAAGGTCGCTGCCGTCGTGCGGACCCGGGGCGGCCTCGGGATGGTACTGGACCGAGAAGACCGGCTTGGTGTCGAGGGTCAGACCCTCGACGGTGCCATCGTTGAGGTTGGTGTGGGTCACCCGACAGTCGTCGGGCAAGCTGTCCGGATCCACGGCGAATCCGTGGTTCTGGCTGGTGATTCGCACGCGTCCCGTTTCGGTGTCGGCGACCGGCTGATTGCCGCCGTGGTGGCCGAATTTCAGCTTGAAGGTGCGGCCGCCGAGGGCCAGCGCCAGCAGCTGATGACCGAGGCAGATGCCGAACAGCGGCCGGCCGCTGTCGACCAACGCGCGCACCTCGGCAATGATCTCGGTGAGCGGCTCCGGGTCGCCTGGGCCGTTCGACAAGACGATACCGTCGGGGGCGAGGGCCAGGCAGTCGCGGGCGGGCGTCCGTGCCGGCAGGATCGTCACACGGGCGCCACGGGAGACCAGGTGCCGCGCGATGCTGCCCTTGGCGCCGAAATCGTAGACGGCGATGTGCCGCGGCGCGCTGGCCCCGTCTTTCACCTCCGGCTCGAGCGTCGTTGGCTGGTCGCGGCTGACCTCGTCGACCAGTGCCAGCCCCGCCATGCTCGGCACGTCTTTCAGCTCGCTGCGCAGCCGCTCGAGATCGTCGACCTCACTGGTGACCACGCCGCGCATCGCACCGTGCTGCCGCAGGTGGCGGACCAGCGCGCGGGTGTCGATGCCGGAGAGGGCGGGAACGTGATTCCGGCCGAGATAGTCGCAGAGACTCTCTTGGCTCTCCGTGCCCGAGGGGACGCGCGTGAAGCGGCGCGCCACGAAGCCTTCCACCCACGGTCGGCTCGACTCCTCGGCCGCCTCGCAGACACCATAGTTGCCGATGTGCGGCTGGGTCATGACGACGATCTGTCGTCGGTAGGATGGGTCGGTCAGGATTTCTTGGTAGCCGGTCATCGAGGTGTTGAAGACAACCTCGCCGAACGCCGTTCCGGGAACGTCGGCCCGGCCGGCGAAGACGGTACCGTCTTCGAGCAGCAGGAGACCGTCGCGGTGCTGAAGGTGGCTTTGCGGATCGTTTTGCATGGTGTTGAGCCGCCCCTCCTCAGGGCTGCGCTATCATAGCCGCGGCGGACATTTGATTGAAGAAGACACCCGGTTAAAGAATACGCCCGTCTCGGGAAGAAACTGGGTCGAAGCGGTCCTTCGATCGACACCACATCTCGCAGAAGGAGATTCGGCATGCTCAAACTCACTCGTTGGCGGGTGTCGGCGTCGGCATTTGTCCTGGTGTCGCTCCTGGCCATGCCCGCGGCTGGCTACGTCATCTTCTTGAAAGACGGCAACCAGATCATCACGCAGGGGAAGTACCGCGTGGAAGGTGAGCTGGCGCTGTTCGAACGGCAAAGCGGCGTGACCAGCTCGGTTCCGGTCGCCGATATCGATGTCGAGCGGACCGAGCGCGAGAACCTCGTCAACCTCAGCGGCGTCCAGGTCATCCAGGGGATGGAAGCGGTCGACCTTGCCAATGCGCCGCCGCCGCCGCCGCCGCCAGACTCGATTTCGGAAGCACTGCGGCGTTCGGGCGACCGGGGAAGCTTGCGCTTGCCCGAGCCGCGCAAGCGTGTCCGCAGCACCGCGACCGCCGAGACACCTGCCGGTCCCGCACGCACGCACGCTGGCTTCGTCGACCTGACGCGCTTGCCGCGCCGGCCGTACACCTCCAGCGAGATCGGGGCTGCGCTCGGCCAGTATTTCGAGGGGCAGGGCGTCGAGACGATTGGTGTGTTCGAGGGAACGGCGCCGCGTCAGCCGTTCGTCGAGATCCTGGCCCCCTCCGAGAGCGCGGTCTTCAAGGCGCTCGAGGAGAGCGCCAACGCCTTGCAGCAGGTTCAGGAGTCGCATCCCGACCAGGTCGAGGCACTCGAGATCCTGATGGTCTCGAAGGCCCAGACCGGGGCGCGCGCGGGGCAGTTCCAGCTCACCCCGGAGCTGGCCGACCTGCTGACGAGTGGGGCGATGCCGGTGCCCGCATTCTTCCTTCGCTACGTCGAGTTCTAGCCGCCCGAAGCGAAACGCTTGCTGCGCCACGAGCGACCTGCGGCTTTCTGCCTCGATTCAGCTCGAACGCCCGCTGCTCTCGCCAGCAGCAGGCATTCACCACGATTGGCTAGCCCGCGCCGAAGCAGGCCTGGGCGATGCGCTGGCAGGCATCGGCTTCGAGATCGAGTCGGGCAGAGCAGAGCTGGCAGTGACGCTCCCCCCTGACATCGACGCACGCCCGCTCGTCCAGCACGGGATACCCTCGGCTGTCGAGCCAGGCAACGGTGCAGGTGGTCTCCTCGAGGTCGGCAGTCGGCCACCGCGCACAGAGATCAGCGCAGTCCGTGATCGGTTTGCCGGCGCGGCCGCGGTCGGCGGTGCCGCCCTGAACCGAAACACCGTGGCGATCGACGCGAACGGTGCCCCCGCCGTCCCGGCTGCCACCCCCGATGGAGATGCCGCCTGCGTCGATCTGGATCGACCCATGTGCCGGTCCGTGGCCGCGGTCGTCGCCGTGCACCGCGTCAGGTGTGCCGTTCCGGTGGCTGGAGCGTTGCGCTTGTCGGCGTGGCGAGGCACGGCCATCGGCATTGCCGCCGCCTTCGTGAAAGCGAGCCGATCCGTTGGGGTCGAGGTCGATACGGCCGACGAAATTGGAACCTGCGGCATCGGCTTCAGCGCGGTCGTCGAGGGCCAGGGCTGCGGCGCCTTCCAGGGTCGAGTTGCGGATGCGGACGGAGCCATTGCCCAGGACCCGGATCGCAGCGCCACCGGCGCGAAGGTCGCTGTCGGAAACCAGGAGATCGCAATCTCCGGCGACCACGACCGCATCGTCCGGGCTGTCGATTTCGACCCGCACCAGGGCGATCCGATCCTGACCATCGCAGCGTAGCGGCTCGCGGGGTTCGAGCGGTCCATGGGCCGGCTCGGGGATCTTTTCGCGGGTGTTGCCGCCGGCGTCGATCAGATCGGCATTGCCGGTCGCGCGCACGTCGCCGCGGGTCGTGGTTTCGCGGAAGCTCGCCGAGCCATTGCCGGTCACCACCAGGGCGCCGCGTGTTCCTTGCAGGAAACTGTTGCGGATGATCACGTCGCCGTTGCCTTCGACCCGTACCGCCTGGCCGTTCGCGATGATGTGGCTGTCTTCGAGCACCAAGGTGCAATTGCCGCGCACGCGCAGGCCATCACCGTCGGTGATGATCGATCGGCCCGAGACGACGAGATCGCGGTTGCCGTCGCACACCACTGGCTCATTGGCGGGCTTGGCGGACGGAGGGACGCCGCGGCTCGCGGCTGCGGGAAGGGCGAGTAGCGCTACCAGCGGGACCATTGCCACGGTCAATCTCCAGAGATGATTCGGACGGGTTCTTGCAAGCATGCGATTCCTCCGGGTTGCGGTCGGTGCCGCGTCGGTGCGACAGCCATCGCAGGCTAGGTTCTTGGCGCCAAGGGGTCTTGATCGGATCGTGATCGGCCTGCGCGGAAACGTGACGGAGCCCTACCAAGGCCGGTTTCGGCCGCATTCGGCGGGTGTAGAGTCGCCGCGATGGACAGGCTTGACGAGCTCACACAGCGCGCCGCATCGGCCGCCGATTCCGGCTGGACCGAGCGAACCTTTCGTTTCGGGCGATTCACCGCTGAGCTACACACCGAGCGGCTCCTGCGCGATGACCAACCCTTGGCCGTGGAGCCCAAGGCCTTTCGCGTGCTCCTCTATCTGCTCGAGCATCGCGACCGCCTGGTGACCCGAGACGAGCTGCTCGACCAGGTGTGGGAGGGGGCGTTCGTCACTGCCAACGCGCTCTCGCGAGCCGTGGCGCGCCTGCGCCAGAATCTCGGCGACGACGCCCGCGCACCGCGTTTCATCGAGACGGTTCCCACCCGCGGCTTTCGTTTCATTGCGGATGTCCGGGTCGAGGATGGGCCTGTCGCCGCGAGCCGTGTCGCCGAAAGCCGTATCGGCAACGGCCGGGCCGACGAGGGCCGGGTCGACGAGAGCCGAGACGAGAAGCGTTGGGACGAAGCGGGGCCAAGCTGGGTCACACGCAGCCGGGTGCTGGCCCTGGCGCTGGCCCTGGTCACAGCCCTGGGCCTCGCCTTGACGGCGACGTGGTTTCGCAGTGACCCGAGCCGTGATGGTGCGGCTGCGAGCAGGCCGAGCGGCGATCCAGCCGCGAACCAGGAGCCCATCGAGGGCCTGTCCGGCGTCAGGCGCTTGGCGGTGCTGCCTCTCGCCAACCTCGGCGCACCCGGTGACGACGACTACCTGGCCGATGGTCTGACCGAGCACTTGATCGCATCGCTGGCGCGGGTCGACAGCCTCCGGGTCATCGCGCGCACCTCGGCCCTGGCCTACAAGGACAGTGGCAAGCGCGTCGCGGTAATCGGCCAGGAGCTCGGTGTCGAGCAACTCCTGGAAGGGAGCGTCCGTCGGCTGGATGAAGAGCTCCGGATCTCCCTGCGGCTGGTCGATACCGAGCGCGAGGAGCCGATCTGGTCGCGTGACTACGTCGGTGATCTCCGAGATGTCTTCGGATTCGAACGCGATGTCGTGGCAAGCGTGGCCGAGGCGCTGTCGTTCAGCATCTCCCGCCAGGAGCTCGACGACATTGGTCGCAGCCCGACCCGCCAGATCACGGCGTTCGATCTCTACCTCCAAGGGCGACGTCACTACCGGCAGCGCACGCGCATCGGTGTCGAAAGCGCGATCGAGAGCTACGAGCACGCCCTGGAGCTCGATGCCGACTTTGCGCTTGCCGAGGCCGGGCTGGCCAATGCCCTCGCCATGCGTGGCCTGCGCTGGGGAGGGGGCGATGTCGCGCTCGATCTGGCCGAGCGGTCGAGTCGGCGCGCCCTGGCGCTCGATCCGGATCTGGCCGCGGCGCACAAGGCGCTGGCCATGATCTTTTTCGGCCACGGCAAGCTCGAGGCCAGCCTGATCGCCAACGAGAGGGCCCTGGCGCTCGATCCGGACTTCGACGAGGCGCTGTACAACGCGGCATCCGATGCTTATGAGCTCGGGCGCCTCGACGATGCCGTCCGCTACCAGCTTCGCTATACCGATCACGCGGACGGCCGCGCGGCGCTCGCCAACTACCTCTTGGAGCTCGGATTCGCCGAGGAGGCGGCGCGGCTGATCGAAGAGGTCCGTCAGGTGGCACCGTTGCAGAGTTACCTCATGGCCAATCTCACGCAGCGGAGCTTGATCCGTGGCGAGCTCGTCGAGGCGAAACAGCGGGCCGAGCGGCTGCGAACGGCCTATCCGGATTGGCCACGGGTCTGGCTTTTCTCGGCCGAGGTGGCGCTGTGGTCAGGGGCGACGGCCGAGGCCGAGCGGCTGCTCGAACGGGCCATCGACGTATCGAGCGAAGACCTCTATCCCCAGGCTGTACTGCGCCTGGCCCAGACACGCTGGACAACCGACCGGGCGGATGCCGAGCGGCTGCTGGCTCGGGTACGCGAGCATGCGGCGGCGATCGTCGAGAAGGGTACAGAGTACTGGTCGTGGCCCTGGATCCTGGCGGTGGATGCGGCCTTGCGGGAGCAGCCTGCGGAGGTCGCACGCTGGCTGGAACATGCCCGTTCCCTCGGCAGGGTGCGCTACCAATGGGATCGTCAGGAGCTGGCGTTCCAGCCCTATCTCGATGAGCCGGCCGTTCGTCAGGTGATCGACCGGATGGAGAGCCAGATCACGGCCATGCACACTGCGGTGGCGCCCGAGGTAGAGGCGTGGTTCAGTCGGCGGCGACGGTAGGCGGGGTGATCCGGGCGGTGTCGTCGTCGCTTCTCGAACGCGCTGCGTCGCCACCGGCAGCGGATTCCGGCAAACGGGGCGAAACCTCCATGGTCGAGGCTTGGCTCGGGCTCTCCGAAGGCGGGTTTGCCCGGGTGTCGTAGCCGCGAAAGATGCGGCCGCTCGGCGAGGCGGTTCGGCGTCGAGGCAGCGGTTTGGGCTGCCAGCGAATTTCGTCGGGGGCTGCCATGGCCTCGAGCTGGGCGGCGACGTCGACCGCGCTGCTGGGGCGCTCCTCGGGCTGTTTGGCGAGCAGGCTTCGCACGAGAAGGGCCAACGCTTCCGGAATTCGCGGCGTAATGGCATCGATCCGCGGGGGGCTGGCCTCGAGGGTCCGTAGCAACGTTTCGTTGCGTTTGCGGCTGCGGAAGGGGTGTTTCCCCGTCGCCGCTTCGTAGAGCACGACACCGAGCGCGAAGAGATCAGCCTTCTCAGTATAGCCACGACCTTCGAGGCTCTCCGGCGCGAGGTAGCCGGGTGTCCCAGAAATGCTCTCGTCCGAGAGGGCGGCCAGGGGAGCGAGTTGTGCAATGCCGAAGTCAGCGATCTTGATCGCGCCATCGCTACCGAGCAAGATGTTGCCGGGTTTGATGTCTTGGTGCACGAGGTTCTCGGCGTGGGCAATCGCGAGCCCGTCGGCAATCGCCTTGCCGAGCGCCAAAATCTGATCGGTCGGCAGCGGCGCGTAGAGCTTCAGGTACGGGTCGAGGCTGCAGCCGTCGACCAGCTCCATGGCGATGAATGCCGCCTTGCCGGTATCGACCACGTCGTACAGGGTGACGATGTTGGGGTGAACGAAGCGGGCGTGGGTCGCCGCTTCGCCGAGCAGACGGTCAGCCTGGCGGTGCCTGCGCGCCGACGCCTCCGCCGGATCGGAGCTCTGACGATCGAGCCGCATGGTCTTGAGCGCGACCGGGCGCTCGAGCTTGGGATCCCAGCCGCGGAACACACTGGAAGACGATCCCGTGCCGGCGATATCGAGCACCTGGTACCGGCCGAGGAAAACCTCGTCGAGATCCTGCCGGTCGCGCAGCCGATCGGCCAGCATGGCGAGCGACGACTCGAGCTGATCGACCTCGGAGCCTGCGAGGGGGAGGTCCGGGGCGCCGGCAAGCTGACGTTGCGCGCGAATGATGCGCTGCAGGGGGCGCACCAGCGTGCCATACATGAGCGAAGCGAAGCCTAGCGCCAGGGCAATGGCGCCGGCAACGCCGAGCGTGGTGGCGCGGCGGATGCCGGTTCGGGCCAGCTCGGCGGCTTCCGCGGGCTGCACCGAAAGAACGAACCACGGCGCGCTCTCCAGGGGGGCGTAGCCGTAGACCAGGTCGGCCTCGCCTGGACGCCGGTCGACACCGGCCCCGCCCGCGAGGTTCCGGCTGGTGGCCGCCCCGAGGGTCGCTGCGGCGAGCGACGCCGGAACGCTGGTGTCACCGAACAGCACCTCGCCATCTTGATTCACCAAGGCCAGACGAGCGGTATCACCGAGCTCCCGCGATGCGATCGTCGACGCGATGGGACCGGCTTCGGCGACGTACGACAACCAAGCCCCTTGCTCGAGAGCTTCCGCGATACGAAGCCAACGGCCGTCGGTTGTCAGCGGCGAGGTGGGCGCTCTCTCGGTCGCGAGATCCCCCAACCCGTCGACGTCGCGCCGCTGGGCGAGCACCAGGAGCTCGCCGTCGGCAGTGTAGGCAGCAATGGCTGCAAGCTCGGCTTCGGCTTCGAGCGCCGCCCGCAAGAGGGCCTGAGACGCTTCGCTCTGCGGCGCCGCGCGGACCGCCGGATGGTTGGCGAGGGCCGCAGCCTGCTGACGAAGCCGGTCGAGGTGACTGTCGGCCCGCGCCGTCACCGACGTCGTTGCCACCAGGTGCGTACGCTGGACCTGATCGAGCAAGGCCTCGCCGTTGCTTCGCAGCTGGTAGAGGCTGATTGCCATCGGCAGCAGCGCCGCGGCGAGCATGATCAAGGTCGTCCACACGACCAAGGGAGGACGAATCCGCCCACCGGCATCTGGATCGTCTGCGTGTCGGGCATCGAAGCCCGAGCCGCTCCGATCCTGGTTGCTGGTGGCTTCAGTCATGGACGACCCGCCGGCTACTTGTGCTTCTTGCCGCCGTGATCGTGAAGCGGCCAGACGGCCCGGGTGGTGTTGCCGAGAAGGTCGACCGCGTTGACGACCATACGTGGGCCGTTCGTGGCGTCGTCGAGGATCAGTACGCTGAGGTGGACGGCGCGGCAGAGGGGATCCTCGGCTTCCAGCCAAAGGGGCTGCTTACGCGAGATGACGAGGTCGGTGCCGCCCAGTCGGAAGCTGCCCCGTGTCGGTCGAACGCCGACGCGCGGGAGCACCTGCGGTGAACCCTCCAAGCCGACGAGCTTGCGCCAGGACCGATTGGCGCCCGGTGCCCATTCGAAGGCTAGCTTGCGGGAAGTGGATCCGGCGCGCGAGGGTGGCTCGGTGGGCACACCCTGCG
Source organism: uncultured bacterium (assembly GCA_937948815.1). Taxonomy (GTDB): domain Bacteria; phylum Acidobacteriota; class Thermoanaerobaculia; order Multivoradales; family J023; genus J023. The sequence goes on from CALFAM010000142.1 coordinate 11,269, forward strand.
TTTCGCCGTTCTCACCGCTCCCTTGCCAACGCAAGATCGGCGGGACTGGATCGAACGTGAAGGGGACGGCCGGATGCTCGAAGCGGTTGCCGGCACCATCGACGACCTCGACGGTCAGCTTGTGCGGCCCTGGCTCCCAGGGGCCGCCGAAGGTTGACTGGGACACGGCCTTGCCGTCGATTTTCGGCGTCCACGACGCGACACCGGTCGGGCCGTTGTCACCCGTCTCGACTTCGATCTTGGTTGCGGGGCCGATCAGGAAGCGCTCGGGAATCGTGACCTGCGGCCCGGCGAAGCGTATTCGTGCGTAGGGGGCTTCCTCATCGGGGGGGACGGCCGAGGCGACGAACGGTCGACTCTCGCTCGGATAGCCGTCGAGGCCGCTGGCACTGACCGCTGTCGCGCGCCAGAACAAACGGCCCGGCGAGAGGTTCTCGGCGCGCCAGGTCGGGCTCGCAATGCCGGTGGTCCGCTTGACCAGCGCACTGCAGCTGGCGTCCTGGCAGATTTCCACGACGTAGCTGCTGGCACCCGGTACGGCCTGCCATCGGAAGTCGGCCTGTGCCGCCGGTATGCTGCCGCGGTTGGCCGGCTCCACCAGCTCCGGTGCGGCGAGCAGCTTCTCGGGTGGGCTGGCGTTCCCTTCGGCGCTCACCGAGCTGCCGGTTCCTTCGGCCAGCTCGACCGTACCCCGCGGCGTCGCCAAGGCGCTCGAGCCTCCGTAGACCATCAGCTGCGCCTTCTTCGCGCCATCGACGCGTGCACGCGTGCGGACGGCTCCGGTGTCGTCTGGCTTGGGGGCAGCCGTCGCCGCGCCGATCACGATCTCGATTTCGTTCTCGGGGTCGGCGCTCGCGGAGCCATCCGAGGCGGCACGGGAACTGTAGTCGGCCTGGCCGACGCGGATCTCGATCTGGCTCGGATCGCGACGCTGGGTCTCCGGCCGGCCCTCGCGCACGAAGACCAGCGATTCCTCAGTCACGGTCAGCTCGCTGCGATCGGAGAAGCGCAGCAGGGCGGATGCGTTCTCGTGGGTACGAACGGCATCCGCTTCCCGCAAGATTTGGCGGACCAGCGAAGGCTGCCAAGGCAAGGGATTGAGCAGACTCTCGACGCGGTTGGCGAGTTGGACCAACAGCGCGGTGCGTGGCGGCAGCGACTTGCGCAGCAAGACCCGCAGCCTTTGCCCCGGCTCGATGAGGTTCGGGTTCTCGAGATCGGGATTGAGCGCGGCGTTCTCACGCCAGCGCGCGGCCGAGCCGAGGTAGATCGCCGTGATGTCGTGAAGGCTCTGCCCTTCTCGCACCACGTGCCAACCGACATCCTGCCGCGTGTCCTGTGTGGGCGATCGGGACGCGGGCTGTGACGCCACCTGCGCCGACACCGGGCTTGCCGCCATCGTGATGGCGAGAGCCGTGATCGCGATGAGGGTACGGGGAAAGGCCTCGGGTGGCACCCTCCGAGCTGACACCGACCGAACGGTTACAGTGCGAAAGGCAGTCCACCGGGTCCACAAACGCGACGAATCGATCATCCTCTTTTCCTCGGTCTTTCCATGCCAGGGCGCGGAGGCACCACGGCGTTGCTGCCTTTGCCGGCGAAGCCCTCGGTCTTGGACGACGAAATGTCGATCCCTAACCGAGGTCGAGCCTTGGCAAAGGGCATGAGGAGCTGCCTGCACCCGTCCCCGACGATCGGATGCGTGTCGAAAAACAACGAAAAGAGTATATCCCTGTCAGCGGCCGTCAGATGTGGGCTTGACCAACTCGTCCTGTTCTTCGAGGTGGCGAAAGACCGACGAGCCGACACTGGCCTCGAAGCGTTCCGCGTAGCTCTGCACAGGCCCCACGCGCTCGTCGAGGAATATGCACTCGAGTCTGCGCAACGGAAAAAAGACCGTGGTCGGGCCGATTGCCGGCTCTTCGTCGTGTTTGACCTCGACGAGCCAGTCATCGAAGCTCGATAGATTGAGCCCCCGCACCGTGGCGCCTGCGGCATTCAGGCTGGTCAGCAGGCCCCAGTACTTCTCGGTCGGTTCGGTCAGGTGGACGAGCACCAGCGACCCTTCTTTCATGGCGCTTTCTCGCTCACGGGGTGGTCGTGTGCGCCGCCATGCGCGGCGGGAGAGGGAGGCTCGGAGAGCTCGAGGAGCACGCCACCCGCGCTCTTCGGATGGACGAACTGCACCCAGCAACCGCCGGCCCCGCGGGTGGGTTCATCGCGTAGCACGCGATAGCCCGCTTCGCGCAGCCGCGCGTCATCGGCGCGCACGTCGTCACTGTCGAGGCAAAGATGGTGAATCCCCGGGCCACGCTTCTCGAGGAAGGTCGCGATCGGTGACGACGGCGACAGCGGCTCGAGCAGCTCGATGTGGGTGTCGCCGCAGGCGATCATCGCGACCCGAACCTGCTCGGCGACAACGTCTTCGATCGACTCGATGGTCAGACCCAGGCTTTCGTACAAGCCGCGAGCTTCGTCGATGGACCGCACGGCGATGCCGATGTGTGCGACGCCGCCGATCACGCACGCACCCCACGCAGCAGGTGTTTGGCGATGACCTGGCGCTGAATTTCGCTCGTGCCTTCGCCGATGGTGCAGATCTTGGCGTCCCGGAAGTACTTCTCGGCCCGGTAGTCTTTGACGAATCCGTAACCGCCGTGGAGCTGAACGCCACGCTCGGAACAGAAAACTGCGGTCTCGCCCGCAAAGAGCTTGGCCTCCGACGCCAACAGGCTGATGTTCTCGCCCCGATCTTTGGCGGCAGCTGCTGTCAGGGTCAGAATCTCGGCCGCAGCGATCTTGGTGGCCATTTCGGCCAGGTGGAATTGCACCGCTTGGAACTCGGCGATCTTCTTGCCGAACTGCTCCCGCTCCTTGGTGTAGGCGAGGGCGGTCTCGTAGGCCCCGATGGCCGTTCCGAGGCCGAGCGCGGCGATCGAGATGCGGCCGCCGTCGAGTACCTGAAGCGCCTGAATGTAGCCGCTGCCGCGCTCGCCGAGCAGGTTCTCGTCCGGAATGAAGCAGTTCTCGAGGATGACCTCGGCGGTATCCGACGCGCGGATGCCAAGCTTGTTTTCCTTCTTTCCCGGACGGAAGCCCTCGGTACCTTTCTCGACGACGAAGGCGGACATGTTGTGGTTCCGCCGACCGTCGGGCTCGGAGATCGCCATCACCACGCAGACGTCACCAACCGACCCGTGGGTGGTGAACTGCTTGGTGCCGTTCAGGATCCAGCCACCATCGACCTTGTCCGCACGGGTGCGCAGCCCGGCTGCGTCCGAGCCGGATCCGGCCTCGGTGAGACCCCAGGCAGCGATCTTCTCGCCGCGTGCGAGAGGGCGGACCCAGCGCGCCTTCTGCTCATCGTCCCCGAACAGATAGATGTGGTTCGTCCCCAGCGAGTTGTGGGCTGCAATCGAGATTCCGACTGACGGGTCGACCTTGGAAAGCTCGGTGATGATCAGCGCGTAGGACACATAGCCGAGCCCAACGCCGCCGAGCTCCTCCGGAAAGATCACCCCGAGAAAGCCGAGCTCACCCGCTTTCTTGATCGCTTCGGTGGGAAACCGCTGGGCTTCGTCGATCTCGTCGACGATCGGGTCGATCTCGCCTTGGGCAAATTCCCGAGCAGCGTCGCGAACGGCACGTTGTTCGTCGGTGAGCGCAAAATCCACGGTGGAGTCTCCTACCAGGGCAAGCCCAAAGATGGGCGGTCGTAGCAATCTAAGCGAGGGGCGCTCGGAATCCAGACGAGCGCAGACACATACGCGGACGCTTATCGTATCGTGCCGACGTCGGTGTGGGTCGTACCGATCGCCGAAACCAATGGTAAAAACACCATGGAGCCCAAAGAATGCGCCGCGCCGACCGCCTCTTCCGCCTCGTCGATCTCCTACGCCACCGCCGCGCGGTCACTACGGCTGCGCACCTGGCCGAAGCGCTGGGGACATCGACCCGCACGGTCTATCGGGACGTGCGCGATCTGATCGCCAGCGGCGTACCGATCGAGGGCGAAGCCGGCGTCGGCTATCGGCTGCGCGGCTACGACCTGCCGCCGGTGACCTTCACCCAAGACGAGATCGAAGCCCTGGTGCTCGGCGGCCGGATCGTCGATAGCTGGGGCGATCCAGAGTTGGCACGGGCTGCGCGCGCGGCGCTGGTCAAGATCGAAGTGGCCTTGCCGGCCTCGCGCAAGCCCGCGTTCGAGAATACGGCGCTTTTCGCCCCGCCGACGCACAGTCAGGCCGACATCGGCATCGACATGGCCGAGCTGCGGCGCGCGGTTCGGGAGAAGCGCAAGGTACGTCTTCGCTACACCGACGGCCACGGCGCCCACAGCGACCGCGTGATCTACCCGTTGGGGGTGGCCTTCTTCGGTCCGATCTGGATGGTGCCTGCGTGGTGTGAGCTGCGGCAGGATTTTCGGGTCTTTCGTCCGGATCGGGTGCAGCAGCTCGAGGTGCTCGAAGACGGTTTCGAAACCCAGCAAGGACAATCGATTCAAGACTACATGGCGACCCTGGCCCAGGAGACGCCCAGAGGGCGCTGCTAGGTCGACTACGACACGCGACTCCAGTTAGTCGAGCTGGGCGACGACGTCGACTTCGATCAGCAACTCGGGGAGCGCCAGGGAGTAAACGCCGAGGAGGGTCGACGTGGGCTCGGCCTTGCCGACGTACTCGCAGTAGGCGTCGGTGATCTGGGCGGCCATGTCCGGTGTGTAGCCGACGATGTAGATCGTCAGCTTGACCACATCGTCGAACGTGGCGCCGGCCGCGTCGAGGGCAGCCTGAGCATTGGCGAAGGCCTGATTCGCCTGTGCCGCGAGATCGCCCACGCCCACCACGTTGCCCTTGGTATCGAACGCTGTCTGGCCCGACACATAGACGGTCGTCGCGCCCGTAGCGCGAATGATCTGCGAAAACCCCTTGGCGGGCGGCAACGTCGGAGGATTGATGCGTTCGAGTGCCATGATGCCGTCTATGTTACGACGCTGCTTCGAGGGACGACGCAGATTCGAGCATGGAGAAGACTTCCGCGACCTGTTCCCAGCCGACGCGCATGAGGAAGGTCGTATTGCGTCCGTAGGATTTCGAGCCGAGGATGAAGAAGCCAGGCTCTGGGTTGGCAAGGGTATCGGCGCCGTGCGTGGTCTGGGTCATGCAGTCGGAAGATGACGCGCCGAGAAGGGCGGCCGCGAGCTTGATTGGGCCGCTGGTGGCGTAGCACTCGTGAATCTGGAGCTGGCGGTAGAGTCTGTGATCGCCCACGAAGCCGGTCAGAGAGACGATGTGATCGACCTCGAGGGTGTCGGATTCTCCATCCACCGTCCGCACGACGATGGTGACACCGTCGCCGTGCGACGCGAAAGACTCGGTGACGCAGCCCGTGCGCACCGCAAATCCCTCTGGTGGTGACTGGGTGAGCGCGTGGGTGCGTGCGATCAGCGCATCACGCTCGGGCAGCGGGTCGTCGGGAATCGTCTCCCAGACCGCCTCCGCACGACGCAGCATCCAGGTGACCTGGGTGCCCGGGTGGCGTCGCACCAGCTCGGCGAGGTCGCAGGCCGCGGTCTTCGCGGAGTGGCCAGAACCGATCAGGGCGATGCGCTTGCCGGCCCAGGCGCCGGCATTGCTCAGCACGTCGGGAATGTGCCGGCTGATCGTGCCATCGAGCTGATGCTCCCCGGGCGCGGCGATGCCACCGTCTCCGGTCGCGTTCGGGTGGTCGTAGGTGCCCGTGCAGTCGATCACCTGGGCGGCGTGCTCGACGCGCTCGTTGCCCAGCCGGTCGCGGACCAGCAGCCGGAACGGCCGCGCTGCGCGCGCGTCGGTACCGATCTCCTGATGCTTCAGCAGCCCTTGCCGGCCCACTTCGATCACCTTCTGGCCGAGCTCGATGTGGGGCTCGAGGGCGGGAAGTGCCGCGACCTGTCGCAACACGGTCTGAAGCTCGGCACCCGTCGGGCACCGGTCGGCATCGGGTACGGTCTCGCCAGCAGCTTCCAGATGACGGCGCATGCGGGGGGAAAGGTTGAGCTCCCACGGCGAGAACAAGCGTACGTGACCCCAGTCGCCGAGATAGGTGGCAACCTGGTCACCGGCCTCGTAGACCGTGAACGGGTGGCCGGCGTCAACGGCGGCGAGGGCTGCTTCGAGGCCGGTCGGCCCGGCCCCCAGGATGGCAAGATGGTTCATGACGGGCGTGCCCCCTGGTTGTGGGTCGCTGGGCCGTGGATCGATGGATTGGGATCGGCAATGTCTTCGGCGACCGCTCGGCAGTCGGGATTGGCGAATACTTCGGCGCAGCAGGCTTGCTCGACGAGTTGACCGGCCCCGTCCTGGAGACAGAGGCAGGCCACGGCGTCGGTGACCCGGCGGGCCTGGTCCAGGTCATGGGTCACCAGGACCACGGAACGTGTCTGGCGCAGCCGCTGGATCAGGTGCTCGATCGCTTCGGTCGAAGCCGGGTCGAGGGCGCTGGTCGGCTCGTCCATCAGCACGACCTCGGGATCGAGGGCGAGGGTGCGGGCGAGACACAGGCGCTGCTGCTGCCCCACGGAGAGCTCGTTGGCGGCCTGGTCCAGTCGGTCGTGCACCTCGTCCCACAAGCTCACTTCGCGCAGCACCCGCTCGGCGGTCTCGTGCCAGCGGCGCTTGCCGAGACCAAGCACGCGGCGTGCCCCGAATACGATGTTGGCGAGGATCGAGCCAGGAAAGACGACCGGCTGTTGAAAGATCATGCCGACGCGTGCGCGCAGAGCATCGGGGTCGATGCCTCGGTCGTGGATCGAGCGTCCGTGCCAGAGCACCTCGCCGGTCACGCGCAGGCCCGGGATCAGATCGGTCATGCGGTTCAGGCAGCGGAGCAAGGTGCTCTTGCCGACACCAGAAGGACCGATGATGCCGAGCACCCGGTTTGGCTCGACGACCAGGTCGATGCTGCGCAGAATCGTTCGCTCTCGGCTGTGCACGCTCAGTCCATAGGCTTCGAGGACCGGTCGCGGTGGCGCGGTCGCCGTGGCCGTTGGGTCGGCGCTGCCCGCTGCTGGCGCGACCGTGCGCGAGGAAGAGGGAGTGCGATGCAGGGCGGGCTCAGCCACGGTGGGCCTCCTCGTGCAAGCGCAACCGCAGCGGCAAGGCGGCCAACGCGAAAAACATGACCAGGGCCAGCAGCACAGCGGCCGTACCCCAAAGATGGGCCTCGGCGCCGGGCTCGAAGGAATCCTGGGCCAGGACGAAGATATGGTATGGCAAGGCGAGCACCGGATTGTCGACGATGCCCTTGGGGAGGGTCGCCCCCGAGAACACCGCGGCGATGAAGAGAATCGGTGCGGTTTCGCCGGCCGCGCGGGCCAGCCCCAGCAACGCCCCGGACACCAGGCCGCCGACGCTCTGCGGTAGCACCACCGCGCGGACGATCTGGCTGCGGCGCAGACCGAGTCCGGCCGCGGCGTCGATGTACTTGCGTGGGATGGCGTCGACGCGCTCGGCAAAGGCAAGGGTCAGGGTGGGCAAGATCATCATGCCGAGCAGCAGGCCGCCGGCCAGCCAGGACTTGCCCCAGCCGAGGAAGTGGCCGAAGAAGGCGAGGCCGAGTATGCCGAAGAGAATCGAGGGTACGCCGTTGGCCACGTAGAGAAGCAGGGAAATCCGCCGCTTCGCCCGTGGGTCTTCGAGGTAGACGCCACGGTAGAGGCCAATGCCGAGGGCGATCGGCACCGCTGCCGCGAGTGCCGTGGCCAGCAAGATCAGCGTGCCGAGCACCTGGTAGCGGACGCCACCTTCGGCGCCCGCACCGCGCGTCGGTTCGAGCAAGAACGCGAGGTCGATCGCGCCGATGCCACGCCAGGCCAAATAGCCGGCAATGCCGAAGAGCAGTCCGAGTGACAGGGTGCCAGCAGCCCACGCCACCAGGGTCACCGCATGGTCGACCACCCTACGCATCGGGATGCCTCACCGATTTGCCCGGTGCCGCGCGGCCCGAGGACGGGCCCGCCACGGCGCTACCCGCGAGGGTGACGCCAGCCACCAGGATCAGGAGGATCAGCGCCAGACCGAGCATGGCGGCCCAGTGCAGCGGGTCACCGTAGGCGATGTGCGTCTCCGAGCCGCCGAGCTTCGAGGTCAGCGTCTGGCCGGCCGCGGCCAAGGGCTCGAGGGAGAGCAAGCGATCCGGCCACTGGTTGTCCTGGCGTCCGACCACCAGAAACACCGCAATGGTCTCACCGAGGGCGCGACCGAGGGCGAGCAAGACAGCGGCGACCAAGCCGGATCTCGCCTGTGGCAGGCTGATCCGAAGAATGGCCTCGCCACGGTTGAATCCCAGGGCGCGGGCGGCTTGTCGTTGGGAAGCGGGAACGCTGCGCAGCGCATCCTCGCTGAGGGTCACGATCGTCGGCAGAATCATCACCGCCAGCAAGACACCTGCCGTTGCCAGGGTGTCCCCGGAGAGTGGCTCGAACGGCGCCAGAACATCTTGCATCCAGCCGCGCAGAAGAATCACACCGAGCAGGCCGTAGACCACCGACGGAACGCCTGCGAGAAGCTCGATCGCGGTCTTGGCCGGTATCCGCAGGCGCGCTGGCAGAATCTCCGCGACGAATACGGCGCTCGCGATCCCAAGGGGCGCGGCGAGCGCCAGGGCAATGGCCGACACCGCCAGGGTGCCGTAGATCATCGGCAGCGCGCCGAAGCGCTGGACGCGGAAGAACCACTCGATTCCGCTCAGGTAGCTGAGTCCGGCGTGGCGCCAGACCGGCAGGCTCTCGACCGCGAACAGGCCAAGCATGCCCAGGAACGCCAACGCGGCGAGCCCTGTGGCGACCAGGCTGCCGGTGTAGATCCAGGGCCAGCGCGCCAGCCCAGCAAGCCGCGACGAAGTCGGTGGCTGCTGAGGTACGGTCAAGGCGGTGCTTCCGTCAGGGCTCACGTCGGGCGGTCCGCGGCTTCCTCGTGCGTTGTCGGCTAGTGCGCGGCCGCGGTCGGCGGTGCCGCCACTTTGAGGTAGCCGTGCTTTTCCACCAGGGACTGGCCTTGTGTGCCGAGCAGGAAGTCCACTAGCGTCGATGCCGCACCGTCGGGTGCACCATTGGTGATCAGCAGCAGCGGCCGGCGAATCGGGTAGCGGTCAGTGGTCACGTTCTCGGATGTCGGCGCGATGGCTTCGCCGTCGCCCTCCACCAGACCGAGCGCGAAGACCGTCTCGCCGTCTGCCCAGGCGGCCGAAAGCTGGGAGATCGCGCCGCGGGTGGATGCGACCTTCGAGCGGGTCTCCTGATTCGAGCCGACTTCGGGGAAGCTGACCAACGGCGCCTTGTCGGCGTCACCGTAGAGCCAGCCCGCGAACATCGACCAGGTGCCGCGCCCGGGCTCTTTGTTGAAGAATACGATGCGGCGATCAGGGCCCCCCAGCTCACTCCAGCGGCGGATTCGGCCTTCGTAGATTCCCTGAAGCTGCTCGCGAGAGAGCTGCCGCACACCGCCTTCCCAGACATCTCGCGAGACCACCAGCGCGACCGCGTCATAGCCGATCGCGACCGATCGGAAGTCGGTGCCCGGAAACCTCTCGTGATCGGACGCCTTCAGTGGGCGCGACGACATGGCAACGTCGATGCGGCCGTCGCCCAGGGCGCTGATGCCCCCCGAGCTGCCGCCCGCGGGATCGACCTGGATGCTCAGGCCCTGACCTTGAAGTTGCTCGGCGGCTTCGGTCACGACCGGGGTGACGGTCGACGAGCCGTTGACCTTGAGCGCCGCCGCCGCGGACACCCAGGGCGTTGCCAGTGCGCAGGCCAGAGCGCAGGTCAGTGCGTAGGCCTGGGCGAGCGTGGAGGGGTGGCCGCTTCGTCCGGCCATGGCTAACAGCACCCTTCGTCGGGGCTGCAGCAGGCGGCCGCCTCCGTGGTCGCCTTATAGTCCTGCCCCTTGGTCTCGCGAGGGTCGCGCAGCACCGTGCGCGAGCAGTCGAAGATGGTGGCATCCTCACGGGCGATGGTGTGCCGTGGCTCGATGAAGTCGAAGCAGTCGCGGTAGGCCGGGCTGCTGTAGATCTGGAAGGTCTTCTCGCAGACGGCGTAGCGGTAGCCGCGGGTCATGCGGTGGCCGTCGTCATCGAGCACCTCCTTGAAGGGGCCCTTGTAGACCACCGCCTGGTTGCGCTCGAGGCAAACGCCCTCTTTGCCCTTGTAGGCCTCGACCACCAGCGAGCGGAACTCGATGCCCTCGACCGTCTGCCATGGCTCGACCTCGCGCTCGAGCACGCGGATGCCGTAGAAGCCGGCCTCTTCGAACGCTTCGAGGAAGCCGTGCTCGGTGAAGGCCCCCGAGATGCAGCCGCTCCAAAGCTCCGGATCGTCCTGGAGGTGCTGGGGCACCGGCTCGTCGCAGACGATGTCCGAGATGACCGCACGGCCACCGCGCTTGAGGACACGGTGAATCTCTCGGAAGAGCTGGGCCTTGGCGTCTTGCTCGACCAGGTTCAGGACGCAGTTCGAGACCACCACGTCGACCGAGTCATCGGCGATCATCGGCTCGGTCTTGCGCAGGTGCTCAGCCTTGGCCTGGGCCGCGAACAGCGCCGTGGCCGAGGTCACGGGCTCGCGGGCAAGCTCCTCGTCCAGGCGACGCAGGTCGAGGGCGAGGTCCTGAATGCGTCCGCGCTTGAAGCTGACGTTGCTGTAGCCGGTCTTGGCCGCGACCTCGGGGATGGCGTTCTCCGCGACCTCGAGCATTTCCTCGGTCATGTCGACGCCGATCACGTGGCCGCTGGCGCCGACCACCTGGGAAGCGATGAAGCAGATCTTGCCGGTTCCGCTGCCGAGATCGAGAACCGTTTCGCCAGGGTTGAGGTAACGGCTCGGATCGCCGCAGCCGTAGTCGCGCTCGATCACCGCTTGGGGGATGATCTTCAGGTACTTGGGGTCATAGTCGACCGGGCAGCAGAGGTCGACGACGCGCTCTTGGGCGCCCTGGCGGTAGCGGTCTTTGACGGATTCTTCAACGGTCGCGACGGTCATGGAAACTCCTGGCAAAGCGTCGGGATGGCCCGATATTGAGTCGGTACTGGGACGATACTGAGGCGGGCCATGGAGCCGACGCCGCGCACACCCATGCTCGGTGGATACCGATCGTTCGATTGGTGCTACCGGCGCGCCGAGCGCGCCGCGAAGAAACGAAGACGGAGCGGAGAGGCGGGGGTCAGCGCGGCGGCGCGCGGCCGCGGCGGACGGTGGGCACAGAGGCCCGGGCGCGTCCCAAGACGAGCGGAGCCGGCGGTCGCGTCAGCGCCGCGAGGGCGCGACGCAGCGCCGCGATCCATGCGGCCGGCCGTGGCGACTCGGTGCCGAATCGCGAATGCTGGAAACGAGGCTGATCGGAGCGGCGTGCCAACCACTGGGCAAGGTCACGCGGGCGGTCGAGGTCGCGAAGTGGCTCGAGCTCGGAAGTCGCCAGCCCATGGTGTGCGAGCGCACCTTGCAAAGAGCGCAAGGTGCCGCGCCAGCGCCAACGAACGCCATCGAGGCGTCCGGTGAGCGGCGCTGCGGCGCCGAGCAGGTAGAAGCCGCCGTCTGGTGAGGGGCCGACCACCACCCGGGATGGTGCTGCGCGGAGTCGATCGAGCGCCTCGCGCAGGTGTGCGGCCGAGAGATCCGGGGTATCCGTGCCGACCACCAGCAAGGGACCGTCGCTGGTGGCTTCGGCTTCGGCCACGGCATGGCGGAAGCGAGAACCGAAGCACCTGCCGCGCTGCGCCAGGTGCTCGACATCGGCCGGCAACTCGACGTCAGCCGGTGTCGCAACCACCAAACGGCATCCCGCTGCCCGCCCGGCCGCCAGCGCGGCGTCCAGGCAGGAACGATGGAATGCAGTCTCGATGTCGCCGAGGCGCCCCGGCAGCAGCCGGCGACTCAGGCGTTCGCTGCTGGCGCCGAGGGTAAAGACCAACAGGGTCGGCTGAACCGCTGCTGGATGCTGGGATGGCGAGGCTCTCATCGTTCTCGTATACGCCGGGCGGCCCCAAGTGGATCCCTGGCGGATCCAGGTCGACCCCTTGCGGGCACGAAGCCCAGCAAACGTTACAAGATGGTATCCGACTCGACCCGCCTCGGCGACGGCGGAGGGACGAGATGGCAGCGGTCTCGCGTTACGGCAGGGTATTGCTCCAGGCCGCGGTGTCGCCCGACTCGAAGCCGTCGGCGAAGAGGAGACCGCCCTCGATCACAGTGGTGTTCTCGAAGTCGGTATTCGATCCGGGCGCGACTTCCGGCACGGCGGTGCTGGCGGTGGCGGTGTTGGTGAGCATGCCGCCCGCCGATGGAGCGCGAACGGTCAGGTTGAGCGGCGGGGCCGAAGCTCCCGGTGCGAGTGCCTGACGCAGCAGGCAGCCGACCGCGGAGTCATCGCCGAAGCATCGCCATGGATCACTCGGCACGTCGACGACCTCGAGTCCAGCCGGCAAGGTGTCGAAAACCCCGACCGCCGTGGCAGGCGCGAGGCCGGCGTTTTCGACCGCGATCGTGTAGTCGAAGAGGGTTCCCGCCGGCACCGGATCGATGCTGTCGTTTTTCTGCACCACCAGGTCTGCTGCGAGGTCGTCGCCGATGAGGAAAACGTCACGTTCGCTGTTGTGATCGCGCAGCACCAGGTTCGATGCGTCCGAGTCGACAAGCACATAGCCCTCTGCTACCGCGACCAGGGTGCTGGCAACATTTCCTGACTCGAGAGGATTCCCGACTCCATGGGTGAGCAGTTCGGTGGTGCCCGCTGCGATGTCGTAGCGGTAGACATTGGAGCCGAAGGTTTCGTACTCGGCTGGGAAGCTCACACCACTGACCAGGTCGGTGGCTCGGCTCGTGAAGTACACGTAATGGCGCCCCCGGTCCTCGGCCACGGCGCCGGCCCATGAACGTCCGTCGCCACCGAACAACGGGCTACGGGTCGAACGGCTGACGAGGGTGGTCGTGCCCGTTGCCACCTCGAATACGTAGACGTCCCGCCCGTTCGAGCCAGTGCCGTTTCCCGACACGAAACCATCGATCAGATCGGTCGCGTCGCTATCGAAGATGATCCACGCGCCGTCGTCAGAAATGGCGGAACGACCGATGTTGGCGTTGGCGCCCACGGTCGGCCCGGAGGTCGATTGGCTCACGAGATGGTTGCGGTCGCTGGTGCGGTCCCAGTAGTAGAGGTCGGATCCGTTTGGCCCGTTGCCGTCGATGAAGCCGTCTACGAGGCGTTCGGCGTTGCTGCTCAACAACACCCGCTCGGCATCTGGGGTCATCCCGGAGCAGGATACCGATCCATCAGTGCCGGTCAGCGCATCCGCGAAGTCATGGTTGACGAGTCCATACTCGTTGCCCAGCCGATCCCAGATCAACAGCTTGTTGGCCACCGGTATCTGCGATGGCTGCGGGCTCACGAAGCCAGGGACAATGTCGGTACCAGCCGTTTGAAATACAACGTAACGTCCGGTCGTTGAGATCTTGGCTCGGACCGTACGGCCATTGGCGCTTTCGAGCGGTGCGTCGTTCGACGCACTGATCAAGGTGTTGCTACCATCGGTTCGGTCGAAGAGAAAGAGGTCGTCGCCGGTGTTGTTGTTCACGAATCCGGTCGTCAGGTCGGTGGCCTCACTCAGGTATGCGATGAAGCGACCATCGCCGCTGATCGATGGGACTTGTGAGGAAGCGCTGCTCGCCGCGTTGGCCGTTGAGCTCGGGTCGTTCGCCGACCGGCTCACGAGGTGCATGGTGTCCGTAGCGCGCTCGAAAAGATAGACGTCTCCCGCGTTGTTCTCGTCGTTCACGCCCGCGATCAGTCCAGTCCCCAGCGCGACGAAAGCGACCGCGCCACCATCCTCGCTGATGCGAGGATTTCCTGACAAGACCCCGGTGGTCGTCGTGCCAGCAGCACGGCTGATCAACGAGATTTCGCCTGTTTCGCGATCGTAAAGGAACACGGAGAATCTACTGCCACCCGGGACGATCTGTCCATCTATCAGGTTGCTAGAAGGACTGCTGAATACTGCGAATCGACCTGTTTCGTCGAGGCCAGCTCCAAAACTGGCCGCGTCACCGGTGCTGCTGGCGTCCGCGTAGAGGCTGGCAGAGTTGGCGACGATGGATGTGCTGGCGGTGACGATTTCGACAGCATAGGCTCGATTCTCCGGCGCCGGTGACATCGGCGCGATCAGATCCGTCGCTTCCGACGCGAAGAGGACCGAGGTGCCGGTCTCGCTCAGCAACTGCTCGCCGGTACCCTGATTGGCACTGGTGGTGGCCGAGCCTGCGGCGCGGTTGAGCAGGCTGACGCTCGCGGTCGCGGAGTCGAATGCAAAGAGGTCGTGCTCGGCGCCATTGCCATCGACGAATCCTGCAACCAGGTCACTGGCTTGGCTTTCGAACAGAACACGTCCACCGTTGGTGTCGACGCGGGCGCGCCTGGATTCGCCATTGGCACCTTGGTTGGCCGCGCTGAGGCTACGCGAGGCCAGGGTGACCGTTCCCGTGGCCACGTCGTAGCGAAAGATGTCGGTCTCGGATCCGTTGCTGTCTACGAAGCCGGGCAACAGATCCGAGGCGTTGCTGGTGAACAGGATCGTGCTGCCATCCTCGCTGATCACGGGATCGAACGATTGGCCATCGCCGGTCAAGTTGGGGGCGAAGCGTGAGCGGCTGACCAGCACCATCGTGTCCGTGTCAGGCTCGTAGAGGAAGATGTCGGTTCCCCCGTTGGCGTTGATGAAGTCGGGGACGAGATCGCTGGCCAGGCTCTGGAAGACGATGCGCCGGCCGTCGCCACTGATCGATGGTTGGCCGGAGTCAACGTTGGCGCTGGCACCAGCGATCGAGCGGCTAACCACGGAGAGTGACTGCGTGGCCGCTTCGTAGAGAAAGATATCGGTTCGGGCTCCATTGACGTCGTTGTCGGTCAGGTTGGTCGCCTGGCTTCCGAAGACGATGCGGGAGCCTGTCGCATCCATGTCGAAAGAGCGAGGCTGAGTTGGTGCCCAGGCTGTGACCGACCGAGGCGAACCGAGGTCACCGGTCGTGGTCGGCGTGCCGGCAGCTGCGCTGACGAGCACGAGGGTTTCGGCTTGGTGATCGTAGAGGAAGAGGTCGGGGGCGCTGTTCTCATCGACGAAAGGGGATGCGCCCGGGAAGAAGAGCTCACCTGAGAAGGCGACTCTGTTGCCGTCGGTGCTGGTGCGAACCGAAAACTCAGCGTCAGAGTGGCCAAGGCCCTGCACGATGGTCGATGCTGTACCTGTCTCTCGATCGTAGAGCGTGAGCTCTTCGCTGAAACTGAAGGTGCCGGGTGGCATTTGGCGAAAGTTGGTATAGATCACGCGGCGACCATCAGGGCTGATCCAGTAGGACTTGGACGGCGCCGGCCGCGCTTGGGATGGCACGCCTTCGACGTGGCTGATCAGCACGGTCTCGTCCGTCTCGCGATCGTGCAGGTAGACGTCGTAGTCACCAGTGGAGGTGCAGAAGTAAGGGTGCCATATGTATTTGCACTCGTAGCCGAATCGGTCGGTTCCGACATCCATCGGATCGATCTGTCCGGGGCTCAGGTTCGGTTGTAAGCTCTCGAAGAGCACGAAGCGACCGGTCGCGTCGGTGGCGAGGCGTCGATCGCCCAGGCGATTGCCGAGGTCGGTGGCCACGGACACAGGGACAATGTCCGCACCCTGCAGCACGGATGGGGATTGGGTAGCGATGCTTCCGATGAGCAAGGTGCTTACGAGGTACGTGTGGCGGATCCACGTTAGGCTGCACATGTGAGGCGTTCCTTGTTCAGGTCTACTCCGGTTGTCGTCGGAGGCAACCGGGGCCGGCCGATCGTTCGATTGCTTGAGAGCTGAGCCTGATCGACCGGGAAATCATGTCTTCGAAACCGAAAGATGTTCTTGTGAGCTCGCTGTGTTGGGATAAGTGGGCCCCCGGGGCCGGTCTCGAGTAGAACCCATTCATGGATTGGGCACGGTGTCGCTCCAGGCGGACGTGTCGCCGGACTCGAAGCCGTCGGCGAAGACCAGATCGACGAAAATGACGGTCGTGGTCTCGTCATCGCTGTTCGATCCGGGATCCAGCTCGGGTACCGCGGCATTGACCGTGGCGGTGTTGACGATGGTGCCGCCAGCGAGTGGTGCAAGGACGCGAAGGGTCAGCGGTGGTGCGTTGGCGCCAGGCGCGAGGCCCTGGCGCAAGAGGCAGCCGACCTCGGCGAGGTTGCCGAAGCAGCGCCACGCAGCGCCTTCCACGCTCACCAACTCGATTCCGTCGGGCAGCGTGTCGAGAATGCCGACCGCCGTGGCCGCCGACGGGCCCTGGTTTTCGACCGCGATGGTGTACGAGAAACCCATGCCGCTCGATACGGGATCGATGTCGTCGGTCTTGGTGACGACCAGGTCGGCCCCGAGGTTCTCGCCGACCAGGAAGAAGTCTCTGACATCGTTGTGGTCCCGTGGAACGAGATTCGAGGCGCGGCTCACGACCAGCACGGTGCCATCTTCCTGACTGGCGCCGACGACGAGGGAATCGAAGTTGCTGCCTCGGAGCGGATCCCCGAGCGCGTGACTGATCAACTCGGTGGTGCCGTCCGTGACGTCGTAGCGATAGAGGTTCTGCACGTCCTCGGTTCCGGTGAAGCCATCGAC
>CALFAM010000143.1 GCA_937948815.1 uncultured bacterium
GCTTCGGCGCCTTCGGGCTCCACCCAGCTCAGGGTGGATTGCCAATCCAACGGTAAAGTTTGGCTGAAACCGGCGACTTCGGTCTCCTATGTCGATCCTGACTGGACCAATCCCAGCACACCGTTGACAGTTGGAGCGAGCAGTCCGGGAATCCCTCAGGAGCTCGACCTTCTGTTGCGAGAAGATGGAGTGTTGGTGCTGCGGTCGAGATTCGCTACAGGCCATCCCGGATGGCGAATCGTCACGGCCAGTAGCTCCTCGAAAAAGCTATTCAACAATCAAACGTTGCTGACCAGCAGTGCGCGCTTCCATTTCGAGATTCTCTTGAATGACTGCATGCCGCCGCAATCAGGGGACTGGCAGATCACATCGAGCTGCACTTACGAAGGCAATGCGACGGCGCCGGCGAATGTGTTGATTGACAACGCCGCCGTGCTGACTATCGACAGCGGCGCCTCTCTCGACCTCGACTTCGCCCAACATCAACTGTTGGTGAAGAGCGGAAGTCAACTGCTTGTCAAGGCTGGTGGCACGGTCCACTGACACGTCTTCACCTCCAGCCGCAACCCGAGGAGTCGAGACGTGGCTCGATTCCTCTTCTCTGTCAGCTACTTATTGCCGGCGGGTTTCGCCAGCCAGTGCCCCGTTTGACAATTCGCTTCCGCTTTCGTCCGGCTCTTCGCGTCACTGCCAGCGTTGCAGCGACTCGCAATAGCCTGCTATTGCTTCGACGCTGCGCCTTGCCAGCACCACGAAGCGCTCGGCGAGAGCTGGAAGGTTCCAATCGAACGGGTCACTAGTGCGCTTCCTGCTGCCTTCAGAGATCCAGATCGAAATGGAGAACACTCATGCGACTCGGGTACTTCCTAAGAGCTCAGCAGATCCTTCTTCGTGCCTTTCCCAGGGTGGCCATCAGCCTGCTACTGACGCTCCCCTTCTCCGCCTTCGCACTTCATCCGAATCATCCACTCGGATTCGATCCAGAACGCAACACACAGACGTCCGCGGACAGAATTGATCATGTCGATCTATTCTCCGGCAGTCTCGGCCTCACGATTCCGGTGGGCCCATTCGTCCTCAACTACAACAGCAATGTCTGGCGCTACAGACCGATCGAAGCCAAGGGTGGGCCGTTGATCGAAGCCGTGCCAGACCGCGCGACCAACGCGGGACTCGGATGGCATCTTGGTTGGGGTGAGGTCTACCACGCGACTCACGGCCTCAACGACACAGGTACGTGGCTCTACATCGGTGCCGACGGTGGACGTCACACATTCTTTCCTGAGCTTCACGAAGACGATGGCAGCGATCCCAGCAATCTGTGGTACACGCGCGACGGTAGCTATCTCCGCCTGCGTGTGCACAGCAACGTCTATCTTGATATCGAGTTCCCGGACGGAACCACCCGCCGCTTTGATAGCGGAACCGGAGGGCTCCAAAGCACCTACTTCCTGCACAAGATTTGGTCGGCATTCGCATCCGCAGACGACCCTGATTCGCTGATCGAATACGACCGTGAGACACCAGGCGGCAAGATCATCGGCCTGGAGCGTACGGTGACCGACCGGTATGGCCGCACCCACTATGTTCATCTCACTGACCAGTACTCGTGGATCGATCAAGTCATCACTCAGGTCGACATTCAAGACTTTCAGGGGCAACGTCTGCTCTTCGACTTCTCTTACGACCCAGTACTCGTGAACCGGAGCTGCAAGGACACGGCTTCGAGTCCGCCAAGCCGTCGCATCTCAGTCCCTCACTTGACTGAGGTGAGGCTACCGGACGGTACGTCCTACGCGATGAAGGAAGGTAGCCAGCTCTTGTACTACAACGAGTGCAAGAATGAGCTCAACGAGGCAATTGATGACGTTCCGGGCGTTCTTACCGGTATCGATCTACCGACCGGCGGAAAGATGCGCTGGTCATTTCAAGAATACGAGTTTCCGCCCGGCGACACCACCTCTGTGTTCAACACCTCAGCTGGCGTTGGGACACGTCGACTTCTCGGCTCCGACAATACCGAGTTGGGGAGCTGGCACTACCGGACGTCGTCGTTCACGCCGACCAACGGTGATGATCCTGAGATCTACACAGAAGTCTCCGTACTTCCAGAAGGCGACTGCACCAAACATTTCTTCAATGCCCGTTACTACGTGACGCCCAGTCAGTGGCGAGGCTGGGAGTACGGCCTTCCCTTCGTCTACAGTGAACAGAGTGGCGGGAGGTATCTATCCTCGCGAGTCTTTGCCACGAGCTCTTCGACGGGTTCCTGCATTGGGCCAGCGCTACGCTCCACCTATCTCCGCTTCCGCCATGACACGCCACCTGGCGGCAGTGATCCGGCAGAATGGCGCGCCCTCAATCGACAGGTCGAAGCACGACGTGTCGTCTACCATGACGACAGCGATCGCTATACTGACACCGAGTACAGCGACTTCGACGGGCTGGGCCATTTTCGACGGGCGGTGAACACGGGCAACTTCCGGGATGACTCGACCACTGCAGAGCGCCGAGAGACCTTCGTGGGCTACAACCGCACGACCGGTACCTATCCAGGCAGCTACATCCCCGTGGCCGGCGGTGTCCCCTGGATCCTCGGCATCTTCGACGAAACCTTGATTATTGAAGACGACGCGGTTGGCGAGTCCGTGGCTCGGGTCGAGTATGGTTTCGACGGTACAACCGGCTTCCTCCTTTGTACGCGAACCATCGCGTCCGGCAGCGCGCGTGGCAGCCAGGACCTCCTTACCGTTCGAGAGCGCGCCTCCGAGGATGTCGAGGGCCTTGTCGAGGATGTGAAACGATACGGCGGCGACAACCAACTCTTGTCGACCACAGGCGACGATTGTGGGGCCGTTCCCAACCAGCCGGACTACTGGCTTCACCACGAGTATGCGTTCGGCGAGCTGACGAAGACAACGCCGCGAACTTCTGCAGGCGTGGACGCTTCCTTCCCGATCTACGACGTGGATCTCGACCCGCTGAGTGGCAGACTGCTCCGAACACGTGACACGGCTGGCTATGTGGTCGAATACGACTACGACGATGCCGGACGGGTCAGCACGATCACGCCTCAAGATGGTGGTCGCGTCGCCTACGCCTACACAATAGCCACGCCGAGCACTCAAGCCAAGGTGGTAACCACACTGCTACCGGCAACCGGCAACAATGTTCTCGCGCAAGCGGAAGTCGTCGCTGACGACTTCGGGCGCGTTCGTCTCGAACGTCGGCTGCTCCCCGATGGGACGTTCCGAGAGCGAGAGACCGTTCACAACGCGCGGGGCTGGGTGACATCGATCTCACAGCTGGGAAATCTAGGGAAGGTCACATCTTTCCTGGCGTTCGACCCTTTCGGCCGCCCGGGGACGGTTCGTCCTCCCGACGGCCCGACCCACGATGTCCGAATGCACTATCAAGGCGACCGTGTCATGACTGAGGAGCGAAAGATCGCTCTCGCAGGCGGCGAAGCCTATGTACCGACCGTTCGCGAGATTGACCGTTACGGCCGCTTGCGAAGCATTCGAGAGTTGTCTGGCCCCCCCGTACCAGGACTGGAAGAGACGCTGACCACGTACGACTACGACGTTGGGAATCGGCTAACGAAGAGCGTCTCGGGCGCCAACCCCTCTCAAGCGCGGCACTATGTCTACGATAATCGGGCCTTCCTACTTTCGGAAACGCATCCTGAGAAGGGGCCACTTGGCGATGGCACGATCTTCTACTACGACTATGACAGCGCCGGTTTGGCTCATCGAGTTCTCGACGGCCCGCACGATCTCACTTCGACGTACGACTTTCTTGGAAGACTGACTCGAACCAACGATCGCAATCACGGGAACCGTGTTGTCAGCTTGTTGAAATGGGATGTTGGCGCCGGATTCGGGAAGGGCAAGCTGAAGGACGCAACTCAGTACAACTATGTCGACTTGCCTTGGAGTTCAGCCGGAGAGGAAACGGTTAGTGTGCGTCAGATATTCAGCTACAGCGGGGTAGGCGGCGCTGTCTCGAGGAAGGTCACCAAGCTGCTATGGAGTCTCGACAATGCCACCTTTCGACAGGACTTCACCTACGATGAACTTGGTATGTTGGCCAGCCAGAAGTATCCGCGCTGCACAGCGCCAAGCTCCTGTGCGTCGAGCGCGGCGAATGACGTGCGGACGGTAACGAGAAGCTACACCAATGGTTGGTTGACCAACGTCGACGGCTGGACCACTCAGATTGAGTACCATCCCAGCGGGACCTGGAAGAGTCTCCACCATGCCAATGGCGTTGTTGACCATTTCACGCCAGATCCCGACTTCACGCAGCGCGCGCAACGCATTCACACTACCGGCGTATTGCCAGCCGGTAACAACTTCGACACCGGCACCATGACCTACGACGGTGCCGGCTTCATCAAGAGCATGGGTACCGACACGTTTACCTACGACCGGGCGGGGCGCCTGGCGTCAGCATTGATGTTCGACGGTGGCCTACTACAGGAATACAGCTACGATCGTTTCGGGAACGTTCTGGCGATCGAACCGAGTAGCCCAGGAAGCTTCCCGACGGTGGTCGACTCGGCAACCAATCGGCTGTCAGGCACCTCGGCCTATGATGGCGCGGGCAACCTCGAGAGCTGGGGCCCTTACCAGTGGCGCTACGACACGGCCAATCAAGTCGTTCTCCAGGGCCCCATGCGCTACCTCTACGACGCTTTCGGCGAGCGAACCGTCACGATCGCCAACGCCGGTCTTGGTGAGGAGAACGCACGCTTTCACCTTCGAGACCCCTCGAATCGACCAGCTGCGAACATATCGATGTCGAACGGCACGTGGAGCCGCGAGCGAGATTACGTCTACGGCTTCGGACGGGTGCTCGCGTCGAGTGACGATGGACCGTCGGCGGCCCACCATTACCATCAAGACCACCTCGGTAGCACACGCCTCACGACCTACGCGAACGGTAATACCCGCTTTCAATTTCAGTTCCTCCCCTATGGAGAGGAGATTTGGCAGACACGAGATGACTCGATCATGTTCACGGGTCACGAGCGTGACTACTCCACCGATGCCGACTACATGCACGCACGCCATTACCACCATGATTTGGCGCGCTTTCTCAGCGTCGATCCGGAGCGGGGTAGTGCGAGTCATCCGCAAAGCCTGAACCGCTACGCCTACGCACTCGGCAATCCGATGAACTTCACGGACCCCGGCGGCGCTACGCCAGCGGCGGTCTTCAACGACTACTCCGATGTCACCTCGTCGTTCTTGGGCTCAGGCCTCATAACGATTGGTTTGCCTAGACTCTCGCTCTTTTTCTTCCAAGGTTTTTTTGGCGGCGGTCAGCTTCCCCATGAGGAGTTTGGCGCGGGAGGCCGAGGCGGAGGCGGAGGCAGCGAGCGAACCGATACAACGGATGGCTCGGACTCGGAAGGCAGCGGAGAAGCCGACACTGAGGAACCGCCCTTCGATCCCAGCAAGTGTCCGAAGCCATTCGACGCGAAGGCAGCACAGGCCAAGATCGAGATGGATTCGAGGGTCGCGGTCCGTGACAGGAGCGCTCATGGCAAGCTGTTGAAAGGGACAGAAATCGCGACGATCTTCGCTCCGCTGGGGTTCAGCAAGCTGGCGAGGACGTTTGGTGCGGCCAAGGGCGTTGTGAGCTTCCTCGACACGGGCTCAACCGCGTTCAGCTATCTCCTCTACCTTGCGAACTCGGGTAGAAGCATCGCCGAGGCGGAGTCGGCGGCCAGACGGCAAAGTCCCGAATACAAGAGACAGTTCCCCATCAAGTCCGACGCATCGAGCATTGGCCCAGTCGATGCCCGATGCCCGGGCTTCTGAGCACGAGTCGTCATGCCTGGCTGTCCAGGGAGCACTCTTTCTTCCAGGAAGAGTGCTCCCTGGGCGCTTGCGCTTCCCAATGGCGATGAGCGGTGCGCACCCAGGTGGGACGTGACACAGCTGACGACGGGCAAGCGCTGGATGGCCCGGCTCGTCGTCGACGAGCTGGGGCATTCATTTGATCGTCGCCAATCGTTCGCTCAGGTTCCGCCTTTTCAGTACTTCGATCGCTCGCCCGAGCGCATCGAAGAGATCAACGCCGATCTCAGCATAGAGCTCCTGGTAGATACTTGCGATCGCCACGGCCTGCTTCGCGATCAACGCAACCTGAACATGGCCTTCAGGTGTCAAGCTGAAGATTCGCCTTCGGCGATCCTCGGGATCCCGCTGTCGGGCAATCAGACCTCGCGCGATCAAGGCGGGAATCTTCTGAAGCACCAACTGATGGGACTGGTCCAAGGCTCGCGCGAGATCGGCTGCGGAGGCGCACCTCGCCTGCTCGAGGTGGAGCAACAAGGAGCAGGAACGAACTGGCACGACGATTCCGTTCGCTTCGAAGACCGGCCCGCACTGCTGCTCGATCAGCCAACTGAGCTCGTCGGCCCGCTTGCCGAGAAGAATGGGATTGGCGGATACGGCTTCCGACGTAGGCTCAGACGGGTTCTTCATCGCTGGGTGCAAGATGTCTCCGGAAGATCTTCCGACCGAATCGTCCGATCTCTAGCGAGTCTTTGGGTGAAGTCGGGTGCGACCGTCCATGTAGATGCGCTCGATACCGGTCACGACACCGTTCTTGGCTCGAATGCGAAACCGGAAGTCATCGACACCCTCGAGTGCCAACAGGGTATGACCCAGTGGCTTGAGCCGTAGCCGACCCCGGGCATCCCAACTGTAGTAGAGGGTGCCGCGGTCTTGGGTGATCTTCCTGGTCCCATCATAGTCTCCGGCGAGGCTCTCCAGAAGCGCCGGATCTACTTCGGGGGAGTGCAGCCGGGCGTCAATGGCAGGCAAGTACCAGGCGTAGGCGTCGCGATTCTCGGGCTCGAGCTCGATCAGGGCTTGCAGCGCCTCGCGGTGAGCCTGGTGCAAGGCAACAACGGACACAGCTGAAAGGTCGGGCACGACTCCGACACCTTCGAAATCCTTTCCCGAGACACCATCGCGGATCTCGCCAGTCGGAACCTGCAGCACGAAGCGGTCGTTGAGGGCACGTCGATTGACTGGGTGCGCCCCGCCTGCGGTCCGCTCCCCGATCACGGTGGCGCGGCCCAGGTTCTTGAGGATGAAGGCGAACCACTCGGCAGCCGAGAAGGTGGTGCTGCCGATGAGCAGGTAGAGCGGCGTATCAGGCATGCGGACGCCGGCGACCGAGGGCAAGACCCACTGTTTGCGGTCGATTCGCCTTCCCTCTTCGAGATCGTAGAAGTCGAAGAGTACCTGCGAAGGCGTGCTGGGTAAGAAGTAGCTGCAGAGCAGCTGCGCCATCTCGAGGTAGCCACCATTGTTGAAGCGGAGATCAATGATGACGGCATCGGTATGAGAGAGGAACTTCATGACCGCTGCTACGGTGTCGTGAGCAGGCTCCGGGTCGTCGAAGTAGGTGAAGTTCAGGTAGCCAATGTTGCCTTCGAGGATGCGGAGTTCGCGGAAGCCGTGGTTTTGCTGACGAGCCCGCGCGAGTTCCTTCGCACGCGCCTGCCGCACTACCTCCGGATTCTCTGCTTCGTTCTCCGCGTGGACCCACTGCGCGTCGAGCGAAACATTGAAGTGGAGATCGTGGCTAGTCTTGACAAGGTCTGCAGTGAGCTGGCCGGCAAACTCATGGGGATCATCGAGCGTCTCGTAGGCGTCATCGGCGAGTTGCTGCGCCAGCATGGACCCGATCGTTTTGGCCATGTTCGGATCGATGTAGTCCTCGGCGATCGTGCGGGTGATCGACG
This sequence comes from uncultured bacterium, assembly GCA_937948815.1. Lineage (GTDB taxonomy): Bacteria > Acidobacteriota > Thermoanaerobaculia > Multivoradales > J023 > J023. Next base: position 7,769 of record CALFAM010000143.1, read on the forward strand.
CGACCACGAGCTCACGCTCGGCACCGGAAACGCTATGTTCGGTGGTCGCGGAGAGCGAGGTTACGAGTCCCAGGAGGGTAAACATGACGGCTGCAGTTGTTTTCATCGGTCAGAGCTCCCTGGCGGCATGGTTTCGTCTGGTTCTCAAAAGGATACGCAAGCCATTGCGCAATATATTGCATTTTTACGTCTCGCGACGCCGCAGGTTTCATTCGGGTGCAAGGGCTCTCGCGATCGCGACGGCGATCCGTACGCACTGCCGTCGCGATCACCGAGCGAAAAGGCTAGTCGTTCTTGAGCGCTCCGATGGGATCGACCGCGGCCGCACGTCGTGCCGGCAGGAAGGCGGCAGCGCAGCCGACCAGCAAGACACTGACGGTGATCGCCAGATAGGCCAGCCAGTCGTTGGTGTTGGTCTCGAAGAGGAACTGCTCGATCGCGGCGGAGCCGAGCGAGACGAGCACGAGTCCGACTGCAATCCCGGCCAGTGTCAGCCTGAGCCCTGAGCCGACGACGCCACGCACCACATCGAGGGTGCGGGCGCCCAGCGCGATTCGGATCCCGATCTCCTTTTGACGCTGCGCCACGGCGAAGGACAGCACGCCATAGACGCCGAGCAAGGCAAGGATGCCGGCCAGCACCGCGAGGCTGATCACGAAGAAGGTCCGGAAACGAGGCACGGCGACCGCTTCGGCGATCGACTCGTCGAGCACGATGACGCGGCTGACCGGCGTGGTCGGTGACAGGCTGGCGACGACTTCTTTGGCGGCGCGAAGCGTCGGCGCCAGCGGCCCTTCGGTGCGCAGGATCCAGTCGTAGGTGCTTCGTCGAGATTGCGGGGCCGGCAGGTAGACCTTGGGCTCCACCGCGCTCGACAGCCCGACATGCCGAACATCCGCGGCGACGCCCACGATCTCGCGCCAAGGATCCTGCTCACCACGGCGCAACCGCTTGCCGATCGGCGACTCACCCGGCCAGAACCGGCGGGCCAAGGCCTGATTGACAAGGGCGACAGGCAAGGCATCGCGTGAATCCCGCCGATCGAATGCGCGCCCGAGAACGACCGGAATGCCCATGACGTCCAGATAGTTCTCGAGCCCGACGGAAATCAGTGCCTTGGCCTCCTCGATGGCGCCGTCCGATTTGCCCGGCGCGAGTTGGAAGAAGGTGGCGCTCGAGTCGCCGGAAAGCGGCACGTTGTTGGCGACCGACGCGCTGACGCCTGGCATCGCGCTCAGCCGCTCTTGAAGCGCGCGGGTGAAGGCGTCTTCCTCGTCACGGGTGCCGTGGACCTGTGGATCCGGCACGACCGTCATGGCCAAGAGGCCCTCGGTGGTGAAGCCACGATCGACGGACCAGAGCTTGACGAAGCTGCTGCCGAGCAACGCGGCGCCGATCAGCAGGACAAAGGCAAGAGAGACTTCGGCCACGACGAGGGTGGCGCGAAAACGGCTCCCCGCGCGGCCTGCGGTCATTCCCTTGGGCGAAGACCGCAAGACCTCCTGCGGCTGCGCACGCGCCGCCAGGATGGCCGGAAACACACCGACCAGGAGTGCCGTCGCTCCGGTCATCGCCACACCGAAGAGCAGCACGCCGGGGCTGACGCCGATGTGCTCCTGGCGAGGAATGGTCGCGGGAACGAGATGCAAGAGCACTGGCAGGCTTGCCCAGGCCAGCAGAACACCCGCCAGGCCGCCAACTGCAGTCATGACACCGCTCTCCACGAACATGCCGCGGATGAGACGCCGCTCGCCAGCCCCCAGCGCGGCGCGTACGGCCAACTCACGGCGACGCTCCAGCCCGAGCACGGCCAGGATGTTGGCGATGTTGACCGTGGCGATGACCAGCACCAGGGCAACAGCGCCGAGCAGGAACCAAAGGGTGGCTCGTGTCTCACCGACGACGGAGTCGAGCAGGCTGACGACCCGAGCGCCCCGCTTGCCTTGGTTGGCCGGATCCACAACCGCCAGACGCTGCTGGCTGGATGCAATGCGCGCCGCCACGGCTGCGAGCGCGACGTCCGCTTCCAGGCGGCCGATGACCGAGACCGATTTATCGCCGACCCGTGCCTCTTCGGTCAGGGGGACCCAAAGCTCGGGGCGTCCAGCAGCGATGTCCCACGTCGGAGGTTGAAAGCCTCCCGGCATGACACCGATGATGGTGTGCGGTATGCCATCGAGCGGGAGGTTGGACCCGAGAATCTCTCTACGACCTTCGAACCGGCTTCGCCACAGGGCCTCCCCCAAAACGACCACACGCGGCGCGCCGGCTTCGTCGTCAGCCGGCTGAACGCTTCGGCCCAGCAGGGGACTGATCCCGAGTGCGCGGAAGAAGCCGGCGGTCGCTTCCTGGCCACGCAGCACCTCGGCGCCGTCCTGGCCTTGCAGTACGAAGCTGGCGTCGACATAGCCGCCGAGCGAAGCAAAGCCCGTACGCTCCTCTGACCAATGGCGAAGCGCGGGGGCCGAGGGTGGTAGACGATCGGCAAGCGCGCGCAGGGGCGCATTGGAGGAGTCTCGCCAGTCCGCCCGCGTCTGCCAGACCCGGGCGAGCCGCTCGGCATCCGGATAGGGAAGCGGTCGCAGGAGTACGCCGTGAACCACGCTGTAGACCGCCGTGGTCGCACCCACCGCGAGCGCCACTGTGGCAATCACCGTCAGCGCCGCCCCAGGCCGCAGCCGCATGGCACGCACAGCTTGCTTTAGATCGATCAACCAACCTCTTGTCATCGCCATTCCCCTTGTGGTCGGCACCCCTCCGACTTGCCCCAGGAACACAGTCCTGTTCGTCACAGCAGCCGTGACGCGAACAGGATGGCGCGAAAGGCGCGATCCCCGCACTGCGACTCGGGTCGCAGCGGAACGCCGATCAGCTCCGAATCCCCTGAGCCGAGCCTTTCCGCACCAACAGTCGATGGGGCAATCGTACCGTAGGCCCAGCATCGGCGTAGCCGAGGGGGCGCATCGGATCGGGCTCTGGACTGTGGTAGGCGTAGTGCATCATCGATGCGAAGGAGAAAGACGTGAGCACCACGCCTGCGAATCAACGTTGCGCGCTATCCGATGTAGGTTCGCCGCCCACCAAGCGCAGAGGAAGCGCGCTATTCGCATGGGCGGTGCTCCACAGCTCGGCGGGCGCCTTGGCTGCGCGGACGGTCGAATTTCTCGAATCTCGTGACCAGTGTCTTTCGACGGCTTGGGGAATTTGGAGATGGCGATCAGCAGCAGCCACCTGGATGACGCACGTTGGCATGGCCGCTCTGCTGCTCGGCCTCGGCGCGATCTTCTGGCGATGGGCACGGCAAGCGTGGGAGCCGGAGGGGCGAAACCATTCCTCGGCGTCGACTGGTACTTCGTGAACGTATGGAGCATGGTCACGGCCGCCGAATCCGTGATCTTGCCCGCATCGGTGCTGTTCGCCGGGCTCGGAATCTATCGAGCATTGGCGGGACCGTCGGCGGCCCAGAGGACGCCGCGTGAGCGTGAGGAGCAGACTTGCAGTAGATCATCCTGGTGGTAGAGATCACGCGTCGGGCCAACCAGCTCGCGCGCGTCCGCCCCGAAATCGCCGACCGTGACGCCGACACATCGAACATTCCGCAGGTCAATGCCTCCCATGCCTTTTGGTGATGCCAAATGCGTATCAACAAGCCGGAAACGTCATGGTGACCAGACCGTCGTGAATAATGTCGACATCGAATCTGTCGTGAGAGAGGGCGGCGCCGTCGTGGTTTTCGGCTCCGTCGCAACGATGTCCGCGAGGAGCAAGGAATGTCGAGATGGGCTCACCTGCGCGCTGTGACCGCAATTCTGACGATGTTGGCAACCCTCGGCGTGGGATGGCACGCCGAGGCCGTACCCAGAGACAGCGGCGGCCACGCCCAAGAAGCTGAAGCGCGGCAAGCGGATGCGGTCGCCACGGGTGATGGCGCATCGACTCCGCGAATCGGCTATCGTGCTTTTGCCGACGTGGCCGGGCGTGCGCCCGGTGCTGTGCCCTTTCTCAAGGTGGTGGAGGGCCTGCCGGAAGCCGTCACCCAGCACGAACCAGCCCCACTCGGACCTGTTTCCGAGGCACGCGCCCTGGCCTGGGCGATGGGCAAAGGCGACCTGCCCGGTCGCCTTCATACGCGCGATCACGTCTACGAGCGCTGGTCGAAAACCTTTTCCATGCACGGCGGGCTGGGCAACCTACGCATCGGACTCGGCACCATTCGCGGGCTGATGCCGGCGAGCGAAACACGCGGTCATGCCACCATCGACCTGCCCAAGGGCCGCGTTCGCGTCGAGCTGACAGGGCTTTCGCAACCGGTGGATCTCTGGTTGGTCGAGAACGGCGATGGCGATGGCCAAACCTTCTTGCCCGACGATGGTGATCGCTTCGTGCCTCTCGGCCGGCTCACTCCGCCCCATGAGCCGTCGCACGACGGACGGGCGATGCTCGAGCACGAATTCGGCAGCGAGCTGTTTCGCGGCGTTGGGATCGACGCACTGGTCGTCACGCCCGCCGGGGAGACACCTGCCGGCAGCTTGCTGCTGATCGGCACACCATCATCGTTCGAACGTCGGTTCATGCAGGCCTGGCGGATGCCGGAAGGAAGCGCGGTGCCCCCCAAGGCAACGCCCGATCCGCGGGTGATGCTCGGCCTGGTGAGCCAGGATGTCCTGGATGGCGGCGAGCTGTTCTTCCGCGGTACCTTCGACGGTAACGGCCGCAGCTGCGGCACCTGTCATCCCGCAGCCTCGAATCTCGTGATCGATCCCATCTTCGTGCAAGCCCTGCACATCGATGATCCCGACGACCCCTTGTTCATCGCCGACCCGGGCCGCCCCGACCACGTGCCGCTCGAGATCCCGGATCTGCTCGACCGCTTCGCGCTGATCTTCGAAAACGTCGACGGCTTCGAAGACCCAGCCAACAAATTCGTAATGCGCAGCGTGCCTCACAACCTATCGAGCGGCACGGCCCTGCTGCCGCCCGACGACAGCGATGGCGACGGCATCCTCGACGACGGCACCACCGACGACGTCTTCGCCTTTCGCGCTGGCTGGTCGGGGGATGGCGCGCCATCGCCGGGCAGCTTGCGACTGTTCTCGGCCGGCGCGGTCGTCCAGCACTTCACCCGCGATTTCGATATCCGCGTGCCGGGGCCGGACAGCTTCCGTCTGCAGACCGATCAGGAGCTGGACAAGATGGAGGCCTTCATGCTCTCCACCGGCCGGCTCAACGAGCTCGACCTCGACACCGTCACGCTGAACGATCCAGGCGCGCAGCGCGGTCTCGAGCTCTTCACCACAGGTGTCGGCGGCGCCAAGTGCTTCGCCTGCCACAATCAGGCCGGCGGCAATGCGGCCCTCGGCGGCAACCGCAACTTCAATACCGGCGTCGAGCTCTCACGGGTTCCCGAGCTCACGCCTCGCGGCATTCCATGCGATGGCGGCTTTGGCGGCCAGGGCAATGTGCCGGCCAACGGCCCACCGTGCACGGACGGCCGCGGTGACGGGACCTTCAACACGCCGCCGCTGATCGAAGCCGCGGATACGGGCCCCTTCTTTCACACCAATGCGTTCGAAACCATCGAAGACGCTGTCGGCTTCTATCAAAATTCTTCGTTCTTTTTCTCGCCCGCGGGCATCGAACTGCTGAACATGTTTGGTGAGCCGATTGTCTTCGGCCCCAGCGGCAGAGACGACATTGCCGCATTTCTGCGAGTGGTCAATACATCGTTCAACATTCAGCAAGCCCTCCATCGTATCTACGCAACCCTGCTGATTCATCGCGCCACCGTCGGCTCGGCAGCGGCGCTCAACGCCGATCTCCTGGCATTGGCCAACAATGAGCTGTCCGACGCGCTCTTCAACCTCGCCGTACGTGGTCTGCACTTCGACGCCCAGATCGACCTCTTCCGCGCCAACCGATCGCTCGCCAGCGCGATCGCCAGTGCCAATCCATTCGAGCGTGCGCAGCACGCCTCCCTGGCGGGGTTCTACGCCAGTCGTGCCAATGCGTCCCTGGGCACTGGAATGACCTTCGTGATGGGCGAAGGCAATCTCGTGTTCTGACCGGTCATCAAACATGCCCGCCAGCTCACCTTCACGCCTCCCACGTCGGTAGGCCAGCGTCGCAGCCGGCGGGCATGAGCGCGTGTCCCCCTACAGATTCGGTCCGTGTGAGCTCTGCGTGTGCTTGATTCGCAGGCCTGGGCTTCGCTATGGTACGCCCGTCCGATATAGGACATCAGTCTAGTAAAGGATTTGCCGTGCACCCAGACCTTTCGCGTCGCGAGCTCTTCGTGCTCGCTGCCCTCGCCGACGAGCCGCTTCATGGATATGGCTTGGTCAAAGCCATCGAGCTCAAGTCGGAAGGCTCGATCGTCTTCGACCCCACGCATCTCTACCGCATCCTGCGCAAGATGAGCGCCGACGGGTGGATTCGCGAGCAGGAGGCAGCAGGCTACTCACGCCGGCGCACGTACTGCATCAGCGGGAAGGGGCGCGGTGTACTGCGCGACGAGCTCGCGCGTCTCGCATGGCTGACCGACCGGCTGCGCCCCGCCGCGGAGCGACTGCCATGATGGCGACAAGGCAGACATTCGTGAGCCGCATCTATCGGCTGCTGCTCTGGCTCCTCCCCCCTGAGACACGCCGCGCCGACGGCGAGGAGATGCTCCATCTCTTCGCGCGGCTCTGGGCGGATGACAAGCGACTCGCCCGCCGATTTCGCCTCCTCGCTGGCTCCTGGGGCCGGCTACCGCTCGTCGCGCTGACGGAATGGACCGAGAAGGCGCGCGGCAGCCAGTGGCTGCCGCAGCACCCGTGGGAGCTGGCCCGTCATGCCCATCTGGCATGCCGAAGCCTCACACGGTCTCCCGGTTTCGCGATCATGAGCGTCGTGCTGATCGGTCTGGGAATCGGATCGACGACCGCCGTCTTCACACTGATCGACCACGTCCTGCTGCGACCCCTGCCCTACCCGCAGCCAGAACGCCTGCTCTTCGTCCAAGACTCGCACGATGCGAGCGAAGGGGCTGCCCACCCTGGGCCGGTGATTCGGGAGATGCAGCGAATCGAGGCCGTGGACCAGTGGGCCATCGCGCGCTCGAGGCCGGCGAACCTCACGGGCGAGGGTCATCCGTTGCGCGTCACCGCTGGCACGATCTCGGTCGACTTCTTTGATGTCTTTGGCGCCGCCCCCGCGCTCGGCCGACTCTTCCAGGCAGACGACTTCGTCGCTGCCGACCGGGTCGTGCTGTCGTACGACACCTGGGCGCAGCACTTCGGCGGCGACCCGAAGCTCATCGGCAAGACCGTCCGGCTAGAAGATCAACCCATGACGGTGATCGGCGTCCTCGAGCCTACCTTCGCGCCACCCCAAGCACTGGTCGACCACCGAGTCGACGTGTGGCGGCCGATCGACTGGCGGCTGCCCGTTCACCAGCGAATCGACGCCGAGAGTCTCGAAGTCGTGGCCCGACTCGCCAGGGGTGTGACGATCGAAGCCGCCCAGGCTCAGCTCGACGTGGTCGCGGCCGAAATGGCCCAGCGCCACCCGGATCGCTACTTCGTCGATAGCAAGGTGGCCCCGTTGCCCCTGGTGAGCCTTCACGAACGCACGGTGCGGCTCGTCCGCTCCGAGCTCTACCTCCTGTTTGGCGCGGTTGCCCTGCTACTGCTGATCGCAGCCCTCAACGTCGCGCACCTCTTTCTGGCACGTGGCTTCGCCCGCGTCGGGGAGATGGCGGTGCGCCGCTCACTCGGCGCGAGCTCCGCGACGCTCGTCCGCCAACTCCTCACCGAGAGCCTCGTCGTGGCGGCCGCGGGTTGCTTGATCGGCGTTGCCCTCGCGTACGGCGGGCTAGCAGCCTTGCTTTACCTCGACCCGTCGGATCTGCCCATCGGTGGGCCGATCACGATCGACCTGCCAGTCCTGGCCTTCGCGGTCGCGGCCTCGTGCGCCACTGCGCTCCTCTTCGGCCTCGCGCCGGCCCTCCGCTCGACCGGTGAGCGCGCGGTCGCAGCCGCCAGCCGCGCAAGCGCCGGTGCCACGCCTACGCAACGTCTACGCCAGGGACTCGTGGTCGCCGAAGTGGCGCTCACCCTCCTCATGGTGACCCAGGCCGGCCTGCTGGTGCGCAGCTTTCTGAGTGTGCACGCCAATGACGCCGGCCTCGACCCGCAGCATGTCATCACCATGCAGCTGCGAGACCCGGCTGCCGAAGACATCGATGGCTTCGTTCGCACCATGCGCACGGTGCGGCAATCCCTCGAAGCCGAACCCGCCGTGGCCTCGGCTGGTTTCGGCATCAACCTGCCGTTCGAGCTGACCGGCGGCAGACGGGGTGGCTGGAGCAATCGCTTCGAAATGGTGGCGGATGGCCAGCGCCGCGAGCGCATCCTCCTTCGACAGATGCCCGTGAGCCCGACCTACTTCGATGCCCTCGGCATCCCCATGCTCGGTGGCCGCACCTGGACCGAAGCCGAGACCCTTCCCCGGACCATCAGCGAGGACGAAGCCCGGCCCCCCGTGCCGGTGATCCTGTCGCAGAACACCGCCGAGCACTTCTTCGGCGATTTCTCCCGCGCAACGGGTCGAACCTTGCACCATGCCGACGCCCCCGAGCGAATCTGGCGGGTAATCGGCGTGGTGGGCAACGTGCGTCACTGGGGGCTCGACGAGGAGATGCCGCACGGCCTGTACCTCCCGACTTCGATCATGCCGCACCGACGCAGAGCGGTTTCCATGGCCGTCCGCTTTCGCGGCGCGCCGCCGGCCGACGCGCAAGAGGCACTGCGTGCCGCCGTGTGGCGAGTGGCTCCGGACGTACCGGTCGCGCAGGCGCTACCGATGACCGCCTGGATCCGGGGCTCCACGGCCGATCGGCGTTTCGACTCGCTTCTCTTCGGCTCCTTCGCCTCGGCTGGCCTCCTTCTCGCCGGCGCAGGTGTCTACGCCTCGCTTCTCTTCTTCGTCGGCCAGCGTCGGCGTGAGATGGGCATCCGTCTCGCCCTGGGCGCGACCGCCCGCACCGTGCAGCGTCATGTGTTGGCGGCTGGGCTGCGTCTCGCCGCCATGGGCCTCGTGATCGGTCTGGTGGCGTCGTTCTGGGGCGGTAGGCTGCTCGAGAGTCGGCTCTACGGTGTCGGCGCCCTCGATCCGTACACCCTTGCCATCGCCGCCTGCGTGTTGCTGGTCACCGTGATCGCCGCGAGTTGGCTGCCGGCCAGACGCGCCAGCCGATCCGATCCCCAAGAGGTGCTGAGAGCAGAGTAGGGGTGCGAGTGCGTTGCACCGAGCGGGGCGCCGCGGAGGGCGAGAGTAGGATACGCACGGCAAGGTCGCGAACCCAGCCGAGGCAAGGTAGCAAGGCGGGGCCGGGACAAACGGGCAAGGAGACGAGACCGGTCGGATGCTGGCAATCTACTTCGTGACGGTCTCGCTGCTCTGTCTCACCGCGGGACGCGCCGCGTTCGTCGCGCATTCACTCGGCATCCCGCCCCTGCTCGCCAGCGGCGTCGTCACGGCGACGATCGTCTACGGTTCGAGCCTCCTTCCTGGGGCGTTGGGCGTGTTCCACTCGTCCACGATCTACGCCGTCGCCACGGCCACCTGCCTGGCGCTCCTATTCGCTTTCGCGAAACGCAGCCCGACACAGCCACGGCAGGCGGGCAGCCTCCATCCCTCTCTTCCCGCCGCGCGTCTTGGCGATTCACCCACCTGGGCGGACGCGGTGGTCGGCGCGATCGGCCTGGTGGGCGTGACACCTCTCTTTATCGTTCTGTGGCAGCTCCCTGCTGCGCTGATCCACCCGGAGTCGCCTTTGGCCTGGGACACGGTGTCGTACCATCTGCCGGGATTCATCGAGTTCTGGCAACACCACTCGCTCTGGTCGATGGAGGGTCCCTACCAGAGCTACAGCTTCGCCTTCGAGCTGATCGGCAACTTTCTCTCCCACCCCTTTTTCGCACACTGGGGGCTGAGGCTCGCCCATGCGTTCGCCATCGCGTTGCTCGTGGCCGCCATGGCAACGATCGGCAAGCAGATGGCAGGCACCGATCGATCGCCGAAGGGAACATCTTGGACGAGGCGCTCGGCAACCCTATTCGCCGTTGGGTTCTGGGCATCGATCTTTCCAACCGAGCTGATACAGATCGGCAAGAACGATGTCTTCATGACCGCCGGCCTCGTCGCGGCGCTGGCCTTCACCCTCCAGGTCGGCCAAGCGGATCGTGACGGTAACGCGCGCAACCGACTGCTCGTCGTTCTCGCGGCACTCGCGCTCGGGCTCGCCGTAGGAACCAAGCCTTCGGCGCTGGCATTCGTACCGTTCTTCGCAGGGGCCGCGGCCCTCTTGCACAGTGGCGGCAGTGGGCTCGATCGCGCATCGATCCGTCGCGCCATCACAGCGCGTCCCAACGCCCTGCCCGCCATGGTGATGGTCGTGAGCATCTCCCTGCTGCTGGGCGGCTTCTGGCTCGCGCGCAATGTGCTCATGCTCGGCCAGCTCTCGCCGATCAAAGGCGCTTGGCGCACGACTCTGGCTGCCAACCTCGGCCGCCCCTCGCTCTACGACCTCAACCCCAGCAGCACCCTCTTCCTTGTCGGCCTGTTGGCGATCGTTCCCGCCTCGCTGCTCGCCCGCTCGAGCCGACGCTCAGGCGCGTCGGCCACTCCGCTCCGGTTGCTGCTGGGTTTTCATCTCGTCGCGTGCGCGGCCTTCGCGCTCACACCGCACGTCGTCGCGCGCCAAGGTCTCAGCACCAGCGCCTGGCAGCTTCGCCTGGGCATGCCCCTCTTCGTTTCGGCCGGTATCATCTACGGGTTCATGTTGATCGCGCTGAGCGCCTCGTTTACTCGGCTTCGGCGCTCGACCCAAGCGGTCTTGGCCAGCCTCGCCCTACTCGCGTTGCTCGCAGTATGGCCCTACCGGTGGCGGGCCATCCACGTCCCGGACGCGGCCGCGCACCTTCGCGTCAAAGGACTGCCGGCAACGCAAGCCTACGATTGGATCGCACGACAAGAGCCCCCGCTGCGGATCTACGCGGCGGGCCTGCGGCCCTACGGTCTCTATGGCCCAGGCTGGCAGAACACGCTCTTCTATGACCTACACAGCACGGCCATGGCAGACATCGAAGCCGGCGTCGCACGAATCGCTGTCGTCGCCAACGAGTTCCGCCCCGATCTCATCGCCATCTCGGTCGACCCACACCCCTACACCGGCGGCCCGGCCAAGCCGATCACCGTGCAGTGGATGCAGCAACGACCGGCTCTCTTCGAGGAGGTCTTCTCCGATGAGACCGTCAGCATCTTCCGCGTCGACGCCCGCGCCGCAGAAGCGCTGCGCCCTCACCTGATCGACGGCTACATGCTCCGGTCCGGAGGTTGACCGGTGTCCGGTGCCTTCGGTCTCTCGAAGAGCACGCTTTGTTTTAGATGGTTGGTTGGATGAGATCCAACCCGGCGGGACCGTAAACGTCTTGAACGGCCACATTCTCGCGGCTTGGCCTGAAACGACGAATGGCATGAGTGCCTCGGGAAAGGCGCTCATGCCACCGGTTTCGAAGACGGGCGAGCCCCGTCAGCGCGACGGTCCTTCTCGGACGCCTGCAAGCGCCCTGAAGCGGGAAACTAGAACCGTCTCTTGATGGACAGGCTTGCGTTGAAGGGTGCTCCCACCGTCGCCTGGTGCGTGCTGTGGGCGTTGGGGAAGTAGAGCTGATCGGTCAGGTTTTCGAGATTCAGCTGAATCCGAAACGCGTCCGAGATGTCGTAGTAGGCAGACGCATCAAAACGT
>CALFAM010000144.1 GCA_937948815.1 uncultured bacterium
ATTCGCATCAAAGCACTCGATCAGACCACGGGGCGACGCGGTGCCCGAACCTTGGACCGCTTCCTCTCGGCCCTGCTGCATGCCGGCGAGGGTCAGCTACCGCCCGGTTTCGTGATCACCCTCCCCAAGGTCACGCGACCAGCAGAGGTCCGAGCCCTGGTCACCTTGCTATCGACGATCGAGCAGCGCCGGTCACTGCCCCCCGGTAGCATCAAGATCGAGTTGATGGTCGAGACAGCCGAATCCTTGATCGACACGCGCGGCACCATGGCCCTTTCCGGTCTGGTCGCGAGTGGCGACGGTCGCGTCGTCGGCGCGCACTTCGGCGTCTATGACTACACAGCTGAAATGGGTCTGGCCGCGGCCGAGCAGAGGATGGATCATCCAACCTGTGATCTCGCACGCGGCATCATGCAGATCGCCCTGGCCAGCACCGGCATTCACCTCAGCGACGGCGCCACCAACATCATGCCGGTACCGTCGGGTTCCGGAGCGGCGGGCGATCAGGGTGCGGCAGCATTCACGGCCCAACAACGCGCCGTGCACGCTGGCTGGCGCCTGCACTTTCAGCACGTGCGGCGCTCCCTCAGTCGCGGCTTCTACCAAGGCTGGGACCTTCATCCTGCCCAGCTGCCCAGCCGCTACGCAGCGGTCTTCAGCTTCTTTCTCGGCGAGCTCGGCCCCGCGACACGACGCCTGCAGGCATTCCTCGCGCAGGCGGCGCGGGCCACACTCTCCGGTGACGTATTCGACGACGCGGCCACCGGCCAAGGTCTGCTCAACGTCTTTCTACGCGGCCTGGCATGTGGCGCGATCACCGAGGAAGAGCTGGCCGCCACCGGCCTCAGTCTCGACGAGCTGCGCGGGCGCTCCTTCCACCAGATTCTCGGCGGGCGAAGCGCCAAAGATGGTGCGTCACGGTAGGTTCGCGCGTGATCGGTCGCGCAGAGAAACAACCCTGCCTCGGCAGCGCTGATCGGGGCAGGCTACGGCTCGGTTCGTTCACCGGGTCGGCGCGGACACGCCGGGCATGACAACACACGGCAACGGTTCTGTGCAGCAGCCCGCTGGCTCATCACAGGAGCCCCGATCACGGAGGCCGACATCGTGGTGGCCGACCCTGTGGAGGTCAGCGCTGTGGGCCGCCCGACATGACGGATGGGTGCGATTGGCGGCCATCGGCGCCGTTTTCGGCACAGCCCTTCCTCACGCCGGTGTGCTCGGCGCACGCCTCTTCCCCTTTTCCCTTCCGGCACTTTTCCTGCTCGTCCCGCTTGCCTGTCTGCACGGGGTCCGCCGCCTCCGCCATGCCGCCGAGCGGCGGTTTTGGATCGCATTCGCGGCAGCGCTACTCTGCCGCTGGCTGGTGCTGGTGGGCAACACGATCGCTGGTGCGCTCGGCTCGAGCTCGTCCCTTCTCGTGCTCGTCAATGCGATTGGGCTCGGCGCCTTCTACCTACTCTTGCTCGCCGCCGTCGCGCGACGTCCTCATGCAGCAGCGTGGCGGTCCGCCAGTCTCGAGCGCCTGGTCATCTGGCCGACCGCCGTGCTCCTGGTCACGTCGCTGCTCGCCTACTTCGTGCTGCTGCCGAGAGCCTTCGCAACCGGTTCATCGAGCGGCCTGGCGACCTCCGAGCTACCCTTCGTCGTGCTGGACCTCTATCTCGCCGTTCAGCTCGCGCTCTTTGCCCGCGAAACCCGCGGCTCCAGTTGGTTCCTCACCTACCTGCTCCTCGGCCTGACCAGCGCCGTCTGGCTACTCGACGATATCCGCCGAACCATCGCAGTCGTCCAAGGCGAGGCCTCGGAACCCGCCATCTGGGCGATGATGGTCTGGTTGTTTGCTGCGGTGCTCGCTGCTCGGCTGCGCCACCTGGGCCCCCATCCACCCACCCAGCCCATAGCCACGGACGAGCGCATCGAGCGGAGACTGTCCGACGACGAGCTGCTGTTAGCGATCGAAGCCCGAGCGCCCCAAGCTGCCTCGCACACCCTGGCCGCTGCCGTCTCGCTGCCCATCCTGCACGTCATCTGCTCGAGGTTCGACTTCTTCCCGTCCGAGCTCCGTGCCCCTCACGACGTGCTCTTGCTCTTTGCGTTGGCCGCTTTCGGCGCCTTCGCCTGGCTTCAACACAGCATCCTACGGCGGGCGGTGGGAGCCCTGCACCGCGCACGTTCCCAGAGCGAGGACGCGGTGCGCCGCCACCTGGTCGACCTCCAACTCCAGCGCGAACGGCTGCGCGCCGAGACAGCGGTTCGGGCGGTCGAGGATCGCTTTGCCACGGTCTTCCGGGCCTGCCCGACCGCGATGCTGATCACCAGCTTGGAATCGGGCCGGATCATCGACATCAACGAGAGCTTCGAAGCGCTCACCGGCTACCGACGCCACGAGTGCATCGGCACAACGGCCGAGGCACTCGGGCTGTGGGAGCACCCGGAGGATCGGCCCATCTGGGTCAGCAAGATCCTCGCTGGCCAGGCTGAGCAAGACGTGCGGACGCGGTTTCGCCTACGCGATGGCACCTGGTGCCCATTTCTCGTCGGCGCTACACGAATCGAGCTCGGGGACAGCCCCGGCATTCTGGCGCTGGCACGACCGGATCCAGCCTTGCCGCAGCCCACGGTGCTGGAGCAGAGCGGTACGGCGATGCTGGGCGTCGATGCATCCCTCTCGGTATCCATGTGGAGCGAAGGCATGGGCAAGCTGGTCGGGCTGTCCGCCGCCTCTGCCGTCGGCCAGCCGCTCGCCAAGCTCCTGCCGCGCACCGCCGCGGTCCTCGCGCCACTGGTCAAGCGCGCCGCCGGGCCCGTGCTGCAAACCACACGCATCGAGCTCGAAAAGGATGCGACGATCGTGCTGCCACTGATGGCACACATGCTGCCGATTCCCGAAGACGACGGGCGTTTCGGCTGCTTCCTGGTCATCGACCCTCCGGAGCCGGGCCAGTGATCGGCGGTCAGCCATCAGGCGCCGCGAAATGGACGTCGCGTGACCTCTTCGCGCAGCTCCTGAGAGATCCGCCCGTGGCGATCACCCTCATCGCGGTGGTTGCTATGGCCGTCTTTTCGTTCCTTCCCTTCGCCGAGCAGCTGCAAGTCGGCGCGCTCTACGGCGCCACACCGGTCTTCTTGATCTGGAACCTGTTTTGGCTCGCCAAGCGGGGCCAGGGGACGACCGGTGAGGAACACCGATTCTGGCGCGATCTCACCTACGCCACAGGTGCCTGGTGGACCGGTTCCATGCTGATCTTGCTGCTGGCCAGCCGCCCGGTCCTGCCCATGGTCCTCGCTCACGCGGTGTTCGCGATGATCTACGTCTTCCTGCTGCGTGCCAGCGAACGCGCGCTGCACGAACCATCGGGCTCCGACATCAGCGATGGAATCATCGCGGTCTTGTTCGTCGCAGGACTCTTCGTCTACTGGATTCTGCTCGGCACGATCGCCAACACCGACCCAAGTCAAGCAGAGATCTCCTCGCGCCTGCTCTATGTCTCGATTTCGAGCTACTTGGCCGCCCGTTTCGCCTACCTCGCATGGCGCGCCAGTGGCCCCTGGCGCGCCACCTATCTCTTTATCGGCATGGGTCTGGGATGCATACTGCTCTACACCGCCGCACGCCTGACTCCGCTCCCGTCTTCGATCACGCAAGCGCTGTGGTACATGCCTTTCCTCCTGTGGCTCATCGCTTCGCGTCTGCCTGCACCGACTCCGGGAACCGAACGCCAGGAAGTCTTGCCGACGACACGCCATACCGCCCTCGCCGTGGTGCTGGTCCTGCCGGTCATTCACTTTGCCGGCTACGGGATCTTCAAGCGCCTCGACCCAGGGCTCCGGGACGGACGAGAGCTCCTGGTATGTGCCTGGTTACTCATGTTTGGCAGCTTCGCGATTGCCCAGCGTCACCGACTCCACGCGCACCTTCGTGGGTTGATCGAGGAGCGTCGGGTGCTCACGGGGTCGAGTGATGCGCGCACCGATCTGCGGGTCATTCTCGAGAAGCAGCGGACCGACGAAGCTGTTCTACAGTCCGCGGAAAAGTACCGCCGTGCGTTTGATCTCTGTCCGGACGCGATCGGAATCAGCACGCTAGCCGACGGCCGCTTCCTGGAGATCAACACGGCCTTCGAGCGCCTGACCGGCTATCCACGCGACGAGGTCATCGGCCGCAGCTCCGCCGAGCTCAGGATCTGGATCGACGATCGTGATCGCGACCGCATCACGACGCGGGTCCAAGAGCTCGGTGTGCTGCTCGGGTTGGTGCTCCCCTTCCGCGGCCGAGACGGCAAAGAACGCATCGCGCGTTTCACCGCCCAGCCGATCGAGATCGAAGGCGAGCCGTGCATGATTCTCGTTGCCCGGGAGCTCGAGCCAGATCGGGCAAAGGCTGTGCTTCATTCCCTACCCCCACCGCTCGACGCAGCCCCCTTGCCCGCTCTCCTGGTCGAGCGGGACGGCACGATCGGGGCCTGGAACGCAGCCGCGGAACGAGACAACCAACTGCCATCGGAGACGACCCCGGCTGCGTTTGCTTTCGACGGTAGCAACCGAGCCTGGGCACGAGCCAGGCGACAGCTCCTCAGTAAGCGCGTGCTTCAGACGTCCGATACCGTTGCCTTCATTGTCGACGGCATCGAGACCCGCGTTCTGTTGCTACGAACCCGCTCGCCACAGTAGAACTCCGCGCAATTGCGCCATCCTCCAACACGTTCCGTCACGCCGAATCGGGTCTTCAGGAACGCGCGCCATTCGGCGCCATCGCTGCTATCGTGACCCCATTCCCGCAACGCAGGTTTCCAAGAGGCGCCTACCATGGCCAAGACGTACGAGGAGACGCCAGACGGCTTCATCTTCCGCCGAGGGCTCGGCCTGGGAGCGGTGCTCATCGGTATGATTCCGTTTCTCGTCGCGATCAAAGTCGTCATCGCGGGAGCCATCGTAGGCCACCTGTGGATTGGCGTTGTGGCGGGAATCGGCGTCGCGACCTTGGGCCTGCGCCTTGTTCGCTTCTTCGTACGCAACAAGATGCATTACCTGCGCTTGGTTCGAAGCGAGGCTCTGATTCGATACGGCGTCCTCGATCGCGGAGCGGAGACGCCGATGTGGGAAATGCCACTCACTTCGATCGAAAGCGTTGCCATCTATCGTCGAGACGATCCCACCCAACAGCTGTGGACACTCGCCGGCGTTACCCACTCCGACTCCGGAGAACGAATTCTGCTCGACCTCTTACCGTTCACACAGGAATACAAGCGCAACCTCCGAAAGATGGTTGCGCAGCTCGAACGCGCGGGAATCGCGCAAGCCGTCCCAGCTTCCCTCGAAGGCCTACGTTTCGAAAGCCTCCCCTTCTACGTACCCGAGGACTGATTCGCCTCTGAGCGAGCCAGTGCAACCACATGGAGCGATTACACGCGCTTCGTGTGATGCTAGAAAAGCGCACGTCACCGCCCACGGTGACACGGACCGCTGCTCTCGCCGCCGACACGATCTTGCTGCGATACACTCACCCCATCACGGTCCAATCCGCCAAGATCCTCGAGGTGCTTTCGGCTGCAATCGCACACGCCTCCTGGAGAAATGCACCATTGCAGACGCGTCGATCTGTCGACCGTTTCGGAGAACGCATCATGCCCCTACCCCTTGCCCCGATCTTGATCGCAGGCGCCACCACGGCTATCGGATGGGTTTTCCAGGAGAACTCTGCAAGGCTCAAGCGCCAGCGCCAGCAGCGTGAGGATGAGTTGGCGCGCGCGCAAGCGATCTACAAGGAAACCAGCGAAGCCATGGACACCCTCTATTACTTGCTGGACAGCGCCGCCATTCATGTCGCGGTGCGGAACGCCAAGGACGATTCGAAGCGCGAGCGGGAAGACATCGCTACATGGAGCAAGCTCGAGGCCGCAGTGATGCATTGGATGACCCACAAGACACGCTTCGCATCCCAGGTCCGGCAATACTTCGGCGACGAGTGCTTCGAGCGTCTGGACAGGATACACCGCTCGTTCGTCGACGCCTGGGACATCGTCGAGAATACGTATTATGACGGCAAGCGGAGCATCGCCAAGGATGGCAAAGCGAGCTACCGTGGCTATCGAAAGTACTTCGGAATCGTGCGCTCGGTCCAGCAGGATGGCCTG
This sequence comes from uncultured bacterium, assembly GCA_937948815.1. Classification (GTDB taxonomy): domain Bacteria; phylum Acidobacteriota; class Thermoanaerobaculia; order Multivoradales; family J023; genus J023. Next base: position 6,138 of record CALFAM010000144.1, read on the forward strand.
GGGCTCAAGCAGGAGATCACCGCGCTGAGCGAGAGGATGATGCGCGACCTCCAGCATCAGAACGTCGGGATTCTGCGCAAAGCATAGCAAGCACGGTACACAGGCGACTCATGCCTTGGCATCACCGTCGCGTCGCGAAGTCTCCGACTGTGGCCCGTTCCTGGTCGCCAGAGCAGGCGACTGTCCCCCACGAATTCTCAGAGTCAAGCCGCCGAGCGCGCCCGTTCGTTCTGGGTCTCTGTACAAAGCGGTAGCTCAGCTTCCGCGGTAGGTACTGTACCCGTGGGCGCTGAGGAGAAGCGGGACATGGTGATGTTCGTCGGCGGCGGAGACCTCGAAGACCACATCGATATGGGGATAGAACGCGCGCGTCGCATGACGGGCGAAATAGGCTGCAATGACGAAACGCAGTCGGTAGACGCCGGTCTCGAGCACGTGCCCAGCGGGCAGCAGCTGGCTGGCACGTCCATCGCGGTCGGTCGTCCCACGTCCCAACGTACGCCAGCCCTTGCCCTCGGGACCTTCGTATCGTCGATCGAGAAGAACGTCGACATCTGCGGCCGGACAGCCTCGACCGAGGTCGAGAATGTGCGTGGTGATCGGGCTTCGCCCGGTGTTGGCGGTCGTCACGGTCGGACGCGGTGTCTGGATCATGATGCGGATGACGCTCCTTCGTCGATCGACGCGGCCAGCTTACCGAGCCGCAATCGGGTGATCTTGCGTTGTTCAGAAGCGGCCAGAGCCAACTCTTCGTTCGGCGTGTTGCCCAGACGTTGGCGCAAAGCAGCGAGCATCGCGCGCGCGTCGAGCCCACTGGCACAAAGTAGGAACACATGACCGAAGCGGGCCTCGTAGGCGGCGTTTGCCTCGGCCAGGGCAACGCGATCTGTCGCCGATGCATCGAGCGCACCAGCCTGCTCGCCCTTTGACCAGGCGCTCATCTTTCCGGAATCGCCACGGCCGGGATCGGCGCCCAGGCGGGGATGGGCAGCAAACGCTTCGAGCCAATCGTCTTCGCCGAGCGTGTCGGCAACCCGCTCGGACGCGCGCAGGACCGCAGAATCATCCGCGAACGGTCGCGCGGCCACCATTTGCTCGGCAAAACGTCGGGAGCCGCAACAGCGTAGGAGCGCGGAATGAGCCGCCACGGGATCGAGCTGATCGAGCAGGCGAGCCAGCGCGGCCCCTGAATCCTCCATCCCGGCGCCCCTTGGTGTCACGCGGTCCCGTCTCACACCGGCCGACCCAGGAGACGCAGCCGGCTGACGCCTCCGTCGGGAATGATGTTGAGCCGCACGTGGGTAACCGGTTCCGAATCAGCCAGGTCGAAGCCGTGAACCGTATCGGCCGCAAGGGGCACCGAGGGAAGCAATGGGCGCCACGCCGCATCTGCCGGTAGTCCATCCGGTGACGGCTCCGACTGCAAGAGCTCGGGCGCATCGATCCCCTCGAGGGAACAGCGATCCGGGAAGTTGCCCTTGAAATGGCGCGTATCGACCAGCGCTCGCGACAAGGTTCCTCGCCGGCCGAGCTGCACCACGACCCAGTCATGGCCAAGGCCGCGCCGACGCCGCGTCTCCCAGCCATCAGCCATCGACACACCGTCGTCCGGCATCAAGAGGTTGATCGGCCGACTGAAGAAGGCATCTGAGCAAGCGAGCGGACGGCCACCGTGAGCCAGTGCGGCGAGGTCGATCAAGTCGCTGGCTGCGTGGCCGGCAGCCAACGACTTGGACCAGTCTGGCACGACCGTGCCAAAGACCCGCAGCCGCGCCACACCACCATCGGGATAGATGTTCAAACGCACATGCGTGAGTCGATTCGGGGTCGGGGGCCCTTGAGCGACCAACGCCAGGCGATTCTCATGATGTCCCTTGAGCGCGGTCTGTGCAGCGACGGACCGCCAAGCCGGATGCTCGACCAGCTGATCGACCGACACGCCGACGCCCGGTGCTTCGAGCCCGTCCAGGGAAGCCTCGGCAGGGTGGTTGCCACGGAAGTGATGGGTGTCCACGACCACCGCTCGAATCGCTCCAGGAAGCCCGAGGCGCACGATGCACCAATCATGACCGGGGGTCCGCCGCCGGCGCGACTCCCAACCATCCATCCACTTGCCGCGGTCGGTATAGCGCTCCGCCTCGAAGATGCCGCGTCCGGGCCGCAAGAGGTTCTCTTTGGCCGCGAAGAACTCGTCATTGGCATAGAGCGCTCGACCACCGAGACACTCCGCCGCGAGATCCACCCAGCCATTCAGTGTCTCGACCCGCGCGCTCATCGTTCGCTCCACTTCATGGCACGATCATGCCACGAGACTGGATCGCATTCGAACCAGCCCGGATGGGCCGGAATCGACAAGCTGGCCGGCACCGAGGTGGCGAATAGCCGACGCGGTTCACGCGTACGACGCTCCACACCTCCGGGCCGAAGTGGTCGACCCGTTCGCTGCGCGCTCGGTGCAGGCCTGATTCGTAGGCTAGGACTGTAGAACCTCCATGATGCATTACTTCGACGCCCTCTCCTGGTCCTTCTCCAACACGCTGGAAGGCGATACCCAAGCACTCTTCGCCGTGGTCTTCTTCCTGGTGGGGTTTGCGGTCTGCGGATCATTTCTCTACCAACTGCGCATCCGGGCCTGGCCGAGCGTGCCCGGCACCCTGCGCGGATCCGCCGTTGCCCGCTGGGGGGCGACCGAGATGGTGACGCACGAGCAGGATTACAGCGTCGAGGTTTGCTACGACTACGAGGTTGACGGCGAGCGCCACACCGGGCAGCGCTTCTCGCCCTGGGTGGTCGTGGCGTCCCACAATCTGAAGTGGATTCTCGAGAAGCGGCTGCGGGTCGCGACCGCCCAAGACACCCTGGAGGTATTCTACAATCCGCGGAATCCCACCAAGTCGTTCCTCGTGCGACCCGGCATCGTCGGTCTCCTGGTCACCGCGTCGCTCGCGGTTTTCTGCTTCTGGTGCCCGGTTCTCGTCTGGCAGGCTGTCTGACCTGAAACCTCATCGTTCCTGGCTGAGGCGGCGGGACCTGTGCCGGCCGCCTCAGCCAGCGCCCCGTCGCACGGTCCGGGAAGCGCCCCCGGTCGTAGACCAGCTTCCCGCGAACGAACGTTCGCTCGACCACGCCGACGAGCATGGTGCCGGTGTAGGGCGTCAGCGGGTGGCGATGGTGCAATTCCGCGCCGCGTACGGCGAACGGTCGATCGGGATGCCAGATCACCAGATCCGCATCGTAGCCAGGTGCAATGCGCCCCTTGGTCGCCCCAAGCCCGGCCCGCTCGGCCGGCCGATGACAGAGCCACGCGAGCAGTCGCTCGAGCGGTAGACCTCGCCGACGCATCCCGGTCCACAAGGCAGGCAACAGGAGCTGCAACGAAGCGATGCCGCCCCACGCAGCCATGAGGTCGCTCCGGCCGTCGCGCGTTCCGCCGCCGGTCGCCCCCTTCAAGACCGGGGAGCAGGGGGAGTGGTCACTGGCTACATAGCTCAAGGTACCGTCGGCCAGGGCTTGCCACAGGGCATGCTGCTCAGACCGCTGCCGAATCGGTGGCGCGCACTTGAAGGCCACGGCACCATCCGCGATGTCCTCGGCGCAGAAGCTGAGGTAGTGCGGACAGGTCTCGCCGGAGATGGCGACGCCGCGCGCACGGGCCGCGCGCAGCACGCCAGCCGCTTCCGCACTCGACACGTGCACCACATGAACCGAACAGCCGGTAGCCGCAGCTAGCGCAGCCATCAGGGACACGGCCTCTGTCTCCGCGGCGATCGGGCGGGAGGCCAGCCAGTCGGCATAGCGATGGCTCCGGCTTACCGTCGGCGCCCCGGCGATCGGGCCGGGCAGTTCTGCGTGGACCAACAAGGGAACACCGCGCGCGGCCAACGCGGGCATGGCGCGGCGCAAAGCCACCGCGTCGACCGGTGGGAACTCCGCGATGCCCGAGTCGACCAGGAAGCACTTGACGCCCAGCACGCCAGCATCGAGCAGCGAGGCCATCTCGCCAGCATTGGCGGGAGTCAACCCACCCCATAGGCCGACATCGGCATGACTTGTGGTCAAACGGCTGACCTTGGCGGCGACGGCGGCTGCTGTGGTGGTGACCGGCGCGCTGTTGAGCGGCATGTCGATGAGGGTCGTCACCCCACCCGCGACGGCCGCCCGCCCCGCGCTGCGGAAGCCTTCCCAGTCGGTCCGCCCGGGCTCGTTGACGTGGACATGGGCATCGACCACCCCGGGCATGACCACGCCATCGCCGGCATCGATCGTGGTGCCCGAACGGCAATCGAATCTCCCGCGCCCCGGCAATACCGACGCGATGCGACCATCGGAGACCACGATGGTCGCGGGCACGATGCCCGACGCGGTGAGCACCCGCTCACTGCGGAGCACCCAGTTGGCGCTCATAACGACCGCGGCCTCACGACGCGTCAGCCCTTTCGACGCGGATCACGCCGGCCCGCGGGGCGACGTCGCGCGCCGGTACTCGATGTAGTCCGCTGTTTCGTCCGCAACGTCCTTGCCGAGAAGCCGCTCGACGAGATGAAACGCCATGTCGATCCCGGACGCCACGCCGCCGGCCGTCAGCACCTCGTCGTCGACCCAGCGGACACCCCGCACAACCGCGACGTCATCGGCCGCTTGTTCGAGCAAGTCGTAGGCGAGATGGTGCGTCGTCGCCTTGCGACCAGACAGCAGGCCAGCTTTGGCCAGGAGCAACGCCCCGGTACAGACCGAGGTCACCCAGCCCGCGCCATCCGCTGTGTGTCGAATCCAGTCGATCGTCCGCGCATCGTCGAGCAAAGGCCGTGTGCCGAAGCCTCCCGGCACGATCAACAAATCGATTCGGGGTGTGCTGGCAAAGTCGAAGTCGGGCTCGACCCCGAGGCCACCCGTGGCACGAATCGACGACGCTGTTGCAGCGACCGTGAAGACCCGAAACGGTGCGTCGTCATCCGTGCGTCGCGAGGCTGCCCCGGCTTCGAGACGGGCGCGCGAGAACACTTCGTACGGGCCCGCAAAGTCGAGTACCTCGACCTGGTCGAAGATCAGAATGCCGACGTGAATGGGCCCGGAGCGCTCCGAGGCTGAGTCCACTCGCCCCGGCTGCGGCGTCGAATCGTTCACAAGCCCAGGCTCGCCTGGATCGCCTTGGCCGCCAGCGAGGTACCGATCTTGGTCGCCACCTCGAAGGCCCACTCTCCTGCGGCCTTGAGGCGCTGCATGGTCTGGGGCCCGTCGTCGGCCCGCGCTGCTTTCTCCGCTTCGGACACTTCGGCGAGTGCCAGGTAGTGATCGGTTTCCGAAGCTTCGATTTGGAGTGCCTCGCGGAGCGCACCCAGCTCGTTCGCCAGTGTTGGCAGATCGAAGCGCGATGCTGCCTCGGCGAACACTTGCTGGAAGGTATTGCCTTCCGCCACGGCATGGCGGCCTACGCCGGCAGCCTGACCGCGAATCTCGTACTTATCACCCATGATGATGTCCCCCCGATGGGTCGTTTCCCGGTTTCGTTCAGGTTCCTCGACGCCGTTGAGCAACGCGCGAATCTCGAACGCTCGAAGACTATCCGGCGCCAGGTAGGTTCGCTCGCCCGCGGCTTCCAAGGCGCGCAGATACTCGTACTTGACAGCCTCACTGGCGCTTCCCGGCAAGGTGACCATCTCCTTGGCACCAACACCTGGGATGGTCCGGTGGATGCCTTCGAACACGGCCCGCAACACGCTCAGCGCGCGACGCCGGCTGGCTGCCGCATCAAAAACAGCCATGTAGACCCGCCCCATTTGGGCATCGCCGCGAACCAATGCCCGATTGCCGTCGATGTCCAAGAGAACGCCGCTACGCCAGTAGGTCGGTTTGTCGGTCAGGTGGGCGTGGGTACGCACGATGAAGCGCGGCAGGATGCCATCGGGCAAGACATCGTAGTGGTATTCGAACCGCAGCGCCTCCTGCTCGTCGAGCCGGAGATCCGGCTCGTTGCGGCTCAGCAGCTCGGGAACCAGCAGTCGATTCGACCCATCCGCGAAGTCGAAGCAGAGCTCGAACTTGCGCATCATGCCGACGATGAACAATCGCCCGCTCTTCGGGTAGCCCTCCGATCGGGTCAGGATCTTGGTCAGCAGCCCGAGGGTCAGCACACCACCCTTCTGCATCAGCGCGTTGCTGTTG
>CALFAM010000145.1 GCA_937948815.1 uncultured bacterium
GATCGGCACGCGAACGATTTGGGCGGGCTGCGGAGCGCGGGGGGCTGGCGCGTCAGAATCCGCGCCGCCGGTGTGGCTGTCGGTGGCCATCTCGGCGACGTTGATCGTCGGTTCGTCGCCGAGCGGTGCGAGGATGGCGTCATCGTCGGGGTCGGAACCCTCAGCGTCAGCGGGCACCGCGCCGAGCAAGGTGGAGAAGCGGTCATAGAGCGCATCGATCGCGGGGCGAGGCGCGTCGACATCGAGGGCGCCCTGGGTCAGGTCGGTCAGCGCGTCGGTCGTCGAGAACAGGAGCTGGAGGATGCTCGAGTCGAGCGCGATCGTGTCGGCGTGGAGATGATCGAGTAGATCTTCCATCCGGTGGGCCAGGCGGCTGATCTCCGCCAGACCGATCATGGCCGCGGCGCCCTTGAGGGTGTGAACCCGCCGCTGGATCGCCTGGACCGTCTGCTTGTCGTCAGGCTGCCTCTCGAGGTCGCGCAGGCTGGCACCGACGTTCTGGAGGTGATCCTCAGCCTCCTGGTAGAAGGCTTCGAGAAGCTCGGGGGATGCCTCCGAGGCGAAGTCTCCGTCGGCCGAAGCGAAGCCCGTTTCGGCAAAGGCTGGCGGCTCCGCGGCGTCCGCGAAGGGCGACTCGAAGGCCTGGGCGTCGAGGTCTGCGTATGCCCCTTCGGCCGATGTGGGGATTGGCTCCTGGAAGCCACCGCCATTCTCTTGGCCAGGCGGCGTCAGGAGCTGCTCGATGACGGACTGATCGTCGGCCTCGGACTCGCCATACAGCCGACGGAAAGCGGGCACGACCTGCTCGAGCAGTGGCCGCGGATGGACGTCTTCGGCCTCGAGCTGGTCCAGATAGGTGGCGATCGCGTCGAGGGACATCTGGAGCACGCCGAGGGTCCGCGCGTCGGCCTGGAGCTGTTGCGCGCCGAGATGCTCGATCGATTCTTCCGCATAGAAGGCAATGTGGCCGAGGGCAGACTCGCCGATCATGCTGGCTGCGCCCTTGATGCTGTGGATCAGCCGGTGTGATTCTTCCAGAACGGCCAGCGTGCTCCCCTCGCTGGCGGCACGCTCGAGTCCGTCACGAATCTTGGGCAAGTAGCCACGGGCTTCTTCGATGAAGCCGAGGACAATGTCGCGATCGATGCTCTGAGCCATCGTTCTTCTCCGTCGTGCAGACTTGGTCAGGGCAACCGTTGGTAGGCGAGGCAGCTATCCAATCGCGCCATTTGCGTGCCAGCGATGCGTAGGCCGACGACTTCGCCGGGGCCGAGAAAGAGGTAGCCACCGGGGGCGAGACAACGGCACAGGGCTTCGACCACGATGTGCCGCGTCTTTGGGTGCAGATACATCAGCAGGTTTTGGCAAAAGATGATGTCCTGGTCGCTCACCGGGTAGGTCTCGAGGCGAATGGCGTTCCAGGCCACGAGCTCGACAACGTCGCGCAGCGAGGCGCCGACCCGATGATCGGCAACCGCAGACTTTCCAGCCCGCCGCCGGTCTTCGTGAACCGGCTCGGGCTCGAAGTAGCGATTCCGGTCGGCGGAGGAGACATCGCGCATCATCGATCCGCGATACCGCCCGGCGCGCGCACGGGCGAGCGCCGTCTCGCTGATGTCCGAGCCGGTCACGACGACCGCGCGAGCGTCCGCCGAAGCCGTGCTCGAGACATGGGCGTACGGTGAGCCGGTGCCAATCCCGTGGGCCGCAGCCCCGTGGACCGTACCGGCATCAAGGGCGGCGACGCTGTTGAGCGCCGTCATGGCGAGGGAGTAGACCTCCGGTCCCGTCGAGCAGCCGGCGCTCCACAGCCGCAGCCACGGACGTCCCGCGCGGGTCCGGCGGGCGAGGATCTCGGGCAAGACCCTCTCTCGCAAGGCCTGGTAGGACGGTGCGTGACGGAAGAACGAGGTCTCGTGGTTGACCAGCAGCTCGAGCAGGGCGAGCCATTCCCGAGCTGCTGGGTCGTCCTCGGCGACCCGCCGGTAGTAGTCGCCGTAGCGCGCCACCTCGATGCCTTGCATGCGGCGCCACAGCCCTCGGCTCAGCGCAGAGGCGCGCGTTTCACCGAAGGTCAGGCCACAGCGGTCTTGGATCAGGCCCTGCCACAGCAAGTGGTCTGCCTGAGACAAGGCCGGCCGTTCGATTTTGGCGGCCAGGCTCATATCCGGTTACGCGGCGCGTCCCGGCAGCTTGAAGGCACTGATCGAATCACGCAGCTCGTCGGCCAGGTCGGCCAAGCGGCGAATCGACTGCGCGGCCTGCTTGGTACCGGCCGCCGTCTGCTGGGTGATCTCGGAGATGTCGGTCATCGATACCGACACCGATTCCGAGCCCCGGGCCTGCTGCTTGGAGGCCATCGAGATCGAGCCGATCAGCTCGGCCAGACGGTTGGAAACGCCTTCGATCTGTGTCAGGGCCTGCCCCGCCTCGTTGGCGACGTTCGAGCCGCCGACCACCTCTCGGGTCGTATCCTCCATGGCGGCAACAGCTTCGATCGTCTCGCTCTGAATCGTCTTGATCAGACCTTCGATGCGCTTGGTGGCTTCCGCGGAGCGGTCGGCCAGACGCTCGACTTCCTCCGCGACGACCGCGAATCCACGACCGGCCTCGCCAGCGCTGGCGGCCTGGATCGACGCGTTGAGGGCCAGGATGCTGGTGCGGTCGGCAATATCGCCGATGAGCTGCACGATCTCGCCGATCTCCTGCGAGCTCTCGCCGAGGCGCTTGATTCGCTTGGAGGTTTCCTGCACCTGCTGGCGGATGTTGTTCATGCCCGAGATCGTGCGCGACACGGCCCCGGACCCGTCCTTGGCGTTTTCGAGCGCCTCTTCTGCGACCCGCGACGCCGAAGCCGCGTTCTCCGACACCTGCTGAATGGACACCGCCATCTCCTCGATTGCGGAGGAGGTGTTGATGATCTGCTCGGACTGGTTCTCACTACCGACCGCCAGGTGCTCGGCAGTGGTCTGGATCTCACTCGACGCCGTGCTCACCTGCAGTGTGGTGTCTTGGACGTTGCTGATGATCTCGCGTAGCTGGGAGATCATCTGGTTGAAGGCATCGGCGATGGCGCCGGTGATCTCGGCCGTGACTTCGGCCTCGGCGGTTAGATCACCATCGGCGACGCCGCTGATTTCCTCCAGCAGCTGGAAGATGCTGGTCTGAATCTTGTCGCGCTCGGCCTGCGACTGGATCAGCGTCAAGGTGTTGTTCAGCATCGAGTTCAGGTTACTCGCCATTTCTCCCAGCTCGTCCTTCGAGACCACCTCGGCACGGGCTTCGAAATCGCCGATTCCGATCTGGCCGAAGAGGTCACCGATGGCGCCGACCTGGCGGGTAATGCCGCGCGAGAAGATGAAGGCCAGCAGGCCAGCAAGCAGGGTGAGACCGACGGCGACAGCGACCTGAGTGTTGCGCTGGTTGCGGTTGGTCGACTGACGGCTTTGGAGCGCGGAACGAAGCGCGTTGCGGGTGTTGTCACCGAGATCGTAGATCTGGGTGATAGCGCTCGTACCGGTGTCGAAGTAGTTCGTCGGAATGATGTCGATCACCTCGGCGTCGATCAGCTCGGTGGTCGCCAGGTTGGCAAACCCAATGCTTTCGCGCTTGGCGGTAGCCAGTTTGGCGCTGAGCTGGCTCTCGAGCTCCGGATCGCCCTTGAACGCCGCACGGAGGCCACGCTCGATCGAGTCGAGGCCGGCGGCCACCGCCGAGGTCAGCTCGGCCAGGCGGCCCCGTTCGTCGAGGCTGATCAGCTGGCGGGCCGCGATGCCGTTGCCGAGACCGCGCAAGACGCCGAGCGCCTCGGCGACCTCCGGTACGCGAATAACCAACACATCGATCAGGAAAGCGTTGGCGACATCTGGATTCACCAGCTGCCCCTGGTCGGCAACGAACTCGAGGAGATCGAGAACCTGTTGAATCACCGCGGTGTGGCGGGCAAAGCTGTCGGCCGGGGTGAGGCGTTCGTACTGCTGCTTGAGGGCAGTCCAATTGCTGGCAATCTGGCTGACCGTGTCGACCGCGCCCAGGCCGGTTCCGAGGGTCGGATTCAGCGCCTCGAGATTGGCGAAAGCCTGGTCGACCTGCGCCGCCAGCTCGGTGAGGCGGGTACGCTGGGTGCGATCACCGCCCAGGAAGCCCGCTGCCGTGCCGCGATGCTGGGGAATGTAGGTCAGCAGCGCCGCAACCGTTTCGGTGTAGGCGACCGTGTCGAGCTCGGTCTGCTGGTTCGCGATCACCTGCTGGCGGTCGCGCACGAACAAGCCGAGGGTAACGGCGAGTGGGATGACCATCAGCAGAACGATGGTCGCGAGCTTCCATGGGATCTTCATGGTTTCGGTCTCCTCCTCACGGGATCGCGGTGCCGATCCCCTGACCGGCGGCACGGGTCCGCGGCGTGGGCGCCGGCGGACGGTTCTTGAACGGTGGCATGCCGCACTCACCGCAGCGGGGGTGAGCGGGGCTAGGATTCAGTCGGTGGCGCGAACGATCGGGACGACGGGCCGAAATAGGTCCTCGATCAGTCCGTGCCGGGAGCCTCGAGTGCACTATTGGGCCTCGAACTGCCGGACGTCCGGCGACAGCATCAGACGTTCGACGTCGATCACGGCGAGCAACCGATCGTCGCGTTCCTGAACGCCGACCAGGAACGGGGCGACACGCGTCGCGATGGGTGCCGTAGGCGCGCTCAGACGCTCCGTGTCGACGGACGCGACGCCGTGAATGCCATCGACGATCAAGCCTGCGCTCATCTCATCTTCTCCCGCGCGAACGATCAGCATGCGTTCGGAGCGCTTCTCATCACCGGTGCCCAGCTCGAGGAGCAGGCGCAGATCGAGAACCGCCAGGACGTCGCCGCGCAGGTTGGTCACGCCCAGCACCCATGCGGGTACATTCGGCACGATGGTGAGCTGGCTCGGAACCCCGACTTCCACCACGCTGTCGAGGCGAACGGCGTAGTGCGTGTCGGCGAGCGAGAAGACGATGTGTCGGGTTGCGTTGCCGGCTTCGGGCGCCTGGGCCGGCGCATGCGATTCGTTGGGCGACGTCTCGTCCGCGAGATCACGATCGATCGCTGCCATGAGCTGTTCGAGATTGGGGCCTTCGAGAGCTGCGGCCGCGTGGCTATCGTCGGCAGTCTCAGCCGCAGGCTCGCGCGCTGACGCCTCGGCCTCGGCAGAGCGCGCAGTTTCTCCGGAGTCCGTCTCCGCAGTCGGTGTGTCCGTTCCGGAGAGCGTGTCGGGGCCAAGCTCGTCAATCGCGGCAACGAGGTCGTCACCCGGCGCTGCGGAGTCGGTGGGGAAGTCGGCCGCAGGAGGGGCCGGGTTGCGGGTGACACGCGCCTCGTCTGCCACCGACGCGTGCGTGGTCTCGTGGGCAGCCTGGATGCTCTCTTCCGCCGCTCGGCGGCGCAGCTCTTCGAGCAAGGCGTCGGTATCGCCGACGTCGAGTGGTGAGCGCCTTTCGCCTCCCTCGCGTTCGTCTCGCTCGTCGGTCATGCTTGCCTGGTTCCTCCGAAGACACTCACAGGTTGCTGGAGACCAGCTCGTTGAGCTCGGCCGCTTCGAAAGGCTTGGTCAAGTAGGCGTCAGCGCCTTGCTTCAGGCCCCAAAAGCGATCGGTATCTTGGCTCTTGCTGGTTACGAGAACGATTGCGATGTCCTTGGTGTCCGGTGCGGTCTTCAACTGGCGGCAGACCTGGAAACCGTTCTTCTTGGGCAGAATCACATCGAGAAGAATGAGATTTGGCTGGTCGCGGCGGGCCATCTCGAGCGCCTGCTCGCCGTCTGTTGCGGTCGAAACCTGATAGCGCGTCTGGTCGAGTGCTTCGAGCATCAGCTTGAGCTCGGTCGGGCTGTCGTCGACGACTAGGATTTTTGGCATAGGCAACTTATCTACTCCTGTTTCCAACAAGTGCGTGGACGCAATACAAGCGCCTTAGGCTGCTGCTTCTGCGCTGATTTCCGCCGGGATCGCACAGCCTGGTGGAAATCAGAGCGTCAGCAGGCCCGTACGTCAGGCTGCTGCGTTGTGGAACGGTGCCGAGCGATTCGACTCAGCGTTTGACGAACTTGTCGATGCCTTCGTCGCGCCACACTTTCAAGGTCTTGGCGTCTTTCTTGTTGATCTTCACGCCTATGGCATTGACGGGCGTGTCGTGCGATTTCTGGATTTCGATCCAGTTTTTCTTGATCTCAGGGTTGAGCGGCATATCAGGTGTCCTCGTGTGTAAGCGGAGATGGACTCAGGAAGGCGAGACGCTTCCGGTTGTCGTGTGGGCTGGATTCGTGGATCGATCCAGCAGCGGCAGATCGGGGACTGCCGGCCGAATCACGCCATAGCGACGGAGAATTTCCTCGATCCGTTCTTCGTCATAGAAGTTGGGGGCTTCAGCGGCAACCAGACTGGTGCCGATGCCGGCCAAGGCCGGACGCAGGCGCTCGCTCGCCAGGTGCTCGAGTCGATCGAGGCTCACGGCTTCGATCTCGGACAGAAGCTCTTCTTCCGTGAAGACCTCTTGGAAGTAGAGCTCTTGGGTGGCCAGGCGGCTCATTCTCGAGTGGCTGTCGTCCGACGCCAGCATGATCTGTCCGCGTAGCTGAGCCTTCGCGCGCTGAAGCTCCTCGGCATCTGGGGGCCGTTGCCAGTGGGCGAGGGCAACCAATTCCTCCAGCGTCAGCTCGAGCACGGTGAGGAGGTGCTGAGGTGCGGTGCAGCCTTCGATCACCAGCATGCCGCCTCGGCGGTATGCGTGGTAGGCGGTGGTGATCGAGTAGACCAGCCCCTCTTGCTCGCGCAAGCGTCGGAACAGGCGCGAGCTGAGGCCTCCGCCGATCACCTGGGCGATGGTGTGAATCAGATAGCGATCCGGGTGTGTGTAGGCGGGAGCTTCGAGGGCCAACGCGAAATAGGCCTGCGAAACGGCCTTGTGCTCGAGGCAGAAACCGGATTGAAAGACCGTGGCTTTGCTGGCCGGCTTCGGGCCTTCGGTGGGCAGTAGACGCCAGAAGCCGTCGCGGACCTGCGCCGCGAAGTCGTCGTGGTCGACGTTACCGGCGGCCGCCACGACGATCTGCTCGGGGGCGTAGTGACCGTGCGTGAAGTAAATCAGGTCTTCCCGGGTCAGACGCATGACATCTGCGGCACTGCCGGTGATCGCGCTGCCCAGTGGATCACCGCGCCACACCAACTCCTTGAGGCGCTGGTGGGCTTGCTCTTCCGGGTCGTCAGCGGCTGCCTCGATCTCGCAGACGATCGCGCGTTGCTCTCGCTCCAGCGCTTCCTGCGGGAAAATCGAGTTGAGCATGATGTCGCCCATCAGGTCGAGCACGAAGGTCTGGAATTCCGCCTGCACGACACCATAGAAGCACGTGTAGTCGCGACTCGTGAAGCCGCCGATCCGCCCGCCGGCACTGTCGATGAAGCGGGCGATCTCGAGCGCGTCTCGGTTGCTGGTTCCCTGGAAGAGGAGATGCTCGCAGAGGTGAGAGGCGCCGGCGGTGTGTGGGGTCTCGACCGCTGGCCCAACATCGACGAGGACGCCGATCGCCACCGAACGCATTTCGGGCATCGTGTCGGTCACGACGCGAACGCCGTTCTCCAGCGTCGATCGGCGAATGGTGCTCACCGGTTGCCATACCTTGCATTGTCGAGGACCGAGCTCAACTCATGGAGAAACGTTCCGTACATCTCTTCCCAGCCGACGAGCATGTCTTCAGAGTGGTAAGACAAGCCGATCAGCGCGAAGAGTCGGTCCATTACCATGAGCAAGCCGGCACAGAGATCTGCGTGCGTATGTCGACGATCCATGGCCGAGTCGGCTTCACTCTGGAAGTACTCGTAAGCTGCCTCGAAGTCGGCACGACCTTCGACACATTGGACCAATTCGAGATGAGGATGCTTGCGGCGAGCCAACTTGAGCGTCCGATTCATCGCGTCCGGGAATGCCGTCACCCGTAGCTCGGTGAGGAATTCGCCAACGATTTCGAGTTGACTTTCGACCACGCGCAGCGCTTCGAGCGGGCCTTCGCCGGGATCGATTCCGCTGGCCAGTTGTTCCAAGCCGGCGAGCAGCCGGATCAGGTCGAAGTCGAAGTCTTGGTCCGAAGCGGCGGCCTCGGCGCGGTTGGCGCCGGCCCCACCATGTTCACGTGATTGGCTCATCATCAGCGTCGCGGTCCGCGTTTGAGGTGTTTCTGAAGCACGCGCAGGAGCAAGACAGGATCGAGTGGCTTGGCCAGATAGTCGGCTGCGCCGGCCGTACGCCCCCGAACCTTGTCGAGAAAACCGTCCTTCCCAGAGAGGAAGATGATGGGGATCGATTGCGTCGAGTCGACGCTCTTGACCACGCGGCAAACTTTGAGCCCATCGAGGTGGGGCATGGTGACGTCGAGCAGGATCAAATCTGGGCGTTCGTTGTGGACCTTGCTCAGAGCTTCCATGCCGTCGGCGGCGTGAACCACCTCGTAGCCACTGCGCTGAAGCGTCATGGAAACCAGCTTGCGTACGGTCGGGCTGTCGTCGACCACCAGCACCCGGGGGAGGCGCTTTGCCTGGCCTTCGGGAGTCGGGAACTGGCGGACATTCGAGGTCGGGGGCATGTTCCGGTCGACTGCGCGCGCGCTCGGCTGAGGGGGAGTGAGTGACTCTCGAGCCGGAGCGGTCGGCGGACGTGGCGTCGGTGGCGGCATCGAGGGGGCCGACGGCTGCTGTGCCGGCCCGGGCTGCCGCGGTCGCGCAGATGGCGCGGCGTCAGCCGCAGAACTCGGGGGCCGCGCCACAGCGGAAGCCGGCTCGGATCCGGCTGCCTCTGCCGGGGCAGATCGAGGCGCCGCGGCGGGTGCGGTGGTGGGCTGGGGCGGCGCTGTGTTTCGAGTCGCGACGTTCCGATCGGGAGCACTGTGCCGAATGGGAACCTCGAGCTCGACGGTGTCCTCGTCGTCGTTCGTCGACAGCTCGAGGGACGGCGCGGGAATGCTGAGCATCTGCTCTAGCCCGACTTCGAGCCGGTGGATCTCTTGATCGGCTGGCCGCCGGCGCTTGACGGGCTGGAGCGCGTCGAGCGCGTTCTCGTATTCTTGAAGATTCAAATAGGCGAGCGTGAGCCGACGCCAGAAGAGAACGTGCTCCGACGCGGCGGCGTCGCTCTCCGGAGCGTTGTGCAGCGCTTCGGAGACAAGCGCGGAAAGGCGCTCGCGATCGACCCCCGCGTCGTTGGCGAAGACCTTCAGATCACCAAGGCCGAGCTGTCCTCCACAAACCTCACAGCGAACCGGTTTCGCGTACGCGGGTGCGTGGCACAGCGGGCAGTTGTAGGGCGCGGATGCCGTTGATGGATGGTTGGATTCCATGGCCTGTACACGCCCAGCCATCAGGCGCAATGCCTCGTGCATCGTGCTGGGTGCAGAACGAGGCGTGCGTCGTCGCGCGTAACGCCATGGTTCGATCTGTGCTGAGTCCGCGCGCGGGCTGCACGCAAAACACGAATCAGGCTGTTCATCGGCCGTTGGCCTCCTTCCTTCCGACAGGTCCCCTTGCCAAACCTCACGAACACGGAGTGTCCCCAGCTCCGATGCCCGTTCTCCTGCAAAACGCACAGGACCAAACCACATTCACAGGACCGTGCCATCCGGTGGCCATGTCTGCTATGCGAGATCGAAGCAATGATCATACCAAGTCGGCCGCGTACCTCAAGCGTCCCAGCGGTCGTGCTCAGACAGTTGAGGCCAAATGGCCTCGAGAGCTCGGTGCACTTTGTCGACGTAGCCGATGATGAAAGCATTCGATCGCAGGGAGACGTTGGATTCAGAATTTCGGGCCGAGCTCGGCCGGCTTGCTCGTGAACGCGGAGACGGAGGCGCCCGTTGGTTGAAGGTCTCGGGTGGGTTGGAGCGCGACGCTCTCGTGGCAGGTCCCTGAGGCGGGGCCAGTCATGGCTTGATCCTGCTCGCGCGTAGGCGGCAGATCGCCTTGCAGCTAGGCGGTTTGCCCTGCCCGATACACCCACGAGGGTGGGCACCATCCGAGGCGCTCGCCGTCCCCGCGCCGCGCTCAGCAGCTGGAGGGCGGTGGCCCCTCGAAGCGTTCGAGCCGAAACCAGAAGCCGCGGCCTTTCTGGCAGGCATCGAGCAGACCGGCGAGCGCTTCGTCGCCACCAAGGCCCTCGATGGACTCCGGCTCGATCTGCCCGTCCTGGACGAAGACGGAGTGAGCTTCCTGGGAGCCGTGCAGATGAATGGTCAGCCGGCCGCTGACGTCTGCGTCGAGCAACTCCTCGAGCACGTCTTCGAGTCTCAGGCTGTCGGCTTCGGGAGGCACGTCGCAGCGCGGATGCGGATTGCCATCGGCGGTGTGGGGCCTGGGCGGTGCTGGACGTGATGTACCCAGGGCGCCCACGATCTCGGATGGCTCTTCGCTCGTGATCGTCAAGTCGAATCCTTCTTGCCCGGGCGTCTCGGCACCGGCCGCTCCGAAGCAGATCATCCAGAGTGGAGCCCCGGCCTGAGCGTCATCGGCCGGGGCGACGAAGCGAGCCGGATCGAGGCCCTCGACGAGACTGTGGACGAGCACGACAGTGGGGCGATGCAAGGCCAGCGCGGCCCGCGCTGATTGGGCGCAGGTTGCGACCTGGACGTGCCAACCCAGGTCCTCGAGCCATCGGCGCAGGCGATCGGCACGTTTGGCGTCTGGGTCGATGAGCTGAAGACGATCCATGCTTGCTCCCGTGCATCCCGCACGGTCGGTCAACGAACCTGCAAAGAGCAGGCCGAGGCGAGCCACGTCAAGGCCGATGACAGAGGCGACAGGACGATCCCGTTGGGAGCCGTGCGCTGAACAGCCCGTGGGTAACAACCGGCGGCCATCGACCCGTTCCGGCTTGGCGTGCCGCGACCAGTGACCGGCTCGAGCTTCCATCGCGACCTGCTCGTCGTCGCCAAAGCCCGTCATTGGGCGCAAATTTTAGGGCCCGAAGGTGAAGGCCCGATCTTCGCTTCTCGCGCTCGCCGGATTTCTTGACGACTTTTCGCCGTCGCCTCGTTCTCCTAGTTGGTTCCGCGTTGGTTCCGCCTGCGCTTGCATGCCGTCGCGCTCACATGCCACGGAGCCAGACACACCCCGACTCGCGTGACGGAAAGGCGAGTCGACTCTCGGGCGCCACGGGTTGAGATGAAAACAAGGAGATCGCACATGGTTCTACGTTGGAAGGAGGCGGCGCGCCTCGGGCTTGGCACCGTGGTCCTGCTGGCTCTCGCCGGTATCTTGGTGCCGTCGTTCCTCGAAGCACAAGTGGAGGGGGGCGACCTCGATGCCGGCCAGCAGTCAGAGAAAGATACTGGCCCCTGGGCTGGGTGCGTGAGCTCGGCGATCACGCCGAGTGGCACAGTGACCACCCAGCGGGGCCGCACGGTGACCTACCGCGTGACCAATGATCCGAAACCGCATTGCCGTTGGCGCATGCGGACACGCGCGCGGACCTGGAACGAATCGCGCGGCGTCTCGGTGTCGATCGACTTGATCGACGACTTCAACACAGACGTCCACGTACGGATCGATGACAATGCTTTCCGACGGGAACGCCTCATTATCTGCGCTGACCACAGCTACCAGACGAACATCGGCACGTGGGCCTTCTTGTCGACGTCCTACTGTGTGACGACTCGTTCGATCAATGTATCCAATGGCTTTTCGGGCACCGATCTGGTCGTCAGCGACGCCGAGGCGCGCTACAGCCAGTTTCCGAACGATCCCGGAAATGCCTACATCACGGGGCACGCGATCAACGTCGGTGACGGTGTGATCGAAGACACGGTCGAGATCACGATGCGCGCCAACGGTGGTCCACGAACGTTTCTCCCCGGCTGCCCGCCAGAGGTCTGGGACTTCTACGATGGCTGCCCGATCGAGACCTGGACGACCCTGCCAGCAGGCGCCAACACGATCGAGCTGTGTGTCAACGAGCGGAAGATCGTCCGCGAGATCGACCACGGAAACAACTGTGTCGACGTGCCCCTCGATGTGCCGGGGCCGACGCCGGATCTGATCGTCACCTTCATCAATCCCGACTTCCCACTCTATGTGGGCGAGCCGAACGAGCTGGAAATTCTCGTGCTCAACAACGGCGACGCAGAAAGCCCGCCCTTCGAGCTGGAGGTGCTCTGGCCGGGTGGAGGCGTCACGCTCTCCGAACCGCCACTCGGCGCGATCGGCCAGGGCGTTCGTTGGGTCGCGGTTCCGTGGACACCCCAGGAAGAAGGCCTGAGCGACATCTTCGTGACGGTCGACCCGGGCAATGTGATCCCGGAGCTCCACGAAGACAACAACCACAACAATGCGACGTTCCTGGTCAACCCGGCGATCGTGCCGCCCGCCGACAAACCCAACCTCTACTTCACGCCGAGCGACATCATCATGGCACCCGCCTCGCCCGCAGACGGTGACGCGGTGACCTTTACCTTGCGCATGGTGAACGGCGGCCCTGGTGTCGTCGAAGCGGGCTCGGGTCTCCGCTTCGAGGCCATGCTCGATGGCACGACCGAGCTGTTTTCCTGCAACGGACGGATCGAGGTCGGTGATGCCTGTCTACGCACCTTCTCGTGGACGGCGCAGGCGGGCAATCACACCTTGCGGGTCGAAGCCGATCCGTTCGACGTGGTGGACGAAGAGCACGAGAACGACAATGTCCGGACCTTCTCGTTCAACGTGGCTGGCGGCCCGGATCCCTTGAGCTGTGTCGGGACCTGGAACCTGAGTGGAATCGGACATGAAGGTTCGGCTTCGAGTCAGGGAAGCGTGGTCAACGATTGCTCGGTCTACTGGGGGCAGAACACACCGGCCGGCTGTTGGGCAACGGTAGGCATCGATGGCTTGACCGCGGTATGGCAGCGCGATGGCGGCAGCGAGTGCCCGACTCGGGTGACGGTCGACGCAGGCATCAACGGCATCTTCGAGTACGCCGTTTCCATTCAGTAGCTCACCTTGGCATTACGGGCCGGCGCGGCGCGCGGGCCCGTGATGCGCAACACGCGTGTGGCCTTGCCGTCAGTCGACGGTACGGTCGTCTCGTTCATCACCGAGGATTCCACATCATGAAGCGACGTGTTCGACTCTCGATCATCTTCTTTCTCTTGATCTTCTCCGGTCTTGCCGTGCCGTCTGCGAGCGCACAGGACGGGGCTTCCCCGGCTCGGCCAGGCGGTGGAGACCCGCAAGGAGGAAGTGACATCGGTGGCGCAGAAACCAAGCGGCTGACGCTCGATCTTTCGCTAGACGTCGGCTACCTCGACCAGCTGCCAACAGATGCCGACTATGCATTCGTTCGCCGCGTGGGCGACCTGACGCTCTACCGGCAGGAGTACGAAGGCGTTCCAATCTATGGGACGCAGTATGCGGTCGAAGTGATCGATACCGGCCTGCGCGTCAGCTACCGGCAGATCGATCCGGCACGCCTCGAATCCGGGGAAATGGCGCGCGGGACGACCATTCCTCAAGTCTCCGAAGCCACTGCGCTCGATCAGCTCGCAACATACTTCGAGACCGGGGCTGTGATCGAGTGTGACCTTTTCTTGCTGCCGCTGCGAACCGGTCTGCGTCTGGTCTGGCGTGCCGAGCATCGGGGGCCGGTAACCGACACGGACTACGGTGCCTGGGCGATGGTCGATGCTCACTCCGGAAAGCTTCTCGGTGTCGCCGCACCGCAGCTCGCGCACGCCTCGTCGCCGCCATCTTCACCGGGCCAGTCTTCTGTTGGCCAGTCTTCTGTTGGCCAGGTGCCGCCGTCGCTCCAATGCCCGCCTCCGAATCCCCAGGTGTTCTTTCACGGTGTCGGTCGCGGTGTACTCAACGATGAGAGCTGTTTCCCGGCGACCAAGCTCGATGTTGATGTGATCTATTTTACCCAGATGATCGCTTTCGATGGGCAATCGGATTCGATTACGACCTACGAGTACCCGGACCCGGTTCCATCCGATCCTTTCGCACCGATCTCCGAACCGGCCGAGGAGATGATTGTCACCAGCGGGCCCAATACCAACGACTTCCACAGCGATCACCGCAGCGCGGTCGATGCGCACACCCATCTCTGGATGCTCAGCGAATACTGGCAGTCTCATGCGTCGGAAGCGGGGCTCACAGAGTTTTATCCCAATGGTCGCATGATGCGCTCGATTGTCGACATTCCGTCATCCGCATTGGGTGAATCCCTGGGCGCGGCCTACGCGGGGGTTCTCGATCTTTTCCTGTACGGACCCAACCCCAACAACGAGTCGGGCCCTCGACCGGTCGGTGCGCTCGATATTGTCGCGCACGAATTCGGCCATGCGATCCTGCGCGGTGCGCGTGGAGGTCAGCTCACCCAGTTTTTTCCGATGGCCGTGGACGAGGCCTTCTCCGACGTGGTGGCAGTTCTGGCGGAAGCGGCTCTCGAAGGCGGCAACAACGTCGACTGGACGGTTGGCGAGGATATCGGTCCGGTGATTCGGGATCTGCGCGATCCCAAGCGTGCCGACGCGGGAGACACGCAACATGCAGAGAATTTCTTCGAAAAGGGTCGCCTGGTGGGATCGATCCACGAGGCCTCGACCGTGATCAGCCTGGCCATGAGCCTGCTGAGCGAAGGCGGGGCGCATCCGAATGCGAGCCAGTGGCCGAGCCCGACCGTGAACGGCGTGGGCCGGGCACGAATGGAGCGGATTCTCTACAAGGCTTCCACCGAGCTGCTGCATGACGGCATGACGTTCACGGAGTTTGCCAAGGCCTTGGAAGACACGGCGAAAGCGCTCTACCCAGGAGACCCCGGTGTCGAGCAAGCAGTCCGCGATGCCTTTCGGGCGGTGGGCATTGCCGACGCCATCGAGCTCGCTCCATTCGATGCCGGAACCACGTCGGGCAGCATTCCGGCGGGCACCACGGCCTACTTCAAGGTATCGACCGACTCGCCAGACTTCGCGGCTGGCGATGTGGTGTTCTTCTCGGTAATGGGACAGCCGGGCGACCAGTTCAAGGTGACCGGCAAGAAGCGCTATTTCCCGTGGCTCAACGGGAGTGATGCGCAGCAGGACGCGAATGCCGCCGGACAGGCGGCGATCGGGCTGGTGCCGGCGGCGGGTGAAGAAGATATCGACATCTACTTTGCCGTGACCGCGACGACAACGCTCAGCAACGCCACCATCAATGCGACCTTCTTGTCTGCCGACCGGCTCGATTTCTTCATGGAGCTGATCAACCAGACGGGTGAAAAAGGCAAGTCGAAATTTCACAAGCTGGAGATCCCCGATCAGCAGCCACCTCCACAGCAGGTCGGCTCGGCAGGTTTGAAGCGCTTGTCGCCATCGACCCTCGAGGTCACGACGTCGGGCGGCGTCGGCAACGTCGACCTCTATCTCAAGCACGAAGGCTTCCCGAGCCCGGACGACTTCGATGTGCGAGCCACGGGGCCAGGCAACAACCACACCATCCGCGTTCAGAATCCGGATGCAGGGGAGTGGTTCGTGGCGCTCTATGGCGAGGACGATTTTTCCGGCGTGACCCTGCTCGCCACCTATGGCTTCGGTCCGCCGATGGCGACCCGGGGCGATGGTCATTTCCCGAGCTACACCCTCGGCGATACGGCCCGCATGACGCTGACGACGGATCCACCCCAGGCCGGGCAGCGTGTCTACGGGTGGCGCACGAAAGATGGCGTCGTCGAGCGAGATGGCGAGGTGCTGCGCTACACCGATGCCAGCGGCGTGCTTCGCGACTACCTGACGGATGCCAACGGCACCTTGGTGATCGAGCTGCCCTTGCCAACCGGCGAGACGTCTCTTTGTGGCAACTATTCGAACGAGCAGTTCGCGGTCGGTGCCGTCGATGGTCTCCGCTCGAGCCCGTTGGCCTACACCATCTCGTGCCCCACGCTGTCGCCGCCGAGTGCCTCGCGTCCAGACGGTCACTTCCCAGGCTACGAGCTCGGGGACCACGCCATCATGCGCCTGGTCACCGATCCGCCGCAGCCCTTCCAGAAGGTCTACGGTTGGCGCCTCAAGAATGGCGTCGTCGAGCGCAACGGCGAGCCGCTCCGCTACCAAGATACAAATGGCATCTGGCGGGATCGGCTCACCGACGCCAGTGGCGTGCTGGAGGTTCATTGGGACCTTCCGCTCGACGCGTTCACCATCTGTGGCACGTACACAGATGAGCGGTTCGCGGTGGGTTCGGCGAACGGTGCACGATCGGCGCCCCTGAGCTACACGGTCTCGTGTCCGGCGTTGTCCGCGCCGAGCGTGTCGCGTCCCGATGGCCACTTCCCGAGCTATACGCTGGGCGATGTGGCAACCATGCGGCTGACGACCAACCCGCCACAGCCGTTCCAGCGCGTCTTCGGCTGGCGGGTCAAGGATGGGCAGGTCGAGCGTGATGGTGAAGTCCTGCGCTACGAAGATGCCAACGGCACCCTCCGGGACCATCTGACCGACGCGCAGGGCACGCTCGAGATCCAGCTCGAGCTGCCGCTCGATGCCACGATCATCTGCGGCAGCTACACCGACGAACGATTCGCGGTCGGCTCGACGAACAGCTTGCGTTCGGCATCGCTCGCATACACCGTGAGCTGTCCGTAGGCGTTCGAGTGACGCAGCGGCTGGATGCTGTGTGAAAACCTTTCGAGCACAGGACGCGCCTGCCCCATGGGGTGGGCGCGTCCCGCGTCTACGAGCATGGTACCCACCTCGATTGGTCGTGACGGGGGGCTGGAGAGCGGCGAGCATGGGGCAGCTCGTATCGATCGGAGGTCACCATGAGCAAGCGGATCGAGCAGATCGTGATCGGAACGTCTCTGGCCGAAGCCAGTGACCGCGTCCTGCAAGTGGGGCTGGCCTGCGCCAGGGCCACGAACGCCGCGGCCACCCTGGTTCATGCTTTTCCCCTTCCTGCAAGCTACTACGCGGCATCGCTGGGAATGGAGGCGCTCGAGCACCAACCGCTCGAGATCGAACGGGAACGCTGGGCGCTGGAGGTCGAAGCACAGCTTCTGCGTCTCGACGCCCAGGGGCAGGAAGGCATCGAAGTCGTGGCCGATGCCGGAGCCCCGCATCGCCTCGTGGTCGAGGTGGCCGAACGACGCGGTGCTGATCTCTTGGTGGTTGGCGGCCGCGAATCTCGAGGGCCGATGGCTCCTTTGCTCGGCTCGACCGCCGATCGCATCTTGCGGAAAGCGAGCTGCCCCGTGCTGATCGTTCGTGAGGCTGGAACGCTGCCACCGAAGCGTGTGGTCGCACCGGTCGACCTCTCGAGCACCTCGGAGTCCGCCCTTCGTCAGGGGCTCGCATGGCTTGACGCCTGGACCGGAGACGCGCGCGTCGAGGTCGAAGTGTTGTTCGTGCTCAGCCGACTCGATCGCGAAGCCTTGGCATTTGCTCCCGCCGAGATGGACCGATTTGCCGCGCGCCAGGTGCGCGAGCTGATGGCGCGAGTGAGAGGCGAAAGCCGTGCCGTGCTGCGTTCGACGGTGCGCGTCGGCTTCGCGCGCGAGGAGATCCTTCAACACCTTCGTGACGCGCCTTGCGACCTCGTCCTGCTTTCCACCCACGGCGGTGGCGGCCTCGAACGCCTGTTGCTCGGCAGTGTCGCGGCATCGGTCAGCCAGCGGGCGCCGAACAGCGTTCTGTTCTTGCCATCGAATCACGGAACCATCGGATCAACGGCCGACCCCAAGGAGCTTGGTGCATCATGAAGATTGAGCGAGTTCTGATGCCGACGGACTTTTCCACCTGTGCAGATGTGGCGCTCGACCATGGTTTGTTCGTCGCCCGTCGCTACGATGCGACTCTCCACCTGCTGCACGCGATCGTGCTTCACGAAGAGGATCTGGGGCCGGTCAGCGACGGCTTTCCGTCCATGGAGACGCTGTATCAGCGTATCGAGATCGGTGCCCGCACGGAGATGGGGCAGTTGCTCGTCCGGCGCGCCGACGAATGTGTGCGCGTCGAGGAGGTCGTCCGCCGGGGCGTTGCCGCGGCACCGACGATCGCAGCCTACGTCGAGGAGGCCGGGATCGACCTGGTGGTGATCGGCACCCACGGCCGCCGTGGGATTCGGCGTTTCCTGCTCGGCAGTGTTGCCGAAGAAGTCGTGCGGACTGTCCCCTGTCCGGTGCTCACGATTCGCGACCAGGCGGGCAAACAGGGCTTGCAGCGGCCCGAGAGCCTCCTCGTACCGTTCGACTTCTCGCCGGCTTCGGAAGCAGCCTTGGGGGCCGCCCTCGAGCTGGCCAAGGAATATGGCGCGCGAATCGATCTGCTGCACGCGATTTCGCCTCCGATCGACGCCAGTGGCTATGGGTTGGCCATGGGCTCGCACATGGAGGTGACCGCGGCAGTGACCAAGGCATTGGACGAGCACGCTGCTGGGTTGCCGACCGCGGTCGAGGTACGAACCCACGTCTTGCACGGTGCGCCGGGGCTCGTGGTCGTGCGCTTTGCCGAGAAGAGTGGCTCCGATCTGATCGTGGTTGGGACCCATGGCCTGGAAGGTATGTCCCGGTGGCTGCTGGGGAGTGTCGCGGACAAGGTGGTGCGCGGCGCGAGCTGCCCCGTATTGGTGTGGCGTCAGCCGCTGGAGGAGGAGCCGACAGCCTCCGACGACCGGGCCGAGGCGGACGCCTGATCCCCGCCCACCCCAAGCGAACAAGTTCCTCCACATCCTCGTAGGGGAGAGATCGGCGCTCGCGGACCGTTCTCGCCCCGTCCGTTTCGGAAGATTGAGCTACGCTCGGCGTTCGTCGTCGGTGCCCGCGTTTCGTGCGTGGCACAGGATCGAAGCGACGCGACGAGCGGAGGTTCTGAAACGGTATGACATGGCCACCCTATGTCCCGATCGTGGCGAGCGCCCTGGCGCTCATGGTCGGTGGGCTCGCGATCGCCCATGTGATTCTGAACAAACGAGACGTGCGCGCTGCCATCGGTTGGGTCGGCTTGGTGCTGGTCAATCCGTTTCTCGGAGCTGCTGCCTACGGCCTGTTCGGCATCAATCGCATCCGGCGTCGCGCGGCACGCATGACCCGGGATGCGTCGCGTGTCGTTCCCCTCCGCGGAGCGCCGTTTCCGGAACAGCCCGCGATCCGTGAGGTCGTCGAACGGTTTGGTCGTGATCGCGGGCGGCTGGCGCGAACCATCCAGCGGACAACCGGGCGCCCCCTGCTGGTCGGCAACCGAGTCGAGCCCCTGGTCAATGGCGACGAAGCGTATCCACGAATGCTGGCGGCCATCGAGGGCGCCGAGCGCAGCGTCCTCCTGGTGACCTACATCTTCGACCATGATTCGCTGGGCTTGCGCTTCGTCAATGCACTGGCCGCTGCCGTCGAACGTGGTGTTGCCGTGCGTGTTTTGATCGATGGGGTTGGCGCGCGCTACAGCCGTCCGTCGATCATCGGTGTCTTGCGACAGCGGGGCGTCACCACCGAGGCCTTCCTGCCAACCCGCATTCCATTTGTTCGCCATCCATATCTCAATCTGCGCAACCATCGCAAAATCCTGGTGGTCGATGGGTGCGAAGCGTTCGCGGGCGGCCTGAACATTCGCCACGGTTGCCTGCTGGGCGAAGGGCCGACGAATCCGGTTCAGGATCTTCACTTCGCGCTGGCCGGACCGGTGGTCGCGCCGCTGTTCGAGGTCGCTGCCGAGGACTGGCAGTTCGCATCTGGCGAATCTCTGGAGGCAGCGCCGTGGCAGCTCGAGCTGGAGCCAGCAGGAACCGTCGCAGCTCAGGCCTTTGGCGACGGGCCGGACGAAGACTTCGAGACCCTCCGATGGACCCTGCTGGCCGGCCTCGCCTCAGCCAAGCGCAGCATTCGCCTCGCGACGCCCTATTTCTTGCCCGACGCGCAGTTGCTCGCCGGTCTGCGGCTGGCGTCGCTTCGCGGAGTCGAGGTCGACATCTTCCTGCCCGAGGTGAGCAATCTACGGTTCGTGCAGTGGGCCAGCATGGCGCAGCTTTGGCAGGTTCTCGAGCCCGGCTGCCGGGTCTGGCTGGTACCGCCGCCATTCGACCACTCGAAGCTGCTGCTGATCGACGACGATTGGTGCCTGATCGGCTCTGCCAACTGGGACATGCGCAGCGTCCGCCTCAACTTCGAGGTCGGCGTGGCCTGCTCCGATCATGACTTGGCGAGGTCGCTTCTGGACCTCGTGGAGTGCAAGCAGGCGGGCGCCCGTCGCGTCACGCTTGCCGAAGTCGATGGCCGCTCCCTGCCGGCCAAGTTGCGCGACGGTGCGGTGCGCTTGCTCGCGCCGTACCTCTGATGCGCCAGCGCAGCAAGACCGCCCACCCGGATCGCATCGCGCCGCGAACCGCACCGGCGGTCGGACACGCCGCGCGCCGCGCTCGACAGGCTCAGAATCCGCCGGCGTCGGCCAGGCCACGAAGCAGATAGCCGACGATCCAGGCCAGGGCTGCGGCGCCACCGCCGATGGCGAGGGTGCCGATTCCAGCACGCCACCAGGTCTCGGTCGACCATCGGCTGCGAAGACATCCGATGCCGAAGAAAACGAGACCGGTGAAGATCGAAGAGAGGAGGAAGCTCGACGGCAGGCGCAAGAGGTAGGGGAGGAGAGGCACACCGCCGCAGATCAAGAAGGCGCTGAAGGTGGCGAGCGCGGCGGCCCAAGGCGACCGCGCGACGAGGGGAAGCCCATACTCCTCCGTGAGCATGGTTTGCACCCATCGCTCGCGATCCGACGTGATCGCCTCGACGACCTGTTCGACGACCGGTTCGGGAAGACCCTTCTGCCGATAGATCTGGCGAATCTCTTCGCGCTCGCCCTCGGGCTCCTCGCGAATGTGCCGCAGCTCGACTTCGCGGAGCCTCGCTTCCTCGTCGTGCTCAGCACGGGTGCCCGAATAGTTGCTCGCCGCCATCGAGAATCCGTCGGCGAGGAGGTTGGCGAGGCCCAGGACCACGACGATCGACGGCGACAGTCGCGCGCCGACGACGCCCGACACGACGGCAAAGGTGGTGACCGCACCGTCGATGCCGCCGTAGATCCAGTCGCGCAGGTAGGTGTTGCGCGGGCCCTGTGCGAGCCGCGTCCGGATGGCTTCCGGTGAGTGATCGTGCTCGAGACGGGTCACGATGCCGATAGCTTGACCACCACGCCGTGGCCGTTGAGGTTGTGGTGGACGATTCTGTCGTCGCGTTCGCGCTGCTCGTCGACGATCTTGGTGACGCCATCACAGTGGCGGAAACCGTAGTCGTCGAAGATCACGACTCCACCTCGGGGCAGGCGGGGCCAGACCCACTCCAAGGTGTCACGGGCGGATCGATAGACATCGACGTCGATGTGACACAAACGGATCTGCGGATCGGGAATCTGGTCGGCGGTGTCTTCCGGAAAAACACCTTCGAGCAAGGTGATGCGATCGAGACCGAGCCGATCGTGGACCAGGGCGCGCACCCGCTCCTTCGAGGTATTGGCGTGCTCGCCGCCCTCGTATCCCGGGTCGTCATCGCCGGCCTTGGCCACGCCTCGGAACGTATCGCAGAGATAGACGGGATCGTCGATGCCGAGCGCTCGTGCGCGGGTCGCCAGCAGCGCGCCGCTGCCGCCGCGCCAGACGCCGACCTCGACGATGGCGCCAGGCAGATGCCGGCATTCGGCGAGCAGGCTCCAGAGCTCCCAACAGCGGTATTTGTCCTTGAGCGTGTGCGGACGGGTGTGCTCGTAGGTGGCGAGAAAGTCGGCGTCGAGATTCCATGGTGACCAGGTTGCCGTGGGGACGACGAGCTCGTGATCCACACCGGGCGAAGCGCGGGTGACGCGAAGCAATCCATAGCCGAGGCGGCGGGTCGCGATGCGCAGCAAATCGATCATTCTGGACCCGTGCGAGGCTAACGCGGTGAGAGCTGGAGCGGAATGCCGTTCTCGGGGCGCAGGATCACCAGGTGGCGCGGCACGATGGCCGGCCCGGGCGCTGGGCGCACGTGGAACGCGCGGGTGATTTTGGCGAGCACGGCCGCCGCTTCGAGGAGGGCGAGCTTCTCGCCGACGCATGCACGGTTGCCACGGCCAAAAGGAAGGTAGGCGTAGGGCTCGCGCTTGTTGGTGGTCCTGGCGGTCGCCGGGGGCTTGCCGGACGCCGAGGCGAAGCGCTCGGGATCGAAGCGCTCGGGATCGGGCCAGAAGGCCGGGTGTCGGTGGACCTGATAGCTCGCGACGAGCACGTTCTCACCCTCGGCGATACGGTGCGGTCCCAGCTGCACGGGTTCGGTCGCCATGCGCAACAAGCCGAGAATCGGTGGATAGAGGCGCATGGCCTCGTGCAATACCTGCCGCGTGTAGGTCAGCGATTCGATGGCTTCGAGGCTGGGAGCGTCCGTACCGAGAACCCTCTGGGCCTCCGCCGCCACGCGGTCGGCGACCTCGGGATGGCGAGACAACAGATGAAGGGACCAGGCCAGGGCCATACCCGTGGTGTCGAAGCTGGCCATCAGCAGGGTTACGATCTCGTCGCGCACTTGCTTGCGATCCATGGCCGCACCGGTCTCGGGGTCCCGGGCCGCGAGCAAGCGGGCGAGCAGGCAAGGCGGATCCGGCTCCGTGTCGGCGCGCGCTGCTTGGCGCTGTTGGTGGCGATCGAGCACGCCATAGACCATGGCGTCGACCATGGCGTCGAGGCGTCGTCGTCGGAGGTTGTCGGGCGTCGGCACCCAAGACGGAAATTTGAAGAGTGCGCCGAAGCGCCGCATGGTGATGCGCGCACCTTGGGTGGTCAGCTCGCCGACCTTCGCGAGCTCGCCGCTCAGATCCTCGCCCAGGAGAATCTCACCCGAGTTGCGGAACGCCAACCCGATCATGTCTTCGGCGACTTCTCGCGCCTGCTGATTTCGCGCCGAGGCATGCCAGTGCTCGAGGAGGTCATCCGTGTTGCGGGCGATTCGCGGCAGGAAGGTCTCGAGTCGCGGCGCCGCGAGCTCCGGCGCGACCGTTCGCCGCTGCCGGAACCACGAGTCGCCCTCGGCGAGGAGCAGACCATTGCCGAGCAGACGTCGGAAGGGAGCGAGGGTCTGGCCTTTCGAGAAGCGCGCGGCTTCTATGCGCAGCACTTGGCGTGCCTGGTCGGGATGAAAGAGGAGCACCGGTGCGCGCGGCAAGCCAAGGGAGACGATGTCGCCGTGGGCACGGTGCAGCCGCGTGTAGACCCCGGGGTCGAAGGAACGGAAGGCGGCCACGGCAGCGAGCCGGGCTCGACCGCGCGGACCAGGGATCGGAACGGATGGACGTTCGCGCGGCACAGGGGGTGCTGTGTCCTGAGACATGAGTTTCTGAATATAACACTGACTCCCAATAGGCGGTGGTTTCGAGCGCGATGAGGTATGAGAATTTGCATAAGAAACCAATATCAGCCGGCAAACCGTATTGCGGCGATCGCGGGGGTCGGATATCCTCAAGGCTAGCGCTCGGCCAGGTGATCAGGGGAGGAGAGTAGGGGTGTTGCAGGGGTGTTCCAGGCCTGCAACCGGTCCCCTGGAATGCGCGTCACCAGTAGGCACGATCCGCCCACGATGCAACGGCAAGACAGTTTCATAGACGTACTGCGTCAACGCGTGCGGAAGGAACCCGAGCAGGTACTCTTCCGCTTCCTCGAACGCGGTGAAGAGGAGACGGCGCAGCTCACGGCTTCAGCGTTGGATCGCCGCGCCCGCTACCTTTCTCAGCAGCTCGCCTCGCGAACCCGCCCAGGGGATCGTGTACTGATCGTTCAGCCTCCGGGGCTCGATTTCGTCGTTTCGCTCTTTGGATGCTTTGCTGCGGGTGTGATCGCCGTGCCCGCGCCGCCTCCGCGGCCGCATCAATCCCTGGATCGTCTGCAGGCGATTCTCGACGACGCCGATGCGGCCCTGTTACTGACCAGCGAAGGGCTCGCCGCCCGCATCGCGAAACAGGCACCGCGTCGCTGGCGAGATGTACCGACGCTCGCGGTCGATGCTCTGATGCATCGCGCGGGCGATCTCGACGCCACGGCCTCGTTGTCTGATCCGAGGCCTCGGGGCACGCGCGACGACATCGCCTTGCTTCAGTACACATCGGGTAGCACCGGTCGCCCGCGTGGTGTGATGGTCACGCATCACAATCTTCTTGCCAACTGTGGTGCGATGGTCTTGCACATGGGCTTTGATGTCCGGACGAAGATCGTTCATTGGCTGCCACCGTTTCATGACATGGGACTGGTCTTCGGCCTGCTGGTTCCGGTCTATGAGGGCGTTCCCGCCGTGGTGATGAGCCCGGCGGCATTCCTGCAGAGACCGGTGCGCTGGCTCAAGGCGATCGACACGCATCAGGGCACCCACTCGGCCGCCCCGAACTTCGCGTATGACCTCTGTGTCCAGCGGGTCACGCCGGCCCTCCGTTCCGCGCTCGATCTCTCGAGCTGGAGGATGGCCTGCAACGGCGCCGAGCCCGTGCGCGCCGCGACCCTGGATCGGTTCGCGGCTGCCTTCGAACCGAGCGGTTTTCGAGCCGTCGCCTTGACCCCGGGATACGGCCTCGCCGAGGCGACCCTCAAGGTGACGAGCGTGGACCACCACCGGGTGCCCGCGGTGCTTCACGCCGATGTGGAGGCGTTGGCCAAGGATCACATGATCCCGGCCGCCAGTGAGCGGCAGGCGCGGGCGCTGGTGGGGTCCGGGCGGCCCGCGCAGGGCTCCGTCGTTCGCATCGTCGACCCGTCCACCCACGCGCTCTTACCGGAAGATCGGGTGGGCGAGATCTGGGTCGCCGGGCCGAGTGTCGCCCGTGGTTATTGGCGACGTCCCGACGAATCGCGGCGTACGTTCGGCGCCCGCCTCGGTACGTCGAATTCGCCGGAACGCTACCTGGCGACCGGTGACCTCGGATTCCTGCACGCGGGCGAGCTCTTCGTCACCGGGCGTCAGAGCGACTTGATCATTGTCCGTGGTCAGAACCTCTATCCCCAGGATCTCGAAGCCACGGCGTGCGATGCGCACGTGGCGCTGCGTTCGGGAGGCAGCGGTGCGTTCGTGGTCGAGGCGGTGGGAGAGGAGCCGTCTGCTTCATCAGACGAGGCTGGACTGGTCATCGTGGCCGAGCTCGAGCGGACGCACCTCCGTGGCCTGGCCGGCGACCACCGCGCACTCGACCAGGTCGTCAGGGCGATCTGCAGCGCGGTCGCCCTGGCGGATGGTGTCGAGTTGGCCGCGGTTACGCTGTTGCGTCCGGCATCCTTGCCGCGGACCTCGAGCGGCAAGGTCAGCCGGCGTGGCTGTCGTGACGCCTTTCTGGAAGGGCGCTTGCGGGCGGTCCATGCTTGGCGTCGGGCAGCACCCGATCCGCGGCCCATGGACGAGGCCGAGTCCGCGATCGAAGGGGCGGGCGATTCCACTGTGCCGGCAGAGGCCGCGCCAGAGCGAGGAGATGATCGTGTTCGCGCCATTGTGAGCTGTGTGGCACGGGCGCTCGGCGTGGCCGGGGACACGATCGAATCGAACGTATCCCTCGCGCGTTATGGGTTGTCCTCTCCCAAGGCTGTGGCCCTTGCCGCCGACCTGGAGTCGATCGCCGGTGTCCCCTTGCCGCCGACCCTGCTCTACGAAGCACCGACCCTCGATGCCTTGTTGGCGCGCCTGGTACCCGATCACGCACCGGCTCTTCCCTCGGCGCGCACGGCAGGACGCGCCCGGCCACGTCCGACCGGCCCTGACGCGACACCACGCGAGTCGATCGCAGTCATTGGAATGGCGTGCCGCTTTCCGGGCGCGAGCAGCCCCGAAGCGCTTTGGGATCTTCTGCTGGCGGGACACGATGCCGTGACCGCACTGCCGCCCGAGAGACGCAGCTTGTTGCCGTCACCGGTCGACGAGCCGCTTCACGGTGCCTATCTGGAAGACATCGACGCGTTCGATGCCGAGCTTTTTGGCATCGCGCGCCGTGAGGCGGAACAACTCGACCCCCAGCACCGGATCCTGCTCGAGGTGGTCTACCGAGCTTTCGAAGACGCGGGACGGTCGCTCGAATCCTTGGCCGGCAGCGCCACGGGGGTGTTCATCGGCATCTCGTCGCGCGACTACGAGCGGCTTGGGCGACCGCCCGATGCCTATGCCGCCAGCGGCGTCGCCGCCTCGATGGCAGCCAATCGCATCTCGTACACCTTCGACTTGCGCGGCCCGAGCATGGCGGTGGACACCGCGTGCTCTTCGTCCTTGGTTGCCGTGCACCAGGCGATGGCTGCGCTGGAGCGGGGAGAGTGTGACCTGGCGGTGGCCGGAGGCGTCAACCTGCTGCTCGATCCGGCCGTATCGACCGGCTTTGCCGCTGCCGGCATGCTGGCGCCAGATGGGCGTTCGAAGGCCTTCGATGCCGCGGCCGATGGGTACGTTCGTAGCGAGGGTTGTGGCGTCGTGGTGCTTCAGCGGTCGAGCCTGACGCAGCAGCGCGGAGACATCGCGGTCGCGCAGCTGCTCGGCAGCGCGGTCAACCAGGATGGCCGCTCGATGGGACTGACCGCGCCCAACCGTGCCGCGCAAGAAGCGGTCTTGCGTGCCGCTCTGGCGAACGCGGGGATTGCCGCGGACGATGTCGGCTACCTCGAAGCTCACGGGACCGGCACGCCGCTCGGCGACCCGATCGAAGCAGCCGCGCTCGGCGCCGTATTCGGCAAGAGGGAGCCGCTCTCGGCCGCTGAGCGGGATGGCGATCCCCCTGCTGGTTCCGGCGCGCGATGTGCCATCGGCTCGCTCAAGACGCACCTCGGACACATGGAGGCCGCCGCGGGCATCGGTGGCTTGATGAAGGCGGTTCTCGCGCTGCAGGCCGGAACCGTGCCCCCTCAGCTCCACCAGGAGCAGCTGAATCCGGCGATCGATCTGCCGCCGGGCCTGTTCGTCGCCCGCGAGGCCGCCGCCTGGCCCGCGGCGGGACGACGAATTGCCGGCGTCAGCTCATTCGGCTTCGGCGGCACCAACGCCCACGTGGTGCTGGCCGCCGGAGGCGCCACCACGGGTGAAGCCACGTTCGATGGCGCTGGGGCAGCGGAGAAGCGTGGCGGGCCAGCACCGAGCCACGCCCTGCTGCCGATCGCGACCCGTGGCACGGCCGCCCGGGAAGCGTGGGCGGCCGATTACGCAAACCATCTGGCGCCGAACGATCGATCGGTCGAGCCGTCCCACGTGGCGGATTCGTTCGAAGACGTCGTGGCTGCTGCGGCGCACGCCACATCCGGCCATCGTCACCGCCTGGCTGTCGTTGCCTGCGATGCGGCGCATGGCGGTGCCGCGCTGCGACGGTACGTTGACCGCTGCGATGAGGC
>CALFAM010000146.1 GCA_937948815.1 uncultured bacterium
ATCGTCCCTATCGTCGGGACGGAGAAGGCGGTCGTCCCGATCGTCGCGATGATCGTGGTCCCCGGGATCATGGTCCGCGAGACCGTAGTTCAGGAGATCCACGCGATCGTCGCGGTCCTGGCGGTCCACGTTCTGGCGGTCCACGTCCTGGTGGCTACCGGTCGGACGGTCCGCCCCGTGATCGTCCTTATCGTCGGGACGGAGAAGGCGGTCGTCCCGATCGTCGCGATGATCGTGGTCCCCGGGATCATGGTCCGCGGGGCCGTGGTCCAGGCGATCGAGATTCTCGCGGTCCTGGCGGTCCACGCCCTGGCGGCTATCGGTCGGACGGCCCGCCCCGTGATCGTCCCTATCGTCGGGACGGAGATGGCGGTCGTCCCGATCGTCGCGATGATCGTGGCCCGAGAGACCGTGGTCCCCGCCGTGAGTATCCCGATCGTCGATACGAGCGGCCAGAGCGTGAGGAACGGCCGCCTCGGCCGCCGCGTGCGGCCCGTTTGGTCGATGTCGAGGAGATCGAGGTCGAGATCGAGAAGCTGGTGGCCGGTGGCGAAGGCCTCGGTCGGTTCGAGGGCATCGCGATTTTCGTCCCGCGCTCCGCGCCGGGTGACCGGCTTCGCGTTCGCCTCGTCGATCGCCGCCCAGACTTCGGCCGAGCCGAGATCGTCGAGATCCTCGAGCCTGGCCCAGGTCGGCGGGAGCCGCCGTGTCCGCATTTCGCCAACTGCGGCGGCTGTGATCTCCAGCACCTGGAGGATCGTCGCCAACTCGCCTACAAAGTGGCGGCGGTACGCGAATCCCTCGTTCACATTGGCAAGATCGAGTTGCCCGATGTGATTCCAGTCGTGGCGGGTGATCCTTGGGGCTATCGACTGCGCACGCAGCTTCATACCGACACGACCGAACGGGGCCTCCAGGTCGGCTATCACGCTCGTGGTACCAAAGACCTTGTCCCCGTCGATCGTTGCCCGGTGCTCGTGCCGGAGCTCGAAAGCTTGGTGCCGACCTTGCCAGCGCTGCTGCGCGATCAGCCGCGACCGCGGGTCGACTTGGCGTCGGGCAATGGCGACAAGGTCAGCTCGGCGCCACCGGTCGAAGGATTGCCGCGTGGCCCGATCAAGCTTACGGTCGGCGACTTCACCTATCGCTTCGATGCGCGCTGCTTCTTCCAAGGTCACCGTGGCCTGCTGCCCGATCTGGTGTCCTTGGTGATCGGCCCCTGGAAGGGCGAGCAGGCATTCGACCTATTCGCGGGCGTCGGCCTCTTTGCCCTGCCGCTCGCCGCGCGCTATGGCCGTGTAGTGGCCGTGGAAGGCAACCGCATCGCTGCGCGGTACGCACGACAAAACGTCGATGCGGCATCAGGGATCGGCCGGGTTTCGGTGGAGAACCTATCGCTGGAGAGCTGGATCGAGCACCTGCCGGACAATGCGGATCGCGCGATCGTCGATCCGCCGCGCGCGGGGTTGCCACTCCGGGTCTGCACGGCGCTGATCGAGAAGCGGCCGCGAATTCTGACCTACGTCTCGTGCCACGCGGCGACGTTGGCGCGGGATCTGCGCGAGCTTCAGCGCGGCTACCGGATCGAGTCGATCCGATTCATCGATCTCTTTCCCCAGACCGGGCACCTCGAAACCGTCGTCCAGCTCTTTGCCCGTGACGATGCACCGTCCACCGAAGAGAGCCGATCCGATTCAGACCAGCCTGCTCAGGCATCGGCGGCGACCCAAGCGTCACGAGGAGATCGAGATGGCGACGGCTAAGCGCTTTGTCGTGAACTTGGCGAAGGAAGATTTCAAGTTCTCCTGCGCGCACTTCACGGTATTCGGGCGCTGCGATGCGGAAACGTTGCACGGGCACAACTACCAGGTTCGGGTGGAGCTCGAAGGCAGCGAGTTGGACGATCTCGGCCTGCTGGTCGATTTCGATCAGGTCAAGAAAGTGGTACGCGCGCTGTGCGACAGCCTCGATAGCCTGATGCTGATTCCGGCAGAGTGCGCGCTGCTGACCGTGGAGACCGTCGATGGGATCGTCCATGTCGCCTATGCCGAGCGGCGCTATTCATTCCCGGTCGACGACGTCTTGCTGTTGCCGATCGCCAACACCACGGTCGAGCTGTTTGCTTGCTACTTGTGGGACCAGCTGGCGCCGTCTTTGGAAGGGACACGGGTCGATACGCTGGCGGTCGATGTCGCGGAGACCGCAGGCCAGAGCTGCCTGTACCGAGCGAAGTTGCGCTGACGGCGGGCGGGGAGAAGGGACAAGGGCCGGCGCAATGCCGGCCCGCTCACCGGTCCGGCCCTAGGCGACGCGGCCGGCGATCACGGCTTCGACCTCTCCGGCTTCCGGAAAGCGGCCGAGGCTCTTCTTCGAGTAGATCAAGTCACCGTCGAGCGTGACTTCGAAGACACCGCTACGACCCTTGACCAAGGTGGATTTGATTCCGAACTGTTCTTCGATCGAATCCGCCAAACTGGCGGCGCGTGGTTTGTAGTTTCAAACCACGCAGTATTGAATGCTGAGATCAGGCATCGCTGAATACTCCTCGGCTGGTGGGGAATCCGTTGCCCGGCGGGCGACGAATCTCCCGTAAACCGCGCCGGATGCCTTTGCCCAGGCGCGGAAGTGGTTTCAGTATGAAGCCGCACCGCGCCGTCCCTGGATCCCGTCCATGGCCGCGGTCGATGCGCAATACGGCCGCTACGATACACTGCCGGGGCAGGGCGCTTCGCTCGACTGAGTCGATCGAGCCTCTGCCTGTCCAGATCAACAAGAGAGGACGATGAGCAATTCCACCACCGTGACGGTACCGGATCCGTGCCCGGATAAAGACGCCCGCGATGACGACCGCTTGGCCGAGTTCCCCGCAGAGAAGCGCGAGAGGCTCCTGCGGATCGCGGGGCATGTCCGTGGCATCCTGAAAGAATTGAATCTCGACATCAACGACCCGAATCTATGTGAGACCGATATTCGGGTCGCCAAGATGTACGCCGAGATGTTCCAGGGCCTCGAGCTCGGTACCGAGCCCCGCGTGACCTCGTTCCCGAACGAGGAGGGCTACAAGGCGATGGTGATGGAGAAGAACATTCCGTTCTACTCCATGTGTGCGCACCATCTCGTGCCATTCTATGGTCACGCGCACATTGCCTATATTCCCAATGGCGACATCATCGGCCTTTCCAAAATTCCGCGCATTCTCGAGTTCTACGCCAAGCGTCCGCAGCTCCAGGAACGATTGACCGAGCAGGTGACGGCGTTCCTCGACGACAAGCTGAAGCCAGAAGGGGTCATGGTCGTCATCGAAGCGCGCCATCTCTGCGTCGAGATGCGGGGCGTGAAGAAATCAGGTTGCGTGACCACCACCTCGGCCATTCGCGGCATCTTCCATCAGAAAGCGCAGCGGGAGGAGTTCCTTGACCTTCTCCGGCACTAGCGTTCGCTCCGGCGCACGTGTGGGGCTTCCCCGAGCTGCTCTGGCGGTGGCAGTGATGCTGCTCGTCGCATTCGCGCCCGGTGTGGCGGCCAAGAAGAAGAAAGCGAAGAAACCCACCGATCCGGAGGCGCTGTTCAACCCTCTCCTCGGGATCGATCACAGCCGATGGCTGGTTGGGCCGATCGCTCACCTCTCGAGCCTCGAAGAGATCGAGCAGTATCTTCGGCTGACCTCGGACGACGAAGCGACTGCGTTCATCGAGGCATTTTGGGCGAAGCGCAACGAAGGCACGCCGATTTTTCAGCAGACACCGCAGCAGCGATTCGACGAACGGGTCGAGGAAGCGAACAAGCGCTTCAGTGAAGGCACGATTGTCGGCAGCCACACGGACCGGGGTACGATCTTCGTCGCCTATGGTGAGCCGAGCTCGATCACGTTCGAGAAACCGCGCACAGTCGGCGGCCCGGCTCCCGAGCTGTGGGAGTATGACAAGGACAGCAAACCGGGGCTCGACGGCAAGCCACCGGAGAAGCAGTACCGCTTCATCAAGCTCGACGATCAGACGGTCTTCTTCCGCGAGAACATGCGCCGCGACCCACGGCTCCGTGACCCGTTGGGCCGCAACCGCAATCGCGGGTTCGACGGCTGAACCGAGACCGCGAATAGCGACACCGCGAATAGCGACACCGCGAACAGCGACACAACGAACAAGGACGATTCCGATGGGCGAAGTACGGGCGCTTCTTGCCGGCACGGGTGTGTCGATTGCCAACAACGAAGTCGACAACCATATGCTGGCGCGGATCTGCGAGACCGGTGACCAGTGGATTCGCGAGCGCAGCGGCATCCGGACGCGCTTCTACGTGGACGAAGGTGTCGGTTCGTCGGATCTGGGCACCGAGGCTGCCAAGGCGGCGCTCGAGGATGCTGGCGTCGAAGCCGGCGAAGTCGACTACATCGTCTGCGCGACGATGACGCCGGATCATTACTTCCCGGGCACCGGTACCCTGATTCAGTCCAAGCTCGGTATCGACCCGCTGCCGGCGCTCGACATCCGCCAGCAGTGCGCGGGCTTTGCCTATGGTCTGCAGACGGTCGACGCGCTGATCCGAAGTGGTTTGGCGCGCACGGTCTTGTTGGTTGGCACCGATGTCCACTCGTCGCTCATTCCGTGGAGCGAGAAATCGTGGCAGGCGCTCTACGACGCTGACCTCAAGGTCGACCCAGAGACCTACGCCTTCAACTCACAGTTCCGGCACCTGGTGGTGCTGTTCGGCGACGCTGCGGGCGCCATGGTCTTTCGCGCTCACGAGGAAGACGACGGCCGCGGCATTCTCGGATCGAAGCTCTACGGTGATGGCGCTCACAAAGACATTCTCTTCGTGCCGGGCGTCGGTTCGGCCCATCGCCCCTTCGTCGATGCGGCGATGATCGCGCAGGGTGGCGCGGTGCCGCACATGGATGGGCGTTCGGTGTTCAAGCTGGCCGTGACCCGCATGCCGAAAGTCACCGTGGAAGCGCTGCAGCACGTCGGGTATGGACTGGATGATCTCGATCTCTTGATCATGCACCAGGCCAATCTGCGCATCAACGAAGCGGCACAAAAGCAGCTCGGTTTGCCCGATGCCAAGGTTCACAACAACATTCACCGCTACGGCAACACCACCTCCGCCACCCTGCCGTTGGCCTTCTTCGAAGCGCGTGAGGCGGGCAAGGCACCGGAAGGAAGCCTGGTGGCCTTCACCGCGCTCGGCGCAGGCCTGCACTACGGTTCGGTCGTCGTTCGACTCTGACCGTCCAGCCTTGATCGCCAGGCGTCAGCGAGATCGTGGGCCGAGAAGGTGATGCCTTCGACCCCTGCCTCGACCCGCTGGTAGTAGTACCGGGCGGCGTCCTCACGTCCGACCGCTTCGGCGATTCTTCCGAGAACCAGGT
Source organism: uncultured bacterium (assembly GCA_937948815.1). Taxonomy (GTDB): domain Bacteria; phylum Acidobacteriota; class Thermoanaerobaculia; order Multivoradales; family J023; genus J023. The sequence continues at coordinate 5,369 of CALFAM010000146.1, forward strand.
AATCCTCAGGGTCGATCGTGCCGCCGCGGGCATCGACTGCGCGCAGCAGCGTTCGGTACGCCTCGGAGGGTTGGTCTTCTGCCGCCAGGGCGGTGGCTAGCGTGTGCAGGATCGGGCCGGCCGGATAGCCGAGTAGCGCTGCGGCCTGGCGAGCTCGTTCTACTGGCGCCGACGCTTCGGCGCCATCATCGGTCGCGGAGGCCGGAAAAAGTTGAAGCCAGGCATGCTGATTGAAGGCGGCTGCATTCTCGGGCAGGGGTTGGAGGGTCGCGAACCCGCGATGGGCGGCTGTGACGTCACCCCGCGCCATGGCCACCTGGGCCAGCATGCGGCGTGCGAGCTGATCGTTGGAGCGAGCCGCGAGCCGACCTCGTGCGAGGGCTTCAGCGTCGGCAAAGGCCCTGGTGGTCAATAGCCAGCCAATGCGACGCTCGAAAGCGACTGCCGACTCCGGAAATGCCTCGCTCATTCGTGCCGTGAGTCCGCCGCGCGCGGTCACCGCGTCGCGTGCCAACAGTGCCTGGTAGAGCGCGTTGGCCAGCGGCGGCCAGCGTTCGTGGGTGGCGGCCAATCGGGCAACCGTCGCGGTAAGGCGCGCGACGGCGTCATCGATCAGCTCGGGGTCGTCCGCCCACGCCATGAGCACCGCGGCGGCCTCGGCCATGCGGTCTGGCGTCGGGGCGCCGCTCCCGGGCCAGATCTGTGGAAACGGATGACCGCGAAACGGATCGACCGGATGCCCAGGCTCCACTGGTTGGGCACCAGTGCGTTCCTGGCCATTGCCGGCCAGCCAGTCGAGCCACTGTCGTGCCTGGTCGACTTCGTCATCGGCGAGCAGGCCCGTGATCATCCGCCCCGCGCTTCCCAGATCACTCCCGAAGCCGATGATCCGCCTCCGGTCGTCGACTGGGCCGGACGCATCGGTGGCGAGCAGAAGGGTCTGGCCGTCCGCGGTACCCTCGCCGAAGGTCTCCGTGGGGCCGGGCAGCGAAGCACGAATCACCAGGCGTTCCAATCCGTCTGGATCCCCGTCACGTGCCAGGTGAACGAAGTGATACGCCAGGTCGAGGACCACGGCTTCGGGCAGTCCGGCGTCGCCGAGGCGTTCGTCGTTCTGGCCAGCTCCGACGCGTCCTGCCGTGAAACGTTCGCGGGCGCGCTGGACGATCTGCGCATTCGAACGGTCAGGGCCGACTGCCGCCAGCCAGCGGCTGTGAAAAATGGACTCCAGCGGCACATCGTTGCCACGAATGAGCCGTAGGAGGCGGAGCAGCAGCCGGCGGCCGGGGTCGTCGGGTTCGGAAATCTGGTGCAAGGGCACGGTTTCGGCCAGCCCAGCGGCATAGGCAGCCAGGCCTGCGGCGGCGCGCGCTGCCTGGGCTTCGCCCGTGGCAGGAACCGCCATCTTCAGCAATGTGGCCGCCGATGCGTAGTGCCGGATCGACACCAGCTTCTGGGCGGCTTGGACCAGGTAGCTGGCCCGTGCCGCCGAGGAAGCCTGCAAGCGATCGACCCGGCCCTTCACGGCGTCCGCACCCGCGGTCAGGGCCGTGCCGACCAGCCCCCACACATGGTGTTCCGCGCTGATCGGCAGGTCGTCGGCCAGAGACGAGAGAGCTGGTCCGTCCTGCGCGCGCAAGAGCACCTCAGCCAGGTTGCGGTTTGCCTGTGCGCCACCAAAGCGCGAGCGAAATGTGCGAATTTTCTGCGCTGCCCGCGCGAGGTCGACGCCGGGGCCGAAGCGCGTGCCATCCTCCCCACGCTCGAGTGCCAGCAGCAGCTCGGCGTGCGCCAGCTCGTGATCGGGATCGAGGGCAACGGCCCGTTCGAACGCGGCCAGGGCGCCGGCACGATCGCTGCCAGGAAGCCACGGGCGACCGAGGGGGTCGCGTGCCAGGACCGTGCCGTGGAACCAATGGGCCAGGCTGCTCTTCGGCGCCGCGGCGAGTGTTTGAACGGCGATCGTGCGTGCGGACTCGACCAGCCCGAGTGCCAGAAGGGCGCGGCCGAGACGGACCTGGTCGGCGACGGCTGCGTCCGGTGCGGACGCGATCGCTGCCTGGGACTGCACGGCCTCGATGGCGTTTCCATGGCGGAGCATCGTGGCACCGACAGAGTCGAACCACAGCAACTCCACGGGCTGCTCGTCGACCCACTCTCGGAGAGCACGGCGGGTGGCGGCAAATGCGGCGGCTGATTTGCGCCGGGGCCCGGAATCAAATCGGAAATCGGCGATCAGGATTCCGTCGTCGAGCCGGAAAGACTGCTGCAAGGTGGCAGCGCCGAGCTCAAAGGTGCGGGCAGGGGGCAGCGTGCGCGGTGCAAAGCCGCGCGGTGGGTGAATGCGATAGCGCCACGTGCGCGCAAAGGGCAGCTGGAGGTACGGATGTACGCGGGGAGCCGGGGCGGTGGCGAAGAAGTCGGCGGGCATGCCGGCCACGAAATCGGCCAGCGGGATGCCGACGACGGCTTGATCGAGCTCGGTGGACGCGCGGGCGCTGCCGATGGCTTCCAGCCTCATGGAGAGCGGCCCGACGGCATCGGAGCTCGAAACCTCCTCGAGGCCTTCGAGGCGCGCGCCGAGGTAGGTCGTTGCAACGTAGCGTGCGACCTGCTGCTGCCGACTGGCTGTCGTGGTCGTGGCGCGAAGGGCTCGCTGGTGCTGGGCGAAAGCGCCATAGAAGTCGGTGGTCTCGACGACGCGTGCAGGGCCGTAGGGGGCGAGGTAGACCTCGCGAAGCTCTTCTTGTCGGTTGTCGGCGGCGCCCGAGGCGGGCGTCTTGACCACATTCTGGGTCGAGGCGGAAAGGATCAATGCCCAGCGGTCTTGGGCTGCGTGGGGCAGCTCGCCGGCCCGGGTCGAGGCGGTCGCGGGATCGAGCCACAGGGGGCGCAGGCCCGGTACGTAGACGACTGCGCGATCAAAGAGGCCGACGCCTGGCAGATCGGGCTCGACGCCTTGGCCCGGCCCGCTCCGGACGAGGGCGACGAAGGCCGGAATCGCCGACTGTCGCAGCATCGCGACCAGCAGGGTGGCAAGGTCGAGGCTGGTGCCGGCACCCTTCGCGAGGGCGCTGCGGGGAGACGCTGGACGCCAGGTCGTGCTCCCAAGAGGGGTATCGACTGGGCGAACGCGTGCTCGGACTTGTGCGAGGAGATCGTCGATGCTGTCGCTGGCAACGGCCCCAGGAGCGACCACACCGGACCCAACGGCGAGCCCGGTGCCGTCAGCCGCGAGGTCCTGCTCGCCGGGTTTGCCTTCGGCCAAGGCGTCGTCCACCAGCGCCGCGTAGGCGGTTGCCACCGCGTTCCAGCTCGCGGCGGTCGAGAAGGTGAGCGAGGGCCAGCGGGCTTGCTCCGGTGGTTGGTTGGGCTCGATCGCCTGCGCTGTGGAGAGGTCTGAATGGGTGAAACGAATCACGCGTCGGCCGTTCAGGGTCGTTTCACCCGAAGCGATCCGTGCCGGTGCGCGGTCGGCCGCGGCTGCGTCATCCTCGGTGTGGTTGCCAGCTGGACGCTCGGGATCGTGCAGCCGGTAGGTCAGCGGCAGTGTTTCGGGCGTGTCGAGGTGGAGCCGTGCGTCGAGGATCGGCGCGGTGGCGACGAAGACGTGACGCCGGACCGCCCCGGCCGGAAAGAGGGGCTGATGCTCGCTCTGCTCGATCAGGGTCTCGATCACCACGCCATCGCCCACCGCGGGAAGGGATGCGAATAGCACCTGCTGCGCGCTGGCCTGGTTGCCCGCGGCCGCCGCGAGCGGCTGACGCGCGAGGTGGGCGGGCTCGAGACGGTGTGCGATGCCGTCTGCGTCGATCACCCGCGCGCGGATCGACGGCGCATTATCGAACCGCGGTGACCACGTCGCACTGACCGCCGTCCAGCTCGCCGCCGCTGCGGCGTCATGCACCTGGTAGATCGTGTGCTCGCGTTTCGACTGCTTACCGAGATCGTCGAAGTGAATCTCGGTCGCGCGGTAGAGAATGACGACGTTCGCCCTGTCCGCGGTGCTGAGCGCACGGGCCGTGCTGGCGATCTCGGATGCTGGCGCCTCGAGCGGTGGCGCGGCATGCCAGATCCTTCGATCGATGGGGTCTTCGTGCGCATCTCCCGGGACGTCTCCCAGGGCGAATCGCGTTGCGGCGATGCCGAGGAAGGCCAGCAACAGTGCCCGGTGCGCTCGCACGTCAGTCACCCCCGATCGAATCCGCCCGCCGCCTCCGCTTCGTTCGTACTGTCGCGCTTGCTGTGCTCATCGGTTCGTATCCAGGGTATCCGTCGATCGGCACCTGAGCGTCCATTCGAGGTCAACCTGCGACGCGCTCGACCGTGATGACGCGGTCGACACGGTCGACGGCAACCGATTGCTCGTGGCCGTCCGGCCAGGTCACAGTCAGGGCGTCGACGCGGTCGGTCGTCCCGAGACCGAAGGTCAAGGTGATTTCAGACTGCGAGGCGTAGCTGCGTGTCGGATTGACGAACTGGCGTTGCGTGGCACCCCCGGCTTGGAGGCTGACGTGGGCGCCGATCGCGTCGCGCTGCGTCGCCTCGTCGACCAGCTTCACCCGCAGCCAGTGGTGGCCGGTCTGCTGGTCGTTGCGCAGCACGATGGCCCGACGCCCGGTCTGGGTGAGCACCACATCGAGATCGCCGTCGCCGTCTAGATCGGCGAAAGCGCTGCCCCGGCCGACCAGGGGGGCAGCCAGATCGCCAATGGCGTCCGCGGCCAGGGCCACGAGCGGTTGGCGGGCATCTGGCCCAGCGTTCCAGAAGAGCTGGGACGGCTGGGCGTAGGTCTGGCTCGGGTCGACGGAGTTGATCTCGTTTTCCAGGTGCCCATTGGTCTGAATCATGTCGAGCCGACCGTCGAGGTCTGCATCGAGCATCAACAAGCCAAAAGTGAGTGCCGAGCGGCTTGGCGCGCCGATGCCGAGCCCGATGGCGTCGTCCGCGTACAGGGTCGGGTCGCCCTGGGCCAGGTAGAGGGATGTCATCTCGTTAGCGAAGTTGCCAATGGCGAAGCCAAGGTCATCGTTGCCGAGCAAGAAGCCAGCATCGATGCCCATACCACCGGTGGCTTCGCCGCTGCGACCGTAGGCCACGCCCCAGAGTTCGCCGACCTCTTCGAAGGTGATGGCCTGCTCGTCACCGCTGCTTTCGCCGCGCGCGCCTTGGTTGTGAAAGAAGAAGTTGCGCACGGTGTCGTTGACCACCAGCAGATCGGTCCAGCCGTCGCGGTCGGCGTCGATTGGCAGCAGGCCGAGCGCTTTGCCGACTGGCACGTCCGTGGCCGGATTGCGCACCTGAATGCCCGCGGGCTCGGAAAGATCGGTGAACCGAGGGGCGCCGGCAGCGGTCGTATCGTTGCGGTAGAAGGAGGAGAAGGTCCCCTGGTAGTTGACCGGCGGACCGTAGGCCCGGCCGACGCCAGTCAACCGGTAGTCGATCTGGTAGTCGATTTCCTTCGACCACTGCACGTAGTTGCCGACAAAGAGGTCGAGATCGCCGTCGCGGTCAGCATCAAAGAATGCGGCGGTGGTCGACCAGGCCGCGGCATCACCTGCCACGCCGGCCGCTGCGGTAGCGTCTTCGAATCTGCCGCTGGCGCTGCCCAGGAGGAGCCGGTTGTGGCCGACCGCGGTCACGAAGAGGTCGCGGTAGCCGTCGCCGTCGACATCGCCGACCGCGACCCCAGAGCCATAGAGTGTGAGTTGGTCGATGCCGGTCTCTTCGCTGACGTCCGTCAGGCGCAAGGCACCGGCGGAAGAATCGTTGCGATAGAGGCGGCTGGTCGCTTGGGCGGCATTCGCCCCCGCATCGTGCGACCACGCCATGCTGTTGACCAACAGGAGGTCGGCGTCGTCATCCCCGTCGTAGTCGAAGAGGGCGACACCGGCGCCCATCGACTCGGGCAGCAGCTTGTCTCCGCGGGCGCCATTTTCGTGAACGAAATCAACGCCCGCTTCTGTCGTGACGTCGACGAAGGGAAGGGACGGCGGCGCGATGTCGCCGCGGTTCGGTACCTCCGGAGCCGCGCGCTCGATGACTTGCTCGGGTGCGGCGGCATCCGGCCGGCTGCGCAAGAAGAGCACGCCGGCGATGACCAGACCGATCGCCGCGAAGACGAGGAGGGAGCGCTTGAACGCCTGGCCGATGACCGCGTCGTCCTGTTCTTCTTCGAGCTCGTGACCGTCCTCGAGAACGCTGTCCTCGGATGCGGGCTCGTCGCGGTGTTTCGGATTCTTCGGTTTACTACTCATGATCGGTCGTGCTCTGCGCAGTCAGGCTTTCGGGAGAGCGGTCTTCCCGCGGGTTGCTGTCGGGTGCTCGTCGTGATTCTGCGTATCGCGATCAGCGCCGGAAGCGCATCACCGCAAGCTGGTCGTGGACCGCGCGGAACAGGCGTTGGGTCGTGCGATGAAACTCGGCGGCGGGCATACGTCCTGCCGGGGCGGTGATGCTGACGATCCCCGTGCCATCGTCCTGGCTGGCGACTTTGATGCGCATGGCACCCCAGATCAGCGCCCACTGTTCACCGGCCTCGATCGTCGGCTCATGGGGAATCCGCTCGTCGCGCAGGGCGACGAGGGTGGCGTTGAGCAAGATGCGGTCTTGGCTGTCGTAGGGGTCGGGAAATCCGGCCGAGGCCCGCAGGGCATCCTTGGGTGGCAGATAGGTGTCTGTGTTGAGCAGGAGACGGAAGGCATCGCCAACGGTGGTCGACTGGTAGTAGTCGAATTGGACGTCCGCACGGATGCGCAGCCGGATTCGTTCGTCGAGGGAGACCGCCTGCTGGAGCAGCTTGATCGCGGTCGCTGGATCGTTTGCCAGCGCATAGTTGCTCGCCACCTGGTAGAACGATTCGGGCTCGGACGCATGGGCGCTCAGGTAGCGATCGAAATGCTGCTTGGCCGATGCACGCTCACCCCGCAGGAGCTGGACTGCACCGAGGTTCAGATCGTTGTCCGGGGCGGTAGGGTCGAGCTGCTGAGCCTTGACCAGAGCCTGATGGGCGACGTCCCATCGCTGGACCGCCATCTCCACTGCGGCCAGGTTGAGCCACCCTTGGCGCAGCGAAGGATCGGCCTCTACGGCCTGGCGGAGATCGCTAGTCGCGAGCTCGTGCTCGCCGAGCATGAACCGCGCGGTGCTGCGCATCAGCAGTGCCTGTCCACGTACCTTGCCGCGACCCATCGCCTGCTCGATCAACGGTAGCGCGCGATCCGGCGCACCCGCGTCGATCAGCGCCTGGGCCTGCGCCAAGGTCGACTGCTGCGTTAGTGCCGGGGTAGCCGACACCGCGAGCAGGAGCAAGGTACAGACGAGGGACAGGACGCGGCTCTTGTTGGCAGCAGTCCGGCGGCGTTGACGTCGGCAACCGAATGATGCGGCGGCGCCCGCCGGCTGACGTTCGAACGACAAATCGTGAATCATGAGTGAGGTCTCTTGATCGGCCCACAGCGTCGAGGCGATCCGGTTCGTCGCGCGGAGCCGGAAGGGCCGATCGAAGCATGGTGAAGTATACCTGCGGACGCTCGACTCGGCGCAGTATGCACCATCTCAGCCCTCGGCCGAGCTAGGATCGGAAAGGGGAGTGCAGTCAATGAATGAGCCGAAGTACGGCCGGGGATTTGTCGTCGGCCCGTGGCGGGTCGATCCGTCGCTCAACCGTCTCACCGCAGCCGATCGCGAAGCGCGCCTCGGGTCCAAGGCGATGGCCGTGCTGGTGCACCTGGTCTCCCGCGCCGGGCGCCTGGCGACGAAGGAAGGCATCGTCAGCGACGTGTGGCAAGGGCGTGTCGTGTCCGACGAGGTGCTCGCGGTCGCCATCTGTGAGATCCGCAAGGCGCTCGGCGACCGCGCCCGTTCACCGCGCTACATCGAGACGATCCAAGGCAAGGGCTACCGCTGGCTCGCACCGGTGACGTGGCGGGAAGCCGGTCCCACGCCAGGTTTGCCGGACGCGTGCCAGCAAGCGAGCGCGTCGAAGGAGGCCGTGTCCCCAGGGGCGCGGTCCGCGGGCGATACCGACTCGACCGAAGGGTCGTGCCCGGAGCGGTCATCTGCCCCTCGCAAGCGGGATGCGCGCACCAGGATCCCGGACCTGTCACCCCGGGGGCGGGCCATGCTCCTCGCCCTGTTCAGCATCCTCCTCGCGCTCACCGCGGCGGGCTTTTGGCCTCAGAAAGAACCAGCCGCTCCGCAATCCTTCGATCGCCTGGCCGTGCTGCCCTTGGCAGACGACTCGATCGACGGGCCGAGGGATCGCGTGCTGGCCGACGGCCTGACCGGCGCCTTGATCCAGGGCTTGGCCCGCCTGCAGCCAGTCGAGATCATCTCGCGAACGTCCGTCGCCCGTTTCCTGCCGCCGACGTCCATGTCCGCGCCTGACATTGCCGAACAGCTGGGTGCCGATCTCCTGCTCGAAGGGGCCGTGTCCCGGACCGGCGATGCGCTGCGCATCGATCTTCGCCTCATTGATGCGGCCACGGATCGCTACCTTTGGTCGGGGAACTATGACGCCTCGATCGGTGATCTGCGCGCGCTGCAATGGACGATCGCCAGCAACGTCGCGCAGGCGATTCAGGACGTGGGCAACAGCCCGCCGAACGCGCCAGGGAAATCTGTGTCTCCGTCTTGGCCGGTCGCCTCTCTCGTGCCGGCTGCTGTCGATGCCTATCTGGCAGGGCGCTTTGCCCTCTCGCAGGCGATCGACGTGGGGGAAACCTCAGACCTCCAGCATGCGGAAGCGTCCTTCGAACGCACGATCGAGCTGGAACCGGCGTTTGCCGAGGGCTATGTCGGCCTGTCGCTCACCTACATGCTCGAGCGCTGGATGGACATCGGCGACCGGGATCGGCTCGATGCGCGTGCCCGTGAGACGGCAGCCCGTGCCCTCGAGCTCGATCCGCTGTCGGGCCGCGCGCACATGGCGCTCGGTGAAGCGGCGATGCTGTGCGACCGTGATCTCGACGCTGCGGAAGCCCTCTTTCGGCAGGCGTTGCGGCTGGATCCCGGTGATGGCGATACCTATGTCGCCCTCGGGTGGATGCTGCGCATGCAGCGACGCTTCGACGAGGCAGAGGCCATGGCGCGCCGCGCGCGGCAACTGGAACCGCTGGCACTGGCCCCGCTGCGGCTGTTGACGTCTGTGCTCTACGAGAGCGGCCGGGCGCAGGAAGCGCTTCGGTGGGCCGACCGGATGAACGCGCTGTCGAATGGCACCGGAGATCGGATGCGTGCGCTGTCCTTGCTTACCCTCGGTCGCACGGACCAAGCCCGCGATGCGTTCCTGGTGCTCTTTGGGAAGCGTGGTGCGACCGGAGAAGAGCTGGCGAACTTGGGACGTGCCTACGGTCGCGAGGGCTGGGATGCCATCTTCCGCTTCGCCCTGCAGCAGCCGGCGACCTCGCCGTTGGGCCGCGCGGCCGCCTACATGCGTCTCGGTGAGCAGGAGGAGGCATTGGGCATCCTCAAGAGGGCCGCAGCGCGCGACGCTCCAGAGCTGCTGTTGGCCTTTGCAGAGCCCTCTCTCTCGCCGCTTCATGGCGAGCCGCGCTTTCGCGCCATCCTGCGCCAATACGGCTTGCTCGCCACGGCCGAAGATCTGTCTTAGCGATTCTGAAGGTCTGGACGCCTGCTGGAATCGCGCCGAAGAACTTCTTTAGAAACACCTCATGACCCGTTGCCACCGGCGGGTCAGGCTCGTGTTGTCCACCGCT
>CALFAM010000147.1 GCA_937948815.1 uncultured bacterium
CCACCGATGACCACGAAGGTCATCAGCTTGGCCCGCCGCTCAGGATCCGGCTCTTGGGCGGCACGCTCGAACGACAGCAGCACCTGGCGGCGAATGCGCGTCGCCTCTTCCAGGCTCTTGAGCCCGGGTGCGCGATCGGCCCAATCGTCTCGCCCGAAGTAGAAGTTGCCCGCCCCGGCCGCGACGATGAGGTCGTCGTACGGTAGGTCCTCACTGCCTTTCACTTCCACGACCCGGGTCTCGAGATCGAAACCCGTGACCTCGCCAAGGACGACCCGCGTATTGGGCTGCCCGCGAACCAGGGCACGTAGCGGCGCTGCGATGTTGGCCGGTGACAGGCCGCCTGTCGCGACCTGGTAGAGCAAGGGCTGAAAGAGGTGGTGGTTGCGACGATCGACCAGCACGACATCGACCGGCGCTCGCCGGAGACTGCGCGCCGCGCACAAACCGCCAAAACCGCCGCCGACGATCACCACGCGATGACGGTTGCTCATCCCGCTGTTTCCCCTGCGGCTTCGGTCTCCAAAACGGTGTGTAGGAACGTCAGCAGCGCGTCGACGAATGCTTCATGCTGATCGAGATACGGCCAATGCCCCGCATCGGCAATTGCCTGCCAGGAGACGCCGGCCGCTTCGAGCAAGGCCTGGGAATGCTCGCCCGTGCCACGCGGATCGCCGAGCACATAGTGCCTCGGGCAGGAAACCGCCGCGGTTTCCGCCGCCAACGTTTCCGCCCTCGACCGCGCCACGAGCTCCACGGCGTCGCGGTGAAATTGTCGCGGATCCGCCAAGCGCAGGCTGGCATAGTAGCCGCGCAAGGCACGATCCTCGATGCCGCCGCGGTAGGTACGCTCGAGCAACGCGCGATGACCATCGGCGAGGAATGCGTCGGTCGTGTCCACGGCCGCCTCCTGGCTGGCCGTGCAGTCGGCAAAAGAGATGTTGCCTTCGACGTTGAGAAAGGCTCGCACGCGCTCCGGGGCATGGCGGGCGAGATCAGCGCCGAGCACACCCCCCATCGAGTGGCCGACCACGACGACCGGCGGCAGCGCCTCGTCCTCGAGCCAGGCAGCGAGTCGCCGGGTCGTGGCAGCAAAATCGCTCGGTGTCGACGGCCATGGGCTCTTGCCGTAGCCAGGGAGATCGATCGCGATCCGTCGCCAGCCGTCGAGACGAAGCTCGTCGAGCAGGGGCTCGAAGCAGATCCCAGACTCGCCCAGGCCGTGAATGAACAGCAGAACGCCGTGGCACGCAGCGTCTGCGGCGACCAGCCGCTCACGCACGAACAGCCCTTTGCTGGGCTGCTGCCGGAGGCTTGCGGATGAAGGCGAAGGAAGCATCGGAGTACCGGGGGACGAAGCCACGGACGGCGACGGTCGAGAGCGTACCAGACCGGCCCCCGTTTCGCCGTGAAACAGCGATGCACAGTTGGCAATGACTGGTTGCAGCAATGATAGGTTGAGGCATGCCCGCGACCCAAGACGCCCTCACGAATGAAGAGCTGGGCCAGCTTCTGGAGCTGGCCGGCGAGCTCTTGCGTGTCGATGACTATGACGTATTGCTCGACAAGGTGGTCCAACATGCCTTGACGATCGTTCGCGCCGACCGCGGCTTCCTCGTGCTTCGCCACGAGGGTGACGGTACCGACGAGGAAGACCCGGACAACCTGGACCTCAAGGTCATTCGCAACTGGCGCCGTGAAGAGCTCGAAAAAGGCGGCGAGGCGGTCAGCCGCTCGATCATTCGCGAGGTACTCGACCAAGGCGAGGTTCTTCTGGTCGAAGACGCTCTCGACGACTGCCGCTACGGCCAGACCGAGAGCGTGCTTCGCCAGGGCATCCGCTCGGTGCTCGCGGCACCGATCGAGGTCGACGGCCGGCGCGTCGGCGCGCTCTACCTCGAGTCGCAGTCAGTACGGCGCCTGTTCGGCCAGCCTCAGCGCGCGCTCTTCGAACGCATTCTCGAGCTGTCTTCCCGGGCCCTCGAGAAGTGCCTCCGCCAGCTGGTGCTCGAGGAACGCAACCGGGCTCTCGAGAAGGTGGTCACGCCGCGCTCGCGCTTCCCTGGCATCATCACCCAAGACCCCACCTTCATGGGCTTGTTGGAGATGGTTGCCCAGGTCGCTACCTCTGACCTTCCGGTCCTGGTGCAAGGTGAGACCGGTACTGGCAAGGAGCTGGTCGTGCGGGCCATTCACAGCCACAGCGCGCGGCGCGATTGCGATCTGGTGACGGTCAACTGTGGCGCCATCTCACCGACCCTGCTCGAGTCCGAGCTCTTCGGCCATGTCCGTGGCGCGTTCACTGACGCCAAACGAGACAAGGTCGGGACCATTACCTCCGCGCACGAAGGTACCCTCTTCCTCGACGAAGTCGGCGAGCTGCCGATCGAGCTGCAGGCCAAGCTGCTGCGGACCCTGCAGTTCGGCGAGGTCCAGCCGGTGGGCGCCACGCAGCCGGTACACGTCGATGTGCGCTTCGTCGCCGCGACCAATCGCAATCTGGCCGATGAAGTTGCCGCGGGCCGGTTCCGCGAAGACCTTCTTTACCGGTTGAACGTCGTGACCGTCGAGCTACCCCCGCTTCGGGAGCGCCCGGACGACGTGCTACCCCTCTTCTACCATTTCCTCTCCCGCGCTTCGAACCGCCCAGGAAAGGGCGGCCCCAAACCGGCGGTAGAGGCGCCCCGGGTTTCGCCGCGCCTCGAGCGGGTGCTCGAGCAGTACCACTGGCCGGGCAATATTCGTGAGCTCGAGAACGAAGCGCTTCGTCTGCTCGCAGTGACCGTGCCCGGACAGCCACTGACCGTCGACCGCCTGTCCCAGCGCATTACGCAGGCCAAGCCCGTCGAGCATGCCTCGCCGACCACACTCGCCAACTTCGAGCGAGAGGTCATCGAGATGCAGCTGCGGGCGCACGGTGGCAACCGCACGCGGACGGCTAAAGCCCTGGGGATCAGCCGGGAAGGGTTGCGCAAGAAAATGAAGCGGCTGGAGCTCGACTAGGAAGGCGGACGGGTCGCTTTCGCGAGCGCATCGGCAGATCGTTCGATTGCGTCGTCGAGGAGCGTCGCGTAGCGGGCGGGGGTGGCATCGGCCGAGCCCTCGGGAAAGAGAATCGCCCGGGATGCATTGACCAGACCACCCTCTCGACGACCGTCCTCACCCAGGGGCAAGCCGCGCACGGCATCCTCGGCGCCCGCACCCTGCGCACCAAAACCCGGAACCAGAAAGAGCGCCCGCGGCAAGGCCTCGCGGACCCGTCGCGCGTCATCCGGATAGGTCGCACCCACCACCACACCCAGGGACGACCACCCGGTACGCGGCCCGATCATCTGCTCGGCAGCGGGCGCGAGCGCCTGCGCGACGTGTTCGTAGAGCCGGCTGCCTGCCACCTCGAGGTCCTGCAGCTTGCCAGCCCCCGGATTGCTGGTCTTGACCAAGACAAAGAGCCCGCGCCCATTTTCGGCAGCCGTTGCCACCAGCGGCGCGAGAGCGTCGACGCCGAGATACGGATTGACCGTCAGCGCGTCGGCTGGCATCGGCGCTTGTGGCCCCAAGAACGCGGCCGCATAGCCTGCCGCCGTCGAGCCGATGTCCCCACGCTTGGCATCGACCACGACGAGCAGACCGGCCTGGCGTGCATGGTGGATCACCCGTTCACAAGCCCGCATGCCGCGCCAGCCGAGCTGCTCGAAGAATGCGATCTGTGGTTTGACCGCTGCTACTTTGCCAGCCAGACGATCGACCACGGCGCACAGAAACGTCTCGACCACCTGCGCGGTGGCCGGATCATCGAGCCGCATGCTGCCGTGCCGGAAGCAGCGAGGCAACCGGTCGAGGTGTGGATCCAGGCCCGCGCACAGGGGATGTCCCACCGCGCGTACACGGTCGATCAGGCGGTCGGCGAACGATGTGTGGTTGTTCATTGCCGGCGGATTCTACCGATCGGTCCATCAAACAGCGACCAGACTTTACGCCGGTACTTTCTTCACACAATGTGTGACCGCCGCGCACCGGTGGGTACTCTTTGTGCGATGGACCTCGAACCGACCCTCGACGCGCTGGCGCCCCGCCTGCTCCGCTACTGCCTCGGCCTCACCGGTCGAGCTGCCGTGGCGGAGGACGCGGCGCAGGAAGCCCTCCTCGCCTTGGTGTCGCGGTGGCGGTTGCACGGTCCTCCCGACGACGCCGGCGCCTTCGTCTTCACGGTCGCCCGTCGTCGACTGCGCAGGAACCTCTGGCGCGATCGCCTGCTGCAACCGATCGAAACGCTGACCGAGCGCGCCGACCACGCACCCGACCCCGAAGCGCTCTTCCTCACCGGCAGTACCTTCGCCACCACCCTGGCCGCGCTTCGCAAGCTCTCGGGCCGCGACCGAGAGGCGCTTCTCCTGGTCGCGGCCGGCGAGCTCGATGGGGCGCAGGCGGCCCAGGTCCTGGGCATCGGTCGCTCGGCGCTCAAGATGCGCGTCCACCGTGCCCGTCAACGACTCAGCCGCCTCCTGGAGGATCGTCATGCCAAGCCGCGCGAAGCCTGAACACCCGAACGCAGGCGAGCACGACGCCGCCATCGACCAGCTGCTGCGCGAGGGTCTGGAACCGGATCCCGCACGCTCACGGGCGCTGGTCGAAGCCGCTCTCGCCTCTGCCACCGAAAGGCGCCAACGGCCCGCGTCCGCAGCCATCGGCGATCGCAGACGCTGGAGCGCACCGAGGACCGTTGCTACAGCCGCCGCGGTCACATTCGCCGTCCTCGCCGCGCTCGTATGGCCGAGGCACGCATCGCGACAGCCGACACCCGCCGCCGGCACACCCACCGTGGTGGCAGCGGCAGGTGGCCACACGCCACAGGCCGGTCACGAAAGCGAGAAGAGCATCGTTTCGATCAGCAATCTCGATGGCCCGTTGACGGTCACCACACGCGGTGGTGGGCGCTGGATCGTCTTGAATGGAGAAGGAGACACCCCATGAACCCACGGACACCCTTGCGCATACTCCTGATCGGCTGCTTCGCGCTCGTGCCGACCTCGTCGCTCGCCAACCAACTCGCGCGCGATGCCCCGATCGATCTCAGCTTGAAGGACGCTGATCTGGTGAACGTGCTCTCGGTTTTCGCAACCTTGCAAGACCTCTCGCTCGACATTCCCAGCTCGGTCCGCGGTACGGTCACAGTCGAGCTCAATGCCGTCCCGTGGCAGCAAGCCCTCGACGGGATCTGCCAGGTTCAGGATCTCCAGTGCCGGGTGGAGCCGCCCTTGCTGCTCGTCCGGCCAGACCGTTCGGAAGGCGATTCGGACGGTGCGCCGATCACCATCGACCTGCTGAACGCAGACCTCCACGAGACCCTGCGCGTATTCGGCACGATCACCGACACGACGGTCACCATCGACCCGAGCCTCCCGAAGCGTGCCATTACGGTCGCGCTCGAGGCCGTTCCCTGGCCCCTTGCTCTCGAGGAGGTCTGTCGCCTCGGAGGATGCGAAGTAGACGCCAGTGCAGGGATCATCTCGATCACGGCCCTGCCGGCCGCAACCGTCCGCGCCCGCCGAATCGACCTCGCACTCGACGGCACGCCGCTCCAGGACGTGCTCGCGCACTTCTCGGGGCTGCCGATGTGGGGCGGCACGATGCAGCTCGAGGTCGAACCGGCGTTGCCCGCGCGGCGGGTCACCATCGACGTCCGCGACGCCTCATGGAGCGATCTCCTCGATGCTCTCTGCGACGACGCGGCCTGCTCGTGGAAGCTCATCTATGCTCAGAACAGCGTCCGCACGCTACGGATCACGGCCCTCGACAGCGTTCTCACCCAACGCCATGACATGGCTGCTTTCGACGGCCCCCTCGGCGAGGCCACCGAACATCTCCGCGAGGTGTTGAGCACTCCGTTGAAACGTGTCGGCGGCCTTTCCGACGAGCGCCCCGTGTCATGGTCAGCTGGCACCCATACCGGGAACTCCTTGCTGGACCAGCTCTGCAAGCAGGCTGACTGCACGTGGCACCTGCGCGGCCGTGGCGTCGTGCTCGCACCACGGCGAGCGGCTTTCAGCCAGACGCCCACCAAGGGCACCCACGGCCCGACCTTTCTCGCCCGGACGGACACGACGGGGGCGCCTGCCCAAGCCATGGTTCGCTTCAGCTGGGCCCACCCCGTTGCGCGCCTGGGAGACGACACCACGGAGTCTGTCTTTGTCTGGCTGCCATTTGGCGAAGGGCGCCAGATGATCCTCCCCATCGCGGTGCGCAGCCACGAGATCGGTCATCAAGCCGAAATGCTCGAGCCGATTCTCTTGCCCCTCGATTCGCCGTGGACCGCACGGGCGGCGGGCTCGAAGCTCTCCCTGACAAGCGCATCGGGCGACGATCTCCAAGACGTACCCTTGGTCGCTCCCTCGCAGGCGTGCTTCTACTGTTCCCCGGAAGCTCCCGTGGTGTCCGTCCGTGCCACCGACCTTCCGTGGCAAGAGCTCCACCTCGCCACCCGTCCTGGCAACTTCCTGCTCCTCACCCCACCCAACGGATCCAGGCCCAACGCTGCGACCCCTTCGAGCCCGACCGCAGCCATCGTCACGCTGGGGCTCGACGCAGACGGCACGGCCACCGTCGTGCTCATCGAGCCACGCCCTGATGGCAGCTTCGCCATCGATCGTGTCCGCGTCGACCGAAACGGCAGCCATGCCCAGGTCGGCACGACCGCCCTGACGCTCCAGCTCACCCCAGCCCCCGGTAGCTGAAGCCCACACTCGCCGATCGCCCAGCTGGCTCGGCCCGCGGTTGCGACGGCAGTCGGCAGTGCTCGAGGAGGGCCGTCAATGGCGGCTCTCCGACGCGCTGCATTCGCCACGATCCGAAATCCGGATGTCACGCGGGAACGAAGACGTGAACATGTGGCAGTACAACGGCAGCAAACGCCCTCCCTTTGCCGACACACCCCGCCCGGACCAAGAGTCCGTCTGGGATTTCCCACGTCCGCCGGCCCTGGAACGTACGGATCGACACGTCGAGGTCAGGAGCGGTGACACCGTGATCGCGCGAACCGACCGAGCGTGGCGCGTGCTCGAAACCGCCAGCCCACCAACTTATTACGTGGCCGAAGCCGATCTCGTCGAGCCGCAGGCACTGGTCCCGGTGGCTGGCAGCTCCTTCTGCGAATGGAAAGGGACGGCGCGCTATTGGGCCCTGCGCCACCGCGCTGACGAGCAAACGGTGGGATGGAGCTATGCTTCTCCCAACCGGCGGTTCGCCCCGTTGGAAGGATGCTTTTCCTTTTACCCGGCGCATGTCGCGTGCTTCGTCGACGGCGAGCGGGTCCAGCCTCAGCCAGGCGGGTTCTACGGCGGCTGGGTCACCCGCGACCTCGCCGGTCCCTGGAAAGGCGAGCCCGGCACCGGCCATTGGTGATCGCTCCGCAGCCGTTCCGCCCCCAGGAAGGCCGGCGAGTTGGTGGAAGCCCCCCGTAGACGGTGCCGAGCGCACGGACTAACCGCCACGCAGCAAGAGCGGCGATCGGCAGCGATCGAGGACGGCCGGAACATGTCTGAGCCTTCGCGAGTTTGTGGAGGACCGCCCGCAGACGGTGCCGAGCGCCGCCCACAGAAGGCGATGGATCTACTGCGACGGCGAGTGATCCAGGCTGCGCGCGAAGTGTTCGAGGAAAAACTGCTTCGTCGGGCCGTCACCACCCGGAGCGGGAACCAGTACGGGCCGTACCTGCGTCGTGATCTGAAACGACACCAACGCAAAGAGCAGCACCCAGG